>JAGNZK010000004.1 GCA_017984435.1 Nitrosomonas sp. | reverse complement strand
CCAAAAAATGGTCTATGCCACTTAAAGATTGGAAGCCTGCACTAAACAGGTTTACTATTCAATTTAACGAAAGAATGCCTCGGCACTATTAACAACCATTTACACAAAATCTAGGACACCCTCATTAACAACCATTTACACAAAATCTAGGACACCCTCCAGGTCACAGAACCAATCATCGTCTTGCTGGCGCTTATGCCTGAAAATAGAATTGTTCAGGGCGGACTACTTAAGTCATCTTGCTGCAAACCGCTGCATATCCTCACTATGATCTAACTATAATAATGTACTGCATGAAAAAACTCTCCCTATTGCCTATCACCATCATCGTAATGTTTTTTTGGATTTCGTCGTCAAGTGCTGAAACAATTGACGTTTCCCAAGAATACAAAGAAACAATGGGGCAATATATTCAGATTCATCAGAGCGGAGATACTCACTTAAATCTAGACGATGCTTTAGAAGCCTTCAGGAATGGACATTTTTCTTCATCAAATCATGCCATCATTAATTTTGGGATTGATTCGAAACCAATATGGCTTGCCCTGCAAGTCAAAAACTCCGAGCACCATATAATTCATCGCAACCTTCTGTTTGAAACTCCATGGTTAGACAAAATCGATGTTTATTTTCTTCAGGAAAACCAATTAATCAGTAGCTATCACACGGGTGACAGCTTGGCATTCTCCCAGCGCCCCATCAAGCACCGATTCTTTGTAACAGGCCATCATTTTGAACACGGTGAAACCACTATCCTGATCCGGATCGAGTCAATTGATGCAATGGTTTTACCCATTTACTTCATGAATAGCGAAGATATAGCCGACAGGCAAATGCTGCAAGGATATAGCTATGGTTTTGTATACGGCATCATACTAGCGCTGATCGCTTATAATTTCATGCTCTATATCGGACTAAAGAGCAGTGCCTATCTGCTTTATTCGATTTATCTCTTATTCTTTTTAATATTGAACATTGCTTATACAGGTCACGGATATCAATGGTTGTGGCCAGAATCACCCGTGTGGCAGCAATGGTCAAGCCCCGTTCTGATCACCGCTTGCTCCGTCAGCGGATTGATATTTGCATTAGATTTCCTGAATATCAGAGTCGCTTTCCCGCGGATCTATCGCATAGTCATCTGGAGTTGTGTGGGATTTAGTGCATTATTACTGCTATCAGCATTCACCGGCAGCTATGTAATAGCACTCCTGGTATCACTTACTTTTATCTTCCTCACTTTCGGTCTCATGGCCATATTAGGTATCATTTCTCTGCACGTAGGGAATCGATTTGCGAAGTATTATCTGTTGGCGTCGATTTCTACGATATGTGGTGGTGCTGTTACAGCAAATGCGATATGGGGATTCGTTCCCCTTAATTTATTGACTTACCGTGCAACTGAAATTGGCATGATGGCCGATGCCATTTTACTTGCGCTTGCACTCGCCGAGCGCTTTAACATTAACCAGAACGAAAAACTGGTTGCCGAAAAAATGGCTGGCATTGATTCTCTGACCAATCTGAATAATCGCCGATCATTTTATAAACTTGTTCAGCCGATCTGGGCATTGGGTTTACGAAACAACAACCATGCATCAGTCATAATGATCGACATTGATAATTTTAAATTGCTAAATGACAATTACGGTCATGCGCTAGGAGACCAAGTTCTTGTACTCTTTGCAGAAACCTTACAGAAAGCAGCGCGTAGTGGAGACATCCTGGCACGCTGGGGAGGCGAAGAATTTCTTATTTTCTTACCTGAAACCAAATTGATAGATGCCGTAACCATCGCAAATCGGTTACGCAAAAAAATCTCTACTATTCAATTCATAACCACTAAAGGAAAAAAACTTACATTCACTGCAAGCTTTGGTGTGGCACACACCGATAATATCCAAATATCTTTGGATGAATTGATTTGTTTAGCAGATCAACAACTTTACAATGCAAAAAAGCTAGGACGTAATTGTGTGCACGCAGATCAATCTACCAGTGAAATAGCGATATCATAGCGTATTGAGAAAATGCGCCTTGCCTTTCAATTGATAGTAATTAATAAAGCAAGACAATCCGGCTGTCAACACAACCCTAGAGATATTCGGATGCATTCTTTATTGAGATTCCCATCATTCTTAAAGTCATTACTGATAATCCCTAGCTCATCAATAAGCTTAACAAGTCGACTATCCGGAGTCATACCGTCCGCCAGAACACTCTCATCTTCAATATCGGCATCAACAGGGGCAGTAACCTTCGCATCATCAACAGTGAACTTCATCTGGTCTCCTTGCTTACTTAAAACATAGAATTTCAACGTGTTAAAAGTTAACTCAAGATCTTTCCTCACTCGAATATGCACAGCTCCTCAAAAAGCTACAAAACTTAAAAATGCAGCTGAGAAATTATACAAAACCAAGAAAAAAACCTAATCACGACAAACATGCTATTCCATTCACAAGGAGAAAAAATTTTCACCTTCAGTTTCCCGTAATTAAGAAGCTATAGGGCTGAAAGACTAATGCAATCCTAGTGAATCGAAGTCGATATCGCTCTCATCGTCATCATCAAAATCATCCTTGGTTGCTTCGAATTCATCAATAATCCTTGCAAAACGACCTACTGGAATTTTGCTATCCATTAGAGCATCATCTTCGTACGCTTCATCATCAACAGGATAAACACCATCTTCATCATCAAAAGAAAGCTCTTTGCTCATTGCAATCAATCTCCATTTCTATTTTTTTAAAGATAGCCTATTGATACCATGCCAAAATGAATGAAGAACTAAGGATTACGCACAGTTTTTCCCCATAATTCTAAAATTTGAATAGAATCATCAAGAAAGAAATACAGATATATTGATATAACAACCTGCTGTTACCTATCAGATACTACATTGCGGGATTTCAGGGTCATCACGCTATTGCCAACCTGTAATCTCGTAGCCTTTTTCTTGCAAACATCGGGATACAAAGTTCGCGTAAGCTTGATTCGGCTGCGAAGGCCTTGCCGAATAAAAGATTCCTCGAAGTAACCCCGCTACCGCACCGCTAGCCGCACCAACTAAAGAACCCTGGCCAGCCGAGCCATAAATAGCACCACCGACAGCGCCACTCGCAGCGCCAACGCCAGCACCCATGGCTGTACTGGTCGCTACATTACCTGTTCTTCCACTTCCCTCTTGAGCGCCCGATGATTCCGCCAATTGCTTGCAAGCTTCGATATCCCGTTCCACAGTTTCCTTTCCCACTGATTGGAAATGTGAATTGGGATACAAAATGGGTTTTGTGCTGGAACAAGCAGACAGCCCCAGCAACATCAATCCTGTGATCGATATCATCACTAATTTCATGGCGCCACCTCTCTTTTCATAAATATGCTTCATTGAATTTGTTAGTCATCAATTCTCAGGACAATCAGCTAAACATCAATTATCTATTCCGCAGCATCCGACTGATAAAAATAATACGCTCACCCTCCAACCAATAAAACCTAAGAATAAGTATTTCTGAGTTAAAATATCAATAATGAGAACCAACAATTTATTCTCATCAATACATAATAAATTGATCAGCAATCCTGGCAATAAATCCTGAAAATTGATAATAACAAGCTCTACTATATAGGTGTAATAGATGAATGATATAAAAAACATGGTTAAGTATGCGCGCAACTTCTTTATTTCCTCAGTCATTGCGACCATTCTATCAATCCCTGTTGCCAACGCCGCCACCGAAGACGAAACCGAATTTCTCAAAGCTGCTTTTTCCACAAAATCAGAAACAATCAAGCAATTATTGGAAAAGGGCATCAACATTAATTATCAAAATGAGATGGGGTTTAGTGCTCTGATCATCGCTTCCCAATATGGACACGCAGATATCGTACATCTATTACTGGAAAAGGGTGCGAATGTGGATCTGAAAAATGCCGGTGGCGCTACGGCATTGATTATCGCCGCAAAAAATGGTCACGCCGATGTTGTCACTGCATTATTGGCGAAAGGCGCTCAGTTTGATGTGCAGACTACCGATGGTATCACCGCGCTGATGCTGGCAATACAAAAAGGACACGAAGGTATAGTCGATGCTCTGTTGGCAAAAGGCGCCAACATTAACTTACAAACCAAAGATAAAGTAACCGCCTTAATGATTGCGGCATTAGAGGGTAGAGCAAGCATAGTCGACAAATTGCTGGAAAAAGGTGCAAAAATTGATGTACAGGCCTCCGACAATACCACTGCACTATACATGGCCGCTCGCAATGGGCACACCGCAATCGTCAAAACATTATTAGCCAAAAATGCTCCCATTGATTTGCTGGCTGCCAACGATACCACGGCATTGTATATTGCTGCCCAAGGTGGATATACCGACATTGTCAATGCATTATTGGCAAAGGGCGCCAAAATCGATTTAAAAGATAAAAATGACGCTACCGCGTTGACGCTTGCAGCGTTGATGGGTAACGCCGATGTAGCCAAAGCATTAATCAAGCATGGTGCCCAAATCGATCATAAAGCCGCCAATGGCTTCACACCGCTCATCTTGGCCGCACAAAACGGGCATACACCGGTCATCGAAATATTGCTGGAAAATAATGCCCAAATTGATTTACAAAATGATGATGGTATTACCGCACTGATGTGGGCTGCTTTACATGATCACGTTGATGCGGTGAAAATGTTGCTGGCGAAAGGTGCGAATTCAAAAATCAAAAGCAAAACAGGAAAAACCGCAGTTGAAATGACCCGGGATCCGGCCATGATTGCGGTACTGCAAACAGCAACGCAATAGTCAATCATCGACAAGATGTCAGAACAAAATCGTCATCAATCGGAGAATTGCCTGATATTCGCGCATCGCGGTGCCAATACGGAAGCAATGGAAAATACCTGGAATGCTTTTGATAAAGCATTGGGTTATGCCATTGATGGCATTGAAACCGACGTGCAGCTAAGCCGGGATGAAGTTGCTGTACTTTGGCATGATCGCTTTCTCAATAAAATTGGATTGAATGATAAGCGCATTGACGATTTTGATTATCACCAGCTCCAAGCACTGATCAATCCAGAATCCGCAAACGAAGGTATCATGACGCTGCAGGATTTTCTGGCCGCTTACCGCAAACGCTGTCGTTTATTGATTGAAGTCAAGAATCGTGATTGGGAACCGGTTTCCCGTCACGAATTAAAAATCCGCCAGACATTGGATCTGATCGGCCAGAATCCTGAGCAACGCATCATGGTTTCCTCGTTCAATCTTGCCAGCCTAGTATATGCACATCAATACAAACCGGCATCTCCCTTGATTTACAACTTTGAAACCCACCAAACTATCGCGGATGCACGCCAACTATTCAACACGCATGCTTTTCTTTATGGGTTTTGTCTACCTATTGAGACTCTGGATCGCACTATTGTCGATGTGTTGCGTGATCATGGCAAGTGTGTCGCCGTTTATACCTGCAATAGCGATACCGAAATCCATAAAGCGCTGCAATTGAGCGTTGATATTCTCATCAGTGACTTGCCCCATAAAGCGCTGATGCTGCGCGATCAATGAAAAGAGATTTCGCCGCATTACACAATCAACCTTTCGATCTTCTGGTTTGTGGCGGCGGCATCTATGGCGCATGGACTGCGTATGATGCCGCACTGCGTGGCCTCAAAGTAGCCATTATTGAGCAAAGCGACTGGGCCAGCGCCACATCATCCGCGTCCAGCAAATTAATTCACGGCGGTTTGCGTTACTTGGAGACCTATGATTTCAAACTGGTCAGCAAGTCGCTCAAAGAGCGGACCATGCTGTTGCACACAGCACCTCACCGCGTGTGGCCATTACGTTTTGGAATACCCATCTACGCGCAACAGCGCATGAATCGGCTGCAACTAAAATTAGGCTTAACATTGTATGACTTCCTGGCCGGCGATACCGATCTGCAAATGCGCCACCATTATTTCAATCCACAGCAATTCACCGAACACTTTTCTTTACTCAATCCACATGCGCTCAAAGGCGGCTTTACGTATGCCGACGCGCAAACCGACGATGCGCGGCTGGTATTGGAGCTGATCGCAGGGGCACTGGATGCCGGTGCGAGTTGCATCAACTACTGCACACTGATTCAATTGCTGGAAACCAATGGGAAAGCGGATGGTGCAATCATTCAGGATCAGCTCACGCAAACCGAACAAAAAATCAGCGCCAGACAAATTGTTTTCACAACCGGCCAGTGGCTGTCAAAAGAAACGCAAAGCCAGGCATGGTGCCGTCTCGCCAAGGGAATTCATCTGGTAATGCCTGCCGTGTTGAACGATGAGGCGCTGTTGCTGACAGCCCGGTCGGATGGTCGAGTATTTTTCATGATCCCCTGGTATGGCTTGACGCTGCTGGGCACAACGGATACCGATTTCACAGGCAATGTGGAACAAGTCGCTGCCGATGACAGCGATATTGCTTATTTGCTTGCAGCCGCCAACGATTATCTGAAAACACCTTGGACAAAAAACGACATCATCGGTTGCTTTGCCGGGGTGCGCGTTTTTAAACAGCAGTCTCAGGCCGTTTCGTCTGATTCACCCTCAGCGATCAGCCGCGACTGGGAATTAAAATCCGCTCCCAACGGCGCGCATTATGCAATTGGTGGAAAAATAACTTCATCGCGTCAAGATGCTGCGCGTATCGTCGACACGGTGTGTGCGCAACTAGGCATTTCCTCACTCTGTGCGACCCAAGGTAGATTGTTCCCATGGGCGCCACAGGAAAATTTTCCGGCATGGTCTGCTCGTACGCAGAGCCGGGCAGCGCAATTGGGTATTGATGCAGAAAGTGCGCGATGGCTGCTGCGCCGCCATGGCACACGCATCGACGACATTTTTCGTAGTATCGAAATGGATGCGGATCTAGCACAACGAATCATTCCATCGCTGCCATTCATTGATGCTGACCTGATGCACTGTGCGTCTACCGAAATGGTCATCCATCTGGACGATTTGTTGCGCCGCCGCCTGCCATTACTCATTCTGACCAGACTGACAAAAAACCAGTTAGCACAAATCGCCCAGCGCGTGGCCAATATTATGCAGTGGGATGATATGCGGTTGCACCAGGAAGTTGAGCACTGCTGCAAGCAATGGATCACACATTGATTTCGGCCATCGCCCTCGACCTAGGCACCACATCCATTAAAGCCGCTTTAATGGACCATCAAGGAAATCTCCAGCACATTGTCACTCAACCTGCACCTGCCATCGACAGCCACGATGGGCGCTATGAAAGTAATGCACTGGACTATGCCGAAGTTGCCGAACAAGTGCTTACAGCATGCGCGGCACAAACCGGCGACATGCCTCCTTTGGGATTGTGCAGTCAGCGCTCCTCCTTTCTGATCTGGGATAAAGCCAGTGGCAATCCGGTAACACCCTTAATCTCATGGCAGGATGACCGGGGAGCAAGCTGTTGCGATCGCCTGCATGCTTCGACAGACACCATTCACAAACTGACCGGTTTGCGGCTGACTGCCTATTACTTTGCGCCCAAACTCAATGTTTTGTTGCAAGAGAATCCGGCATGGCGCGAGAAACTTGTTCATGGCGAATGGCTGGCAGGTACGCTGGATACTTTTCTGATCTGGCGCTGGACGCGTGGTCAACATTTTCTCACCGACGCTTCCATGGCCGCACGCACCTTATTGATGGATATTCACCAGCAACAATGGTCAGACACATTATGCAAATTATTCGATATTCCGCGCTCGATTTTAGCGCACATCAAACCCTCGACCGGGTTGAACGTACCATTACCGCATATCGGCTTAACCTTGCAAACCAGTGTCGGCGACCAATCAGCTGCCCTGATCGCCAGCCTGACCGATAGTCAAACCACGGCTCTGGTTAATCTTGGTACAGGCGGTTTTGTGATCCGATCCGTTGCCAAAGATGCATTCGCACTTGATGGTTATCTACAAACACTGGTTTATCAAAATGACAACCAGCAAGCGCAATTTGCCGTTGAAGGCACACTCAATTCCATCGCTGCCGCGCTGGCGCCTTATCCGGTACAGGATTGTTGCAGTGAAGACTTGGCAAATAACGATATTTTTTGCCTAGCGGAACCCAGCGGGTTAGGCGCACCCTATTTTCGCAAGGATTGGGGCATTTATTTCTCCCAATCGGTTGCAGATTTGAGCACACAACAAATCACCGCACTGATGCTCGAAGCCATTGTTTTCCGCGTTGCACGTATCCTGGAAGATTTTCACCACCATGCCCCGCTTACCGAAGTTTACCTATCAGGCGGCTTATCCGAATTGCCTTGCCTGCAACACGGCATCGCCCAGTGCGTGCCCTTCCCGGTTTTTCACTTACAACAAAAGGAAACAAGCCTACAAGGTGCTGCCCTACTCGCTTGTGGGCTTAAAATAAAAAACCACCAGCACGCCAAGCAAATTATCATTGCACACAGAAACAGCGCATTATCAGAGAAATATCAGCACTGGAAAAACTGGCTGGATGATCTATTGAACGCACGCACAGACTGAATCGGCACTTAAAAGTATGCTCACACACATTATCAATCCTGTAGAATCCGCCATGCAAATATTCAACGGGATCATTTTCCTATATAATTTGACCGGAATTCATTGCATAACCGCATGATATTTAATGGATAGTGTAACGAAAAATGCTGTTACCTATGATGATTAACATTTCTCAATAAGGAAATTTTATGGCAACTACAAATATACCTGGCTACACTTATGGCAATCCTGAACTCAAAAAATCCCCAGTGTCCCTGGATGATTTTGCCAAGCTGAAACAAGCCAGCCTGTTTGGCGATGATGATGTACGCTACCTGAAAATGTCGCATGACATACTCAAAGACCAAACTGAGCAGATTCTGGATGTATGGTATGGCTTTGTCGGTTCTACACCTTTCCTGTTACATTATTTTACCAACGCAGCGGACGGCCAGCCCAACATGGATTATCTGGGTGGAGTGCGTAAACGCTTTGGTCAATGGATTCTGGATACTGCAAAAGCCGAATACGATCAGAATTGGCTCAACTACCAATACGAGATCGGGTTGCGTCATCATAGTTCCAAGAAGAACCGTACAGATAATGTAAAAGCAGTGCCCATTATCCATTTACACTACATTTTTGCACTCCTCATTCCCATTACAACAACGCTTCGACCATTCCTGGAAAAAGGCGGTCACTCACGTGATGATGTCGATCGTATGCAGGATGCCTGGCGTAAATCTGTGCTGATGCAAGTTATTCTGTGGTCACAGCCTTATATTAAAGACGGGGAGTTCTAGAAAACCCTGGAGAGTCGCTGCTTGTATCTCTCCATTAAAAATTACAGAAGTGATTTTTAATAATACTGCAAAATGACAAATGCCCATTTATTGGATTAATCCAATAAATGGGCATTTATATTTCTACTTGTACGTGCTTAACTGATTCCGTTCTGCAGATCACTTAGTGTGATGAAATAAGTTTTGATAAAGTAAATACATTAATAATTCACAAAACTTAAACCGCATACAGACATTAATAAAGATTAATCAGTTTAGAATACGCCGTAAACAACTGCACCAATAACAACGAATACTGCTGTTGAAATGAAGAACAATCTCAGAACTTGCGCGTCTGTTTCTCTTCTATTAACTTCGCTCATAACTTATCTCCTTATTTAATGGATTTCGTTTACTAACATTTACTTACTTAACTAAAGCCGATAACATCGACCCCCCTACTTTCACAATCACAAGCTTTTGTGATCATGTAACTCTCTCTGTTCCATTTATTATATTAATCATCAACCTAAGGAACTGAGTCTACTATTTATTTCGCAATAATCATATACCGCTCTGATTATTATGCCCACAAATTCTAACTCACATTTACCAACAATGAAAGTATTGAAATTAGATGTCCCGATATTTATTACAAAAATTACAAAACTTCAACCGCAATTGGACGGATAAATTACATTCACAGTGCCAACGGTCTTACATAGCCTGTTAGCTCGAGATAGCCCTTGCCAGCCGGCTTATTATCTTTAGTGAGCATCACCGCGCCTTCCCAATACACCGCTCCGGTTGATTGGCGTGAATCCAGTTCCTGATCATCCAGCAGTGGCGTAAGCTGCCAGTCAATTTCACCGGTACGAATACGCATCGCCACAGGATAAACCGCCTCAGTATGCGGCGATTGCCAAGTACGTGTCGGTGTAAATTCCACCTGCTCCGGTTTGAAGAATGTAACATTACCCGCCGCATCGCGAAGTGCGGCATAGGCCCAAACTTTATCACCATTCTTACCGCGTATTTGAAAAGCCATCAACGCTGAACCATCATCCAGATTGGCACCGACCCAGTCCCAGCCATCCGCATCGGAATCCAAATAAGCGGTCGACCATTCATGATCAAGCCAGGCACGGCCACTGACAGCAACTGGTTTGTTATGACGGAAAACCGTACCGGTTACGTTTAAATGCGGTTCGCTATAATAATAACTCGCCTGCTCCGGTTTTGGGCCTTTGCGGGAAAAACCGTTCTCTCCTTGTAACAACAGCATTTGTGTTGGTGTCAACGATAGCTGCAAACCAAAATCGTTGGCCTGCATATCCACCTGATAGCGCCCATCGTCCTCACGCACCAAAGTCCAATTATCCAATTTCACATCGGTATTACCCTGTTTGGCATAGGCCAGATCAAAACCTTCACGTGCAGTCTTCTCGGTATGCATCAACTTGCCCACCGCGGGATCTGATAGTGCCAGATGCGCAATGATTAAATATTTCGCCGCAAAACGGCTTGGGTTATCAGCGTTCTGATCCGTTGCATAACGAAAAAAAGTAACCTGGAAACCCAATGGCTTCTTATCTTCCGTCTCCAACCAGCCGGTGATATACCACCATTCAATGCGGAAATCCTGATGCGCGCCATAATCATGCGGAAAAGTCAGTTGATGATCGGGTACAACCGGCAACAACCGGGGAGATTCAGCGATAGTCTCGGCAACAAATAAGCTTAACGTCAACATAATTATGTTGACGAAACGAAAAAAATAAAACTTGCCGACATTTTTGCCTTGCAACATCACCAATCCTCCCGTACAGCACGTATGACATGACCCGAAACCGCCTGCCGCCCGGCCAACAGTGCCGTCAATGCCGCTGAAGCCAACATAATTACGGCGATCATCGTCAACCAGCCCCACGGCAGATGTAACTGCATCGTCCAGTGAAAAGATTGCGGATTGACGATAAAAACCAGAATCAGACTGATGCCCCATCCCAATACAAACCCCAATCCAATGCCAAGTGTAGTTAACAAACCACCTTCAGTCGCCAGCATCGTAAAAATCTGCCTGCGCATCACACCGATATGTCGCAACATGCCAAACTCTTTGGCACGCGCCAACGTTTGCGCAGAAAAACTGGCCGCCACGCCCAACAGGCCGATAACCACCGCTACCAGTTCCAATAAATAAGTCACCGCAAAACTCCGGTCAAAAATTTCCAGGCTTAATGCACGCATATCACTCGATCTGGATATTTCCATCGTCGCGCCAAACGGCAATTGCCGTAGGTTCGCAATGGCTTCGTTCAAAATTATCCCGGTTCGCAGCCACAAAGCCACGGTATTGACACTCAAATCCCCGGTTACTCCCTGATAATCGCTCAGTTGCATCTGCACCGCGCCAAATTGACGACCATAATCACGCCATACACCGGCAACCAGAAATTCGTTGGATATTGCGCCAACCGGCAAGGTCACTTTCTCCCCTACCCGGTAACCATATAAATCAACCATCGCTTCCGATACCCAGATAGGCATCACATTCTCAGACAATAATCCCGGTGCAATCAGGTCATCCGTCATCGGCAGCGTGTTACGCGGATCTGATCGATCAATAGGACGAGCGATCAAGGTAATCTCCGGCCGATGAGCATCCAGTGTTAATTGCTGCGTACGAAAAAAATCCACACGATCAAAATCGGGCAACTCAGACATCACCTTTTGCACATCGGATTGGAAACCACCCTGATCACCGATTGCAGCAGCACGCACGTACAAATCAGCCGGCAAAACACGTTCCAGCCAGCCATCGACCGATACGCGAAAACTCGTCACCATGATCGCCATTGCAACCATCAGACTGAAACTTGCCAGAATACCGCCTAGTGCGATTGCAGCTTGGTTAGGCGCATTCGCCAGACGTGCCAACACCAAGGTAAAAACAGCACCCATGCGACAAAAATGCAATTTAGCCAGCAAAACCGAAAAAATCCATGCGGCAAAACGCGGCATCAATGCAATACCGCCGATCAACAGCAATACAATCGCCAGATAACCAAATACCGGCAGTTCAAATATAGGAGGAAGCTGGGTGAACACTAAAGCGACCAATAGACAAATCAACGCAAACCAAGGTGAAGATAATTTTGCCATGGCCACATCATCACTACCGGATTTCAATGCCAGTGCAGGTTTGGCGCGCACGGCTTCCAATGCCGGCGCGATGCTTCCCAACATCGTCACGCTTAGACCCACCAGAAAAAATATCAATGCAGTCAGTGGATCAAAATAAATACTTGGTTTGATACCTGGAAAAAAACTACTACCCAGATCACCACCCAAAAACTGCATCGCCATCGCTGCAACGGCATAGCCAAAACCCAACCCCAGTGCTGAACCAATCACACCGAGAATCCCTCCTTCCGTGATAATTTGCCGCAGCAGTTGTTGCCGTGTGAAACCCAGCACGCGCAACAATGCAAACTGTTGGCGCCGCCGGATGACTGACAATGCCTGCGTGGAAAACACCAGAAATGCACCGGTAAACAATGCCACCAGCGCCAGCATATTCAAGTTGACGCGATAAGCACGCGACATATTGGCAACCCTCGTTTCCTGATCCGTCACTTCAGCAATCCAATAGGATTCGCCCAGCTCTCCAGCCAGCTTGGCTTTAAACGCCGCGTGATTGACACCATCTTTCAGTTTCAACTCGACTCGTGACAATAAACCAAGCTGCTGAAAACGCCATTGCGCCGCACCGATGTCCATCACCGCAATGCGTTGCCCTGCCCGTGCTCGCACCAAACCGCCCGCCACGCGCAGCGTGATGATTTGCAAGCCCGCATGCAATTGCAGGGAATCACCTTGTTCAATTTGCAACCATTCCATCGCTGCGGGTGATAGAAAAATAGCATCATCCGCCAGACGATCCATCTGTTTTCCTTCCACGGGCATCCCCAGCAAATCGGGTGAAATCTGCGCCGCACGGAACATATCGATACCGATTATTTTCAGTTTGTGATCATTTCTATTTGGCTGCTTACCCGGTACCATGACATCCAGCTCCAACACCGGATTCGCTAACGCGACGCCTTCAGTGTTGGCCAGCCGCGAATACAACCGCTCATCAAAAAATGCTTTCCGGCCGCGCACCTGCAAATCCGCTTGCCCGGACAAACTTTTACTGGCCGCGGAAAATTCATTGAATGCCGCCGTATTGATCAGATGGATTGAAAATGCCATGGCCACACCGATTGCAATGGCGATGAGTGCCACAATGACTTGCACAATATGCGCGCGCCATTCGCCGAAAAGCAACCAGCGAGATAACAATGCCGGATTCATGCGTGATGCCCGGACTGCACCGGATGCAAACCATCCTTGGTCAGATACAACACAAAATCCGCCGTGGCAGCAGCGGCATGCGAATGCGTCACGAGAATACCTGTCGCGCCATTCGCTTTGATCTCAGCACGCATTAACTGAAGAATCTCGTGCGCCGTATCCGGATCGAGATTACCGGTCGGTTCGTCTGCCAAAACCAGTTTAGGTCGGTGGATTAACGCCCGTGCAATCGCCACACGCTGCAATTCACCACCCGACAATTGGCGCGGAAAATGATGTCCGCGATCATGCAAACCGACATCAGTCAGCATCTGTTCCACACGATCTATCGATGTTCCATTCAACAATAAAGGTAAAGCAATATTCTGAGACAATGTCAGATGCGGTAATACATGAAACGCCTGAAATATGAAGCCAAATTGCTCTCGCCGCAGTTGCGTCGCAGCATCATCACTCAACGACGAAATAGTAACGCCGTTAATGCGAATCTCACCGGAATCCGGCGTATCCAAACCGGCAATCAGATTCAGCAAGGTCGATTTACCCACACCTGAATCCCCCATGATAGCGACATACTCGCCCGCTTTCAGGGTATGAGTTAAATCGGTCAGCACCCTGCGCCCTTCGGCGTAAGCCTTATTAACATTACATAACTCAAGCATTTGCACTGACACCATTAAGTATTGGAATAGTTTCTACATTCTTTGAAACGCTATTGCTTGGAAAACCGCATAAGAATGGAATGATGCTTTATCAAGCACATCGATTTATGCTTAAATGTACCACGTAACAGAAATTCATTTTTAAAAATACAGGAGAATCTTATGGCACGAGCCAGTGCGCGTCACATTTTGGTAAAAACTGAAGAGCAGTGTAACAACCTGAAAGCTGAAATCGAGAATGGTGCTGAATTCGGTCAGTTGGCGCAACAACATTCGCTATGTCCATCCGGCAAGCAAGGTGGAGACTTAGGTGAATTTGGCCGCGGACAAATGGTGAAAGAATTTGATACGGTTGTTTTCAGTGCACCAGTAGGTGAGGTACAAGGCCCGGTTAAGACACAGTTTGGTTATCATTTGCTGGAAGTGACCAAACGTAACGATTAAGCAACTCGCTTTTCATGAAGCCCGACAGGGGAATGTTGAAAGTTCCCTTGTCATCCCCCGAAGGCATAAGAAAAAAATCAACAATACCCGATAATTGCCCAATGGATGCTGGTCTTCCTGATGCTTAGTATCGCTTGGACTCAACAGACTATTCAGTAAAAAATTCTTTCCGCACCAATTCTTCAAAATCTTCAATAGGCAATGGTTTACTGAACAAATACCCCTGATAGGCATGACAGCCTGATTCGATAAGAAAATCAAGCTGCGCTTCAGTTTCCACTCCTTCCGCCAGAACACTCAGTTCAAGGCTTCCGGCCAGCATGATGATAGCCTTTGCAATCGAAGCATCATTAGGATCCGTTAACACATCGCGCACAAAAGATTTATCAATCTTCAACTGATCCAGCGGCAAGCGTTTCAGATAAGACAATGAAGAAAAACCGGTACCAAAATCATCCAGAGAAAAGCCTATACCTGCACACCTTAATGCAGACATTCTATCGATCATTTGATCCATATCGTGGATCAACGAAGATTCGGTTAACTCCAATTTTAATCGCTGTGGGTTAATACCAATTCTCCTAATTACACCAATCACTTGATCCACAAAATCATGCTGTCGAAACTGCTGCGGACTGATGTTGACTGCGATAACAAGATGCGCAAACTCTGGCTGACTACTCCATTTAGCCAGTTGATTGCACGCGGTTTCAATAACCCATTGTGTTAAAGGCAGTATCGCCTGGGTCTCCTCAGCCAACTGAATAAAATCGCCTGGGAGCATCAGGCCGTGCTGAGGATGCTGCCAGCGCAATAATGCTTCAGCACCGATTGCCTGCGCACCATCCGTCACTTGAATCTGGTAATACAATACAAATTGATTCTCTTCAATCCCGGCAAGAAAATCCTTTTCAAAGATGGATCGTTTTAATGCAATAGATTCCATTTCCGGATTAAAGAAATGAAAGGTATTACGCCCCGCTTCTTTTGACCTGTACATAGCAAGATCAGCCTGTTTCATCAGATCTTCAAGAGGATACTGATTATCACTGAACAGAGTCACACCAATACTGGATGTGCAGCGGAATGAAGAATCATGCAGTTGATAAGGTTGGTTAAGCGTCAAAATAATCTTCTTGCATACCGTTCCCGACTGGGCTATCGCCTCATTCGTATTCTCGTTCAGGTTCATCAACAAGATAACAAATTCATCACCACCCAGTCGCGCCACGGTATCCTCCTTGCGCACACAGAGGGACAAACGCTGTGCCACCTGCTTCAACAGCAGATCGCCTATGCTATGTCCAAGCGTATCATTCAGAGATTTAAAATTATCCAGGTCGATAAAGAGCAACGCATAGTGATTTTTATTGCGGTTGGCAGCATGCAAAACCTGCTTTAGACGCTCGCTCAGAAGAAATCGATTGGGTAAATCAGTCAATTGATCAAAGAATGCCAGCTTTCTGATTTTATCTTGTGCCTGCCTGTATTCAGAAATATCAGAATACAGGCCAATGTAGTGCGAAACGATTCCATCCTTTGTTTTTACAGCAGTAATATTGAGCCATTTGGCGAAGATCTCGCCATCTCTATGTCGACTCCAGATTTCTCCATGCCAATAGCCGGTACGGTCGATAGAATCCCACATCTCGTGATAAAACTCCAGACTATGACGACCGGAATTAAGAATATGCGGCATTTCTCCCACTATTTCTTCAGGCGTATAGCCTGCAATATCTGTAAATGCCTTATTGACACTTAAAATAACGCCATTACCATCAGTGATCAGGATACCATCGTGTGATTCAAAACAAATTGCCGCAATCCGTAATTTTTCTTCATTCTTTTTTTGCTCCATTTCATGAACCTGCAACTTATCTTGGAGCAGCAGCAAACCATGGAGAACGCTACCTTTCATACCATATTCGGTTGGGATTCTTGTATTAAAATTACCTTTGCCGATTTTCTGAATCAACATGTGAATTTCCATTGCAGAACTTCCCAATGTCATGAACAATGTTTTTGAAAATCGTAATATGATAAAAGCTACCAGTAAGCTTGTTGCAATGAACAATACTTTAAATATTAAAACGTTATTGTCGGCGGTAATGATAGCGGTCTGCGTACGCTCATCCATCAGATGATAAAACTCATCAATCGGCTTCAAGATCGCCGCTTTGGCCTGATGGTAACTCTCATCATGCAACATTTGAATGGCTTCGGTACGAGCGGACTCAATATTCGAATAATCAGCTGTCTCAATCAATTTCATTGCTTCCAATTCCAGTCTGGCCAGATTATCTGACAATATTTTGGATTCCTGCATTTTATCGAGCTCCAAGTCAGTAAAACCTGATTGTTGCATCAACTCCAATAATGAAATCTTTTGCCCGCTTCCGGAATGCGGTAGCTGGATATCCGCAACTACAAAATCCCAATGGATAAAGCTGCCTTGTGGCGGTCTCGGTTTGACCCCATCACGAATATCCAGTATCTCTTGAAAGTATTCTTTAAAACGTAAATTACTCGTCACAACATAAGTTCTAACCATCCGGGTCAACTCATTCGAGCTCTGATGTAATTCATTGGCTAAATTAATGGCATCAATACGCTGGCTATACATTTGCTTGACTAGCTTCTCAGAATCAACGTAGGCATAAAAGGATAAGGCAAGTACTAGAAACATGACAATGACCGGCCAAATTCTTCTAAAAAGAAAGAAAATTGATTTCATTTTTATAATTTCGTAGTTTTGGGTTTTATATTCACCAGAATTACCCCACCAGCCGAATCGAATTACTCTAATGGATAGAAATTAAATAGAATCTAATATTTTTCGAAGTAAATCTGCAATTATTACAAGCAACTTATCCCGGCTAAAGCGCAATTTTGTTACCATACTGGTAGCAATAAGTCACCATCGACAGTTCCATTTTAAAGCATATGTGACGGCAAAAAAGTGACTTGCTTCATCATCATTCGCTGACGGTCAATATCAATAAACGAATTATGGACGAAATCTGATCTTAAAATTCTCTAAGATTCGAATACTTACCCCAAGATTCTCAGGATATTTTTTGCATATTTTTTATATATTAATTGATTTATATCAGCTATCATGATTTTGTAATTTATGGTAGTTACTATGATTCTGTAATTCAGATCTATTGAAATTACATAAGCTAATATTAGATAGATATTTTTTCACGATGTTGATAGCACACAATGAAGTAAGACTATCAACAGGTAATTAATTTTGTGATTTGATTTTAAGGAGATTCAAAATGGCACTAATCAATGGAACAAATGGTAATAATACGATCACGCCGGGCTTTATTTCCGCCGGCGTTTCCGGCTTTCCAACCGCTGGCAACGACACCATTAATGGTTTAGGCGGCAATGACACCATCAATGGCGGCGGCGGTAACGACATTATCTTCGGCGGCACGGGCAACGATAATCTAACGGGCGGCGCGGGTGTTGATCAGTTAAACGGCGGCGGTGGCAATGACACCATCCGTTCCGACGGCGATGGCGGAGCCTATAATGGCGATGCCGGAAATGATCAGATGTTCTCGTCGGTTAATGGTGGAGAAACCATGGATGGAGGTTCAGGCATCGATACCATCGACCATCGGGCCTTCAATGGAACCTATGTTTTCAATATGGTAAACGGACTGACCAACTTTTTCGGGGAAATCTACACCAATTTCGAAAATACACTCATGGGCAATGGCAATGACACCGTTACCGGCAATGCCGCTAACAATGTCATCAGCGGTGGGGGCGGTAATGACGTCATTGATGGCGGCGCAGGCGTTGATACGTTGAATGGCGGCGATGGCAACGACACCATTCACGCCGACGGAGATAGCGGCACCTATAATGGGGATGCGGGCAATGATCTGATGTTCTCAGGTGTAGGTAATGAAACCATGGATGGCGGAACAGGCATCGACACCATCGACCACACAGCCTGGAATGGGCCTTATACAATCAATATGACAACCGGACTGACCAATTTCGACGGGGAAAGCTATACCAATTTTGAGAATATCAACATGGGCAATGGCCCCAACACCGTTACCGGTACCGGCGCTGCCAATATCATCAATGGCGGAACAAATGCTGACACTATCTTTGGCGGTGGCGGCACTGATACCATCAACGGCGGAGACGGTAATGATACCATCGATGGTGAGGGCGCCAATGACACCATCAATGGTGGTAATGGCAATGATGTCATCTTTGGTGGATTAGGTCAGGATAGCCTGACAGGTGGAGCGGGAGCAGATACATTCAAGTTCAACTCAGTGATCGGAAGCCCTAATGCAGTTACAAGAGATACAATCTTCAACTTCACCTGGAGCGAAGGGGACAAAATTGACATCTCAGGCATAGACGCAAATCAAACTATCGCGGGAGATCAGGCATTTGCACTTGCTCAATTATCATTCGACAGTACTACAAACATCATGGTTGCAGATGTTATCGGTGCTGCAGACTTCTCCGTCAGTCTGGTAGGCGTACAAGCTGCATTCTCATTAAATCTAGATGTTATTGCGTAAATAATTAAGGCTCACCTTTGACACTTTTCACATCAGTGTCAAAGGCTTAAAATTCTGCTATACAAGAATCAGAAACAAATCAAAAAATCTGATTCGAGCGCCTCACAGCGATATTTATTAGTCTCTGGTTACTCAAGAAACTACACTTCCACCTGATCCGCGGTGACAGATACAAGTCACCATTCGCTCTCCTCGTAGTAAGGATCAATAGCTTTAGTTTCATCTCCTGCAAAACTCAAGTTTAGAAATCTTCATACCTACTTCAAATTGTTGGGTAAAACCATCTTTATCACCGCGCACAAGAAAATAAATTAAACTGTTAGAAATTATAGGCAGGCTTTAATCATTTCAACAAACCGATCACAATCAAAACCGGTCATACCTCGCCTCATGACTCATAATGCACCGGCCTCTTTCCCAATTCATTAATCATTATGACAGATCATCTTCCTAACCCCAGAACTCGCTGGCAAGCCATCAAAATGGCGGCACAGTTTGTCGCACCCTATCAACGACAAGTCATCTACAGCTTGCTGGCGTTATTGTTTACGGCAATGATCACCTTATCAATCGGCCAAGGTATCCGCTTACTGATCGACCAAGGCTTAGCAACACAATCAAAAGACCTGTTGAGTCAATATGTAGTGATATTCTTGCTGCTGGTCATTGCCCTGGCTGTTGGCACGTTTACCCGTTATTACTGGGTCACCTGGCTGGGCGAACGGGTGATTGCGGATATCCGCCGCAAGGTATTCAATCATCTCATTCATCTGCATCCTGGGTTTTTCGAGGAAAACCGCAGCCTCGAAATTCAGTCGCGTCTGACCGCTGATATGACTTTACTGCAAACCGTGATTGGCTCATCCGTATCATTCGCGCTACGCAACTTGATTATGATGCTGGGCGGCATTATCTGGTTATTCATCACGAATGCAAAACTGACTGCGCTGGTGATGATTTGTGTGCCGCTGGTTGTGGCGCCCATTCTGATATATGGCCGCCGGGTGCGGCATCTGTCGCGCCAAAGTCAGGACAAAATTGCTGCGGTAGGTGCTTATGTGGGCGAAGTGCTCGGACAAATCAAAACAGTCCAGGCTTATAACCACCAATCCATCGATCAGCACAAATTTCGCGATCAAGTGGAAGAAGCTTTTGCAGTTGCGAAACAGCGCACTACGCAGCGCGCACTACTCGTCACTATTGTCATCGTATTGGTGCTGGGTGCGGTAGGTCTGATGCTATGGGTAGGTGGCATTGATGTGATTGAAGGTCGCATCAGCGGTGGTGAACTAGCTGCTTTTATTTTCTATAGCGTCATTGTGGGTTCGGCTGTCGCTTCCATTTCGGAAGTCATCGGCGAGTTGCAACGCGCCGCTGGTGCTGCCGAACGAACGATGGAGTTATTACAGGCTCCTAATCTGATTCAATCTCCCGAGCAATCTTGTCCATTGCCTAAAGTATCCGGCAATATCGAGATTGATGGATTGCATTTTGCCTATTCTTCCCGCCCAGAGATACTTGCCATCAATAATCTGACACTGCATATTCGGGCAGGAGAAACGCTGGCACTGGTTGGTCCTTCCGGTGCCGGCAAATCAACACTGTTTGATTTACTGCTGCGCTTTTTTGATAGTCAATCCGGTTGTATCAGACTGGAAGGAATTGATATCCGACACTTGGATCTTTTTGCCTTACGCCGGTGCTTTGCACTGGTGTCGCAAAACCCTGTGCTATTTTTTGGCACCATTAGCGACAATCTACGCTATGCTCGCCCAGATGCAACCGACGCCGAAGTGGCAGCTGCTGCCGAAGCAGCTTATGCGCACGATTTCATCTGTAAGCTGCCGCAAGGTTATCAAACGCTTCTGGGCGATTCAGGATTGGGTTTGTCCGGCGGACAAAAACAACGACTGACTATTGCGCGCGCGCTGTTGGCCGACGCACCGATTCTGTTGTTGGATGAAGCAACCAGCGCACTGGACGCGCAAAGTGAACATTGGGTGCAGCAAGCATTACAACGACTGATGCACAATCGAACCACATTGGTTATCGCCCATCGCCTGGCGACCGTACAATCCGCCGACCGCATTGCCGTGCTCGATCATGGCCATCTGGATGCATTGGGGACACATGCCGAATTGCTGCAATCGAGTGCACTGTATGCGCGTTTGGCTACACTGCAACTGCAATCGCAGTAGAAACTTGAATTTTACACAGACCGATCGGCTGCTGAACTACCCAATCCAGCACCGGCCGATTGAATCACACGTGATAGTGTTTTTCGTGCAGTGCGCATACCGGCTCCCATCTTCATCAGTGTGCTCAAATGCACTGAACGTTTCAGCAATAATGTAAGTAGGCGCACTGGATTTACACCACCATCCGGATACACCGCACCAAGAAGTGCTTCCGGCGGCGAAAATTGCACCGGATCGATAATGACACGTACAGCAATAAACGGAATGCCTGCTGTGGCGGCTACTTCAGCAATTGCACCGCTCTCCATGTCCACCGCACAAGCGCTCGTTGCCTGCGCCAGATCCAGCTTTATTTTTGTACTTGTCAATGGAATTGTGCTGTTTGCTAATATCCCATTAACAATAGTGATATCGGCAGGTAACAAACTTTGCAATCGATCGCGCCATGCCACGGCAACCGGCAACTGTTCATCGGCATGGATAAAATCCGGCAACACCAGATCACCTGGTTTTAATTTGGAATCCAATGCACCGGCGACACCGAAACTCACCAGCGCGGTAACGCCGTGCTGACACAGCCCTTCTGCCGCTGCTCGTGCTGCCTGCGCACCCATACCACTTAACCACAAAACCGCGTGGTCGTTGATCTTAATCTTTTCATTAAATGGAATATGCGTTGATGAGATGCAACTGGCTTCAGCTCGCAAGGCCGTCACCAGGCCAGTTACATACACGCAGCTACTGTTCTGGTCAGTGCACGGTAACGTGCCAGCGCCCAGAGTGGAAAGAATTTTGAATAACCGTGATAACGCAGATAGAAAACACGCGGAAAACCAGGAGCTGTAAACCAGGGGTCTTCCCATAAGTGATCACTTGACTGATTGCGCAGCAAGTAGCTGATGCCTTTGCGTACAGATTCACTGTTAACTTCACCGGCCGCCATTAAACC
This sequence comes from Nitrosomonas sp., assembly GCA_017984435.1. Taxonomy (GTDB): domain Bacteria; phylum Pseudomonadota; class Gammaproteobacteria; order Burkholderiales; family Nitrosomonadaceae; genus Nitrosomonas. The sequence goes on along the minus strand of JAGNZK010000004.1, from coordinate 68,465 downwards.
CAGTACCGCCCAAGCTGTTTGGAACGCAGTGCTGGTCTCAGAAAACTGACCCGCCAGCTTATCATCCAGGTAGGAATCGTTCGTTTCCCCCCAACCGCCATCGGCTCTTTGCACGGAATTTAACCACTTTACGGCACGGCACACCGACGTATGCTGCATATCGAATTTTGCCAACTGTAATGCTTCCAGGACAGACCATGTACCATAAATATAATTAGTACCCCAGCGTCCAAACCAGGCACCACTTGACTCTTGCTCCTGCAGCAAAAAGCTGATACCGCGCAGCACCGCATGCTGGTGATGCTGCTTACCATATTTCCCGAGAAAACCAACGCAGCGCGCTGTCACATCGCTGGTGGGCGGATCAATCAATGCACCATGATCAGCAAAGGGAATTTCATTGAGATAATGATAGGTATTATCGATGTCGAAAGCTGCGAAACCGCCATTTTTCGATTGCATGCCAAACAACCAATTAGCTGCACGGTCCAGCGTCTTCTGGTAACGCTGTGCATCGCCCTGATCTAACGCCCAAGCAACAGCCGCGGTATCATCCAAATCCGGATAATGCGGATTGGCATATTGAAAAGCCCAGCCGCCACCCGGCAAATTCGGTCGTTTATCGCGCCAATCGCCGGGTTCATCCAGAATCTGCTGTTCCACTAACCAATCCAGTGCTTGCAACACCGGTTTCTGATCCGTCGTTGAATCCTCCTGTAACGCCAGGCTTGTCAGCACCGTATCCCAGACCGGTGAGGTACATGGCTGGCACCAAATGCGCTCTCCTTCATCGACCAACAGCCCGCGCAACGCGTTACGGCACTGCACCCGATTGGGATGATCATACGCATAGCCCAATAATGTCAGAGCTTCATGCGCATTCACCATGGCTGGAAAAATAGCACCGATACCACATTCCCCATTCAGACGCTCGAGAATCCAGCTTTCTGCACGGCGTATGGAATATTGCCTGATGGATTGAGGTAAACGGGGTTCTACACGGGATAATATACGTTCCACCAGCATAAAAATGCGCTTAAGCGGGGTTTCCGCTTTTGGAAAATAATTCGTTTCTTCTTCCGGTGGAACAATAAACAACTCACGAATATGCACTTGCCGTGGATTAACGGCACATGCTTTCATTGTGCACAAAATAGACAAAGGCACCATCACGGTACGTGACCAGTAAGAAACCTTACTAAGGTGAAAAGGAAACCAGCTCGGCAGCAATACCAATTCCGAAGGCACAACAGGCACACCTCGCCACGGAATCTGACTGTACATGGCCAGCAGCAAACGGGTAAAAACGTTGGCTTTTGCTGCGCCACCACGTTCCAGAATAGCTTCTCGTGCACGCACCATATGCGCAGCATCCGTCGAATCGCCCACCAGCTTCAGGGCATAATACGACTTAATGGTACAACTGATGTCAAACGCACCACCGTAATACAGCGGCCAACCGCCATGCGTCATATCCTGTTTATCACGGATAAAACGCGCAATTTTATTTTCCAGAACAACATCAACTTCATCCATGAAGTGCATCATCAGAATATACTCTGCCGGGATGGTGCAATCCGCCTCAAGCGGAAAACACCAGTGCCCGTCCGGATTTTGTAATGACAACATGGCCGCGCGAGCTTGCGTAAATTTCTTCTCCAGCTCATCGGTACTGACTTCCCCTGGATTCAGGTCTGATGCTGTATACGATGAATTCATTTCATCACTAGCAGTAAAATCACCTTGTTGCTGCGATACATTCGATATTCTCTGAAGCCTGTCCATATTTTTCCAAATACTCTCTGTCTGTTACAAATTTCTCACTGGATATTCAGCAGTGGCTGACTCTTATTTGATTTTCCACATCAAGATTCTTTTCTACCGCTATCTGACAATTCAGATCATCAGAGGATTGATTCAATCCGATCACAATTCCTGCTTTTTTTTGTCTTTCTCAAAGGGATTGTCTTGAAAAGGCTCATAGTAGAGATCTAATGGTAGCTGACCATCATGAATCAGAAATTCACGTTGCTGCAAAGAAGCTTCACGTACAAATAAATAGGGATCCAATGCGGCCTCATCCCGAATGCGCATCGGACCGGATAAACGCGCACGCTTATCGATAGCACCCAGAATAGTTAGCGGTGCAGCAAATGATGTACCCACTGCAAGACCAGCGTAAAAAAGCACATTGGTAAAGATACTGACAGGAATACTTGAAACATCACGTTCACTGCTCGGCCCCAGAAACGGAATAAACAAATAGGAGCCGGTATTCACTCCCCATACACCCAATGTTTGACCAAAATCTTCATCATGCTTTTCTAAACCCATATGAGTAGCCATATCAAAAAGCCCAAATAAGCCTACTGACGAATTAACAAAAAAACGCAGGCTATCTTGGAAACCCTGTTTTACCTTGCCTTGCAAAAATGCATTCAAAACGACATTAGGATACGACAGGTTATCATAGAAATTTCCGATAGATCGTTGCGCTGCATTAGGTACATAATCAATATAGGTATTCACAATGGGCTCAAACACCACCCTATCCACCCGATCGGTAAAATCATAAGAGGCACGATTAACCTTCTCATGTGGGTCAATCGGATCTAAACCCTGATCACTATTCTTTGACGTTGTTGCACAACCCTGAAAAATTGCAGCACAGAGAAATAATACAATAACAATCAGATAGTTATGATTTATTATCGAATTTGTATTTCTCAAGATCCTAGTATTCCCATTCATTAACTTATAAAACAATCAACCTTCAAGCTTCTCTCAGTGAAGACAAGCGCACATTATCAACCCGTTATTCAGTAATCATTCCATTTCAGCAGCAAGAACCTTGCATCTCGTAAAATCTGCTTCCAAAGTCGCACTTACCAGCTTGTTCCTACGTATATTTCCGGTCAAAATTGATTCAGCCGCAGTATACACTACTCCTTCAATATCATGCTTCGCCACTTCGGCGAAATTAGCTCGAATTCTTAATTGCCAGAGAATCTCCGCAGCCTGAAGACTGTTTTGACATTAAAAATATCTTAGAAAGTTTCTGATCTAGAATCAGCCAGTCTTAATTGGATATGCTTATAAAAATTAACTAACACAACACTAACAAAAATCACTACTTAACTTTCTCGCTCGCCATGCACAATTTCTACTAATTTCAAAGCCTGCAACTCCATCTCGATAATAAAATCATCCACCCTGGAGCGAAAATAGCGGTAAAAAATCATACTTGGAATTGCAACCAGTATGCCAAAAGCAGCATTATACAACGCCACAGAAATCCCATAGGCAAGCTGTGCGGGGTTACTACCGGCGGGAGAATTTGAACCAAAGATTTCAATCATACCCACCAACGTACCAAATAAGCCCATCAACGGGCTCAGCGCAGCGATCGTCCCCAAGGTTGTCAAATAACGATTCAAATCATGCGCAACCACACGACCTGATTCTTCAATCGACTCCTTCATGACTTCTCGCGAGCTCTTAACATTTTTAAGCCCGGCGGCAAGAATCTCTCCCAGTGGCGAATGCTGCTGTAAGCGCGCAACCATCTCGAGGTTTACACCATTTCTTTTATACTCATTTAATACCCTGGGTAATAATTCTTTGGGAGAAATAACACTTAAACGCAATGTCCACATACGTTCAACAATAATACCCATGGCAACAACGGAAGCAATAATGATTGGCCAGATCGGCCAGCCAGCTGCTTGAATCAAAGATAACACGCGATAATCTCCTCACTAACTGTAGATCCAGGTATCATTCTGTGGCTTATGATATTACCTGATTTGATTATTTTATAACTAAGTGATCAATTTGGCATGTAATGTATCTTGATAGTACGTTTTCAGCAAGAAAGCAACTCATTTTCTATCCACAGTTTCTGTGGATAAGTTTGTGAATATATTACGGACAATCACATTAAGTTATCAGATTCAAACAATTTTTTTAATCTGATTATTTATTAATCTATCTACAATACCGTTAATAAACAAAGTGCTATAACAATATTACACCATCTCCATACACCCTGAAGTTACACCATGCATTTCCAGCAAGACATGTGGATTATTACAAAATAGCAAAATGAATCTGCGCTCAATCATACCTGGTGACTCTCATAACGTACTGACTGTCAGTGAGTTAAATCGTAACACCAAGCAATTTCTGGAACAAAACATCCCCTTAATGTGGATAAAAGGTGAAATCTCTAATTTAAAACGTTATCAGTCAGGCCATTGGTATTTTTCTCTCAAGGATGCTACTGCGCAAGTACGTTGCGTTTTATTCAGCCACAAAAATCAATATATTGATTGGAATCCTAAAGATGGTATGCAAGTCGAAGTACTGGCACTGGTTACCCTGTATGAGCCACGCGGTGATTTTCAGTTAAATATTGAAACCATGCGGCGTGCCGGTTTAGGTGAACTATTTGAAGCATTTGAGAAACTTAAATCCAAATTGGAAAAAGCCGGACTCTTCAGTCCCGCGAATAAAAAAGCGCCACCTTCATTTCCCCGGCAAGTCGGCATTATCACCTCTCCGGATACCGCAGCATTACGTGACGTCCTATCAACATTACGACGCCGTATGCCATCACTGCCTATCATCATCTATCCTACCTTGGTGCAAGGAAAAACAGCAGCTAACAGTATCGCCGATGCAATTAAAATTGCTTGTCAACGAGCGGAGTGTGATGTGCTGATACTTTGCCGCGGCGGTGGCAGCATTGAAGATTTATGGGCTTTTAATGAAGAGATCGTAGCGCTCGCGGTTGCCGCCAGTAGTATACCGATTATCAGCGGCATTGGTCATGAAACGGACTTCACCATTGCGGACTTTGCCGCCGACATTCGCGCACCCACACCAACCGGTGCTGCCGAACTGGCCAGTAAGGATCAGAAGGAATTAATCCATCGCTTGAATGCACTGCATCAGCGCATATACCGCGTTACACTGCATCGCATTGAATACGCGATGCAGCAGATGGATATTCTGACACATCGTTTAATCTATCCGGGAGACCGGATCAAGCAGCAGCTCATTCATTTACAGTATTTACAGGATCGTCTTATCAACGCCTGGACACATCAAGTTGACAAGAAACGGTGGAAATTACTTGAGTTCAATCAGCATTTGGCGGCTGCCAGTCCTGATGTTGCCCGTTTAGAAGAACAGCAAAAAGAACTGACTGCACGTTTCCGCTATACTTATTCACGCTATTTTGAAACACTCGCTGTCCGGCAACAACATTTACAAACGCAGTTATCGCATCTGAATCCGCAATCGGTACTCGAACGTGGTTATAGCATCACCTATTCCATGCACGGCACGGCAATCTGTGACAGTAAACAAATTCATCCCGGCGATAGAATTCAGGTAAAATTCGCGCACGGAATGTGTGAAGCGAATGTCACTCAAGCAAAGAATTCTTAATTAAACCTCATAGACCTAGCGTTAACTTCTCTTTATTCAACAAGGATATATTGTCAATGCCAAAAACTTTCCTGATTCTGGGTGCTATTAATACCTTCTTCTGCATTGCATTGGGTGCTTTTGGTGCGCACGGCCTGAAAAAAATGCTCTCCGCCGATATGCTGGCAGTGTATCAAACAGGTATTCAATACCATTTTTATCATGCTTTCGGGATTCTCATTATTGGTCTGCTATTACTGCACTTTCCCAAATCCCGCTTAATTCCGATATCCGGTTGGTTAATGTTGGTCGGTATTGTTTTATTCAGTTTAAGTCTCTATGTATTAAGTCTGACCGGAATTCGCGGGCTTGGCATGATCACACCTTTTGGTGGTGTTTCATTCCTCAGCGCATGGGCTTTGCTGATCTATGCCATCTGGAAAGATAAATAAAAGACACAGCCGTGACTGTACGGTTATAGGTAGTAAACGTATTTCAAGGTGGCGCAGACGGTTGTTTTCGTGATTTGAGGCTGCACAGGGCGAATAACGATGAATAGTGCGAAATTGACAGAAAAGCAGCTTCTCATTTTACTAGACTTGCGAAACGGTTTGCCTGGTTCCCGACAACTTTCAATAAACGACTTGGTGAATCTTTACCAAAGCGTTCAATATTTTTCATGCCATCAGCAATACTGTAAGCACCAGAAGGAATAAAACCGAGGTTCAAGTAATTTGTAAGCACAAATCTGGTTCTATCTTTAAATTCTGCCAAGACTGTTTCTCGGCCATACATTTTGCCCTCTTCCATGAGCTTGAAGCTATCGATGACAAAGTCCTTATAAGGTCCAAAGATGTGAGAAAGATCAGCTGTGCGCACAGCTTTAGCTGTGTTACCAAGTTCTTCATCTATATCTTCTGGCAGCTGTTCACCCATCTTTGTAAACATGATGCATGTTTGAACACCTCGAATACACGATTCTTCAAGCCCGTAATTTTGCAAGAGAACATCCATTATATGGGTTGAATACCCCTCTTTACTGCCATGCTTTTTCCAGATATCTGGCGTTATGAGATCATGTGGGAAACCAGCGTCATGGCCCATGTAAGCAACCTTGGCGATGAAGGAGTTAATTGGATTGCCTTTGGCCTTTTCTTGCTCACAAAGGCTGTCGATGATGCCAAGACCATGTTCAATATGCTCATCCCAGTTGTGATAGGGTAAACGCGGCTCATAAAAGGGCTTTAAATCACTCGAGAGTCGCTCCAGAAACTCAGCTTCATCTTGAACTTTTTCGTTTGACATGACAAATTCCATAGGATTTGATTATATTTCCGCGCAGTCTCATAATAAAAAGTAATACCAAAGGTTAAAAACATGCCATTTGCCTCATTACCGAGATAATCCTGAGCATGAAAAAAATGTCCGTCAAATTGGAACAACTCCAATTTCAGATTTTAAGTTCTACGTATCACTAAGCTGTTCTAGAACTGTTTTGGCTTCAATCAAGTCGAGGTTGTCGACTTGTTCGTTGAACCTGGAGTAAATAGAATGTAAGACACGTTTGGCATCATCGGCTCTATTGAGTTTTCTCCAAAGTTTAGCCAGGCTCGTGGCGGCTCGAAGCTCAAACATTGTTGCATGCTGATCCTGAGCAATTTTTAAGGCTTCACACAAACACTCTTCTGCTTCTTGGACTGATTTGTCGGACTGCCCCAGCAGCAGTTCGCCTTTCAGTCGAAACAACTCCGCTTGCCAAAATAATTCTCCTCCAGTGACAGCAAGTTTCTGCGCTTCCTCAATGACACCCAAGCCTTCGTCAATTCTATCGCTACGTAAATAGATTTCTGCCAGTAACGCCAATGTAGACGTGTTGTTAGTAATCGCACCTGTAGCTCGAGTCGCAGAAAGCCCATTAATTAATTTGGCGAGACCTTCTTCTCCCTGTCCTATGTTGGCCAATGCCCAACCTTGAGAGGCTGTCGCCCACGCCAATCCCAATTCAAATGAGTATTGTGTTGAAGCCGCGATTGCTTCATCGGTGAACTCCAGTGTTTTCTTTGCTTTGCGGGCACCGGCGTAGATCCAGGCAAGAAAAATGAGAGTAAAAACATGAGTGAATGGGTGCTCCAATGCTCTCGCCATACCTATCGTCTCCAAAGCCAGTGTTTCAGCTTGATCAAGCTCACCTAATATCCATAAAGTCCTGGCAAGCAGAATCCTCGCAGTTATTCCAGAATCTTGTCCGTAGAAGAAGACCTGCGAGCGGTGTCTATCCGGAACGTCAAGGGATTTTGCGGTGGATAGGTGGATTCTGGCTTCATCGAATCGACCAAAAAATAGGTTGATCGCTCCTACAGCATGGTGAGCCTCAATCAGCAGATCCGGGATTTGTTCGCGGTGAGCCAGCGCGAGGAGATCTTCGGCCAGACCACGCGCATTGACGAGGTGCCCTCTGATCATATGAACGACCCATAATCCCCGAATGACTCGAAACTGATCTACAGAGCTGCTTTGCTCCGATAACAAATCCTTCGCTCTTTGATAATTATGTTCCATGTCGTCGGATGCATAGCCTTTGACGGCCAGCAGTGGGCTTCCGCGTGTAAGCAGGAGTTCCAACTCCAAGGTATTCCGCTCCAGTCCTTCCGGAAGTTCCTTTAGTAAATCTAGCGCCCTATTAAAATGATTGAGCGCTTCAATATTGGCTGATCGCTCCGCATCGCGACGAGCCGCGCGATGCCAATAATCAACGGCTGGACCAGCCAAACCTGCTTGTTCATAGTGATAGGCTAGGAGTTCCGGTTCCATGTTTACTCGCTCGGAGAATTGGTTCTCCAGTGTTTTGGCGATTCGAGTATGAAGTAGCCACCGGGGTTTCTTGGGTAGGGTGCTGTAGGCCGCGTCTTGGACCAGCGCATGCTTAAAATGATAGGTCGCAAGGGGTATCTCGCCCTCTTGGAATATGAGTCCAGACGCGACGATTAGGTCGAGGGCTTTTTTCAACTGGCTGTCCGGAATTTCGACCGTAGCCTGTAATAGCTCGTAGGTAAATTCACGCCCTATTGCTGCTCCGGTTTGGATAATTTCTTTGGCCGACCCCAATCGGTCCACTCGTTCCATGAGCAACGCTTGCAGACTGTCCGGAATGGGCAATCCTTTGAGGGGGCACTTCAAAGTAAATGAATCGTTTTCCTCAGCCAGAAGCCCGGATCCCAGCACATTTTCCGTCAACGTTTCGATATAGAGAGGTATGCCATCGGCTTTAGCCAGAATCGCCTGCTGCACCTCGAGCGGAAGCACTTTTCCTCCTGTCATTGTCGAAACGAGTTCAGCGCTATGTCGACGTGGGAGCCGACTGAGCGTCAGTGACGTCACGTAACTATATTCCGACCACACCGGTTTGAAATCGGGTCGAGATGTTATCAATAACAACACGCACATCTGCCGGATGCGGCCAATGATACGCGTCATGAGTTCCAGCGTTGTTGGATCAAGCCAATGGGCATCTTCCACAATGAACAACACGAGATCGTGATCGGCCAGCCCTTGTAAATATTGCACGAGTGCTTCCAGCGTCATGTCCTTGCGTTTTTCGGATAACACATTGGGCAGCGGATTCCAGTGATCTCCGCGGATCGAGAGCAGATCCGCCAGCAATGACACCGTACTCTGGTTCTCGATTCCGCTTTCGCGAACCAGAGCATCGAGCTTTTGCAGTTGCGCCTGGGTGCTGTCTTGACTGGCCAGTCCCGCTGCCTGCCGCAGAAAATTGATCGCCGGATAGAGCGCCGTATTGGTATGGTACGGTGAACATTGAAACTGAATCGTCTGGTGCCGTTCATTTGCAAGGCGGTCACACAAACTACGGGCAATCCTCGATTTTCCGATGCCTGCCTCACCGCTCAGAAGTACGACCTGTCCTTCGCCGTCGGCGGCTTCCCGCCAGCGGCCCAATAGGAGTGAAATTTCCTGTTCTCTACCTACGAATTTAGCTAATTGGCTGGATCGATAGGACTCAAACCGGCTGACCGATAGCCTGATACTCAGAATCTGCCAGACCTGGATAGGTGTGTCGAACCCTTTCAGCGAAAAGGCGCCAAGATCCAAGAACTCGAATTCGTTTCCGACAAGCCGTTTCGTTGCCGGATCAATGATCAATTGATTGGGTTTAGCCAGTGCTTGGAGGCGAGCGGCGAGATTTGGGGTTTCACCGAACACTGACCGTTCCTTGGCGATGCCCTGCCCCATTAGTTCGCCGACTACGACTTGACCAGTGGCGATCCCGATTCGTGCAGAAATACCAAATTGTGGATGGGAATTGTCTAGATTAAGCGCTCTCACTGTGTCTAGAATAGCCAGTCCGGCATGGACCGCTCGTTCCGCATCATTTTCGTGGGCATGAGGGTATCCAAAATAGACCAACATCCCATCCCCCATATATTTTGCGATATAGCCATTTAGCTGACCAATCGCTTGGCTACAGGCGTCTAAAAACCGTCGGATCACATCCTGGAGATCTTCAGGGTCCAACCGGCTAGACAGTGCTGTCGAATCCACAAGATCACAAAACATCACCGTCAACTGGCGACGTTCTGCTTGATCTCGTTCGGGAGGGAACGGTTGTTCTTCAGGAATGACGTTAACGGGTATAAACTCCGGGCTTATAATTGCAGCGCTCTGTGACAATTGAGCGATCGCGCGCAAGAGTATTTTTCGATGTCCCAATAAGACCCCCAGCGCCTCCAGATCACCCTCATTCAGCTCGGTTAGAACATCCCAAGTGATCGCATTGCGCTGAAACGACTCAAGATATATACTGAGACCAAGATTATCCAGCCATGCTGTTATACGATCATTCATCATGGGCACCATAATTGGTGGATATTCCGGCTCGACAAGGGTGGGATTAACTGCATTGAGCTTAAAAATTTAATCGTTGCGGATCGTAATCCTTTAATTATTAATAGACCTATGATGAACAATACTTCCATGAATACGATCTCTAAAAGGTCTTTTACTCGAAAAATGGAACACCGACTGATTGGTATGGCAATGACAGTCATCGCCTACCTGATCGAGAAAGCCGTGTTGCGTTCGATCAAGCGCAGTGACAAGAAATCTTCGACACTGAACAGCCTTGTATCTTGAACCATTTTATCGTCAACGCCCTCGCAGCAGATCGATAACTAGGCCAAGGATCAGCAGACCTGCGACGACCCCGAATGTTATCGGCACCCATTCGGAAACAACCATCGATGTGGCCGTGAATCCACTGGCCAGGACACTTGCAGCAGCGGTCAGGCCGAGTGCCAGCCGTTGTCCCGTGTGACGCACTATATCCTCCAGCGAATTGGCTTGGAAGTTCACCGCAAGCTTTGAGCCACCAGGTCGAACACCGACGAGGTTTTCGACCGCCTCTACCACACGCAGAACCCGTACTTTCAGCTTCTGCGATTGATACACAAATGTCTTTGGATTGAGCGCGACACTCATGCGTTTGACCATCAAGCGTATCAAGTACTTGCCTGCTACGTCATAAGGATCAAGTGCTGGATCGAGCTCGGCAGTTGCCAGCTGTACCTGCGCAAGCGCCTTTGTGGCGAGCGTGAGCGAAGCCGGTAGCGGCACCCCGTGTCGTAATGAGACCGCGCTCATTTCTTGCAGAAGCGGCCCGATCTGCATCTCGGCAAGCGAGGCTGTGCGATATCTTGCCATCACTTCCCCGATCTCGCTCTGGAATTTGGCCGCATCGAGATCGCCATTATTGACGCCGCTCGTCATCATCAATGTGACATCGGTGAGAAACCCGGCATCTTCCTGCCACAGAGCCATCAACATTAACAAGAGATGCTCGCGGAGATCGGCTCCTACCTCGCCGACCATTCCGAAATCGAGAAAATAGATGCAGTCCTTCCACCACATCAGATTGCCTGGGTGAGGGTCGGCGTGGAAGAAGCCATCAACGATGATCTGTTTGTAGTAGCTCTCCAACAATTGGCGAGCGGCCTGGATGCGCTCTGGGCCAGCTGGCGCCTGCTTAATCGGTATGCCCTGGATCTCTTCCATCACCAATAATCGGGACGTGGACAAATCCCGATGTACTTTGGGTACAGCAAGGCGATCATAGCCTGCGAGCACCGCCTGCATCCGCTCAATGTTGCCGGCCTCCTGACGGAAGTCGAGTTCACGATGGAGCGAGGTGGAGAGGTGTTTGAACACGGCCTCCATGTCGATCACCTGATTGAGCGCAGGACGCTTTCCGACTTTCTCCGCAAACACTTCGAGCAGAGCGAGATCCTGTTCGATATCAGCACGAGCGGTGGGGCGCTGGACCTTGACTACGACCCGATCACCACTTTCGAGTGTCGCACGATGGACTTGAGCGATTGTGCCGGCGGCGAGGGGCTTCGGGTCGATCGACTTGAATACATCCTCCCACGGGACTCCCAATTCCTGTTCAGAAACCCGGACAACCTCGCTCTCAGTCATTGGCGGCACGCGGGATTGCAACAGGGTAAGCTCCTCAATATATTCGATTGGAAGGAGATCGGGACGGGTTGATAACACTTGCCCGAGTTTCGAGAATATCGGTCCCAGTTCTTCCAAAGCGGCACGCAAGCGTTTGGCCCGCTGACGACGGATGGACATATCCGGTTCGTTGGATTGGCCGAACAGCTCTGTGAGGCCATGTTTCGCCATCACGGCTGCGATATGCGTAGCACGCGCTACCAGTGGAGGCTCAAAAGACGGGGTGTCACCCTTAGATAGATGAGCTCGCACCGAGCCCGATGCATGCTCACCGGTAGAGTGCGCGGTGTTTACAATAATCACGGTGCAGTGAGCACTGTGACTGATGCGATTCGGTATGTTACCGAGCAAAAACTCTTTTCGACCCGCCATGCCAAAATTGCCGACCACTAGTACATCGACTGCTTCCTGCTCAGCAGCATGGACGATCGCCAATGCCGGATCAGCATCAATGACGACCCGGGCATGACCGCGGTCCCCGGCGACCTGCCGCGCGAAGTGCGTCAGGTCATTGTTGTCAGCCGCAGCGCGCGTTTGTTCGGCTTCGCCGAATTCTGTGGCGGACGGATACTGCGTCACCACCACCTGTACCACGAACAGCTCTGCATCGTAGCGGTCGGCAAACCCGGCGGCCCAGTGGACGGCCTGGTCAGCGGTTTCGGAGCGGTCGGTGCCTACCATCACGCGCCGTATGACATTACTTTCCAGATGATTTTGCATGTGCTCAGAAAACCCTTTAGTAAGAGCAAGTTAGATACTACAGGATTTGTTACATTGATTACCGGCCAAGGATACTCAGACTCCAATCATTGTACACATTATAGGATCGCATGGGGACTCGCTATCACAAGCCGTACCACGCTAAAACGCCTTATAAGCGAATCATTGATCAGGTCAATTTGCTGCTACCATGATAGTTGACTGTCCGGTTTGTTTTAATTCAACACACCATGAAATATAGTCATCGCCTGAAATCTCAAGCGCAACTATGATATTAATGTTGTCAGATTTCACGTCCGAATAGCCCTCCAAGGATTTTTTTGTCAATATGCTTACTAAGATAGGCTTCTCCAAACCCTCCAAAGAGCTCCTTCTTTGTAACATCGAGTTCTGCTTCTTTAGCCGCGAGTATTTCACGGGTAGCAGGACGCTCGCACATGGCATCGTAAAACGCCTGTAATGCAGGATTATCTCGAAACAGATGCATCTCGGGCATTTCAAACAACTCGGAAAACATTTGACTAAGCTCGAGCGTGTAGAACAACTGGAAATCTGGTAGAAAGGGCTCTTTCCCTAGCAGGAATGGCTCCATTCTCGAGCCGTTGACTAATCGAGATAGCCACATTTTGCTTAAAAAGGCAGAACAAAGATGATAGATATGTGCTTCTTTTTCAACCTTGAGTTTCCAAGCTTTTGGAAAATATCCGCTGACAACAAACCAGTTGAAGAATGGGCCTGCTATGGAGAAAGTGATGAAATCATTCTTAGCATCGACCTCTGCACAGAGCATCGGATCATCAATAGGATAAAATTTTCGTGCTTCTGGGTAGATTCTCGCGAGATAACGACAGATTGCGTGACTTTCCGAAATATCAATATCATTGACATCCCTAAGAGTGGGAATTTTCCCAAGAGGATTTCGTTCTATGTGCTCTGGCGTGAGCGTGCTCCCTTGAAACGGAGACACTCGTTCATAGCGATAAGCTAGACCGGTTTCCGAGAGGACATGCGCAACTTGGCACATATAAGGCGAGAGCCAGAATCCGTACAGCGTGCGCTCGACGTTTAATTGTGTGGACATGGTAAAACTCCTTCTGCATTGCAAATTAATGTTAAGAGGTGCCTTATTAAAGGCATAGTACTGATGTGCTGCCGGCAGTAGTACCAAGTTGCATTCGCTTCATTATCCATAAATATCAAATGAGGATAAATCTCGTTACATCATTTAATATTGCATATACTTCAACTGCCAGGGAAGGTTTGAGGCCCGTTTCAGAATAGTGCTTTTCTAAGCAGATCCAGCAGGCCAAACTTATACATCGCTGATTCGTGCGATGACGGCATATTGGAAGCACGAATACCTGTTTCTGGATAATTGCTGCAACCTTCGATACCTTATTGCCATTTCAATACTCTTTTTGGTTAACTCACTACCACTTCTTTCAGTAGGGAACGGCTTGCTAGCGCAATTGGCAAATATTGCTTGCGATTAGCAAGTGGTCAAAGTATAGACCTGGAGACGGGCAGGTGGTAGTCTGCTGATTCGGGTATCAGAGTTCTATTTTTGAAACTATCGGTAGCTCTTATGCAAGACCTGAATGATCTCTACTACTACGTCCAAGCCGTGGATCATGGCGGCTTTGCTCCGGCAGGCCGGGCCTTGGGCATGCCGAAATCGAAGCTTAGCCGCCGCATCGCCAAGCTGGAAGAACGCTTGGGTGTGCGCCTGATCCAGCGCTCGACACGTCACTTTGCAGTTACCGATGCCGGCGAGGCTTATTACATGCGTTGCAAAGCGATGCTGGTAGAAGCCGAAAGAGCTCAGGAAACAATAGATACGCTAACAGCCGAACCCCGGGGTGTAATTCGGATGACATGCCCCATACCGCTGGTGAATGCTTATGTGGGAGCAATGCTGGCCGATTTCATGGTGCGCTATCCGCACGTCACGGTGCAGATGGAGGCGACCAACCGACGTGTCGATTTGGTCAGTGAGTCGGTGGATGTTGCTCTGCGCGTGCGCCATCCACCTTTACAGGACAGTGATCTGGTCATGCGCATCCTAGCTGATCGGAGCCAATGCCTAGTGGCCAGCCCCATCCTTGTACAAAAGCTCGGTTTTCCTGCTACACCCGCTGCGTTGAACAACTGGCCAAGCCTTAGTCTGGGGATCCTGCAACAAGTCCACGCCTGGGCGCTGCTTGGGCCAGATGGTGCAAACGTTACGCTTCATCACACGCCACGCTTTGTGACGACGGACATGGTTGCGCTAAGAGATGCCGCTGTGGCCGGTGTTGGCGTAGTAGAACTGCCAGTGATTGCGGTACGAGACCAGCTGACGGCTGGTCTATTGGTCAAACTGGTACCCGACTGGACACCTCGCCGGATAATCATTCATGCGGTGTTTCCGTCCCGACGCGGTCTTCTGCCATCCGTGCGGGCATTGATCGATTTTCTCGCACAGCGTTTCGAGGTGCTGCATGAGGACTAAGAAAGCCACCGGAACCTGCGCAACGGATCCATTTCTGCTATTGCAACCCTCATCGTTTCAAAAACAGAACTCTGATAACTGAATCAGCAGACTACCACCTGTCCGCTTCCAAGCCTATACTTTCACTACTTGTTTATTGCAAGGAATATCGGAAAGAATAAATGTCAAAACAATTATCTGGCAGCGAGCGACCAACAACTATCGACGAATCTCTTTGGCCGTCATTAATTCATGGCTTGAAAGGCATCGAGAAAGAAAGCCTCCGAATTAATCGGGAGGGATCAATATCATTGTCACCTCATCCGCTTCAGCTTGGAGCCGCGTTGACTCATCCGAGTATTACAACTGATTATTCTGAAGCCTTACTTGAGTTGATCACGCCAGCATTATCAGATGAAACAGAAGTGCTGGGTTCCTTGATGGACTTGCATAAATATGTCTGCGCCAATATCAATGACGAATTGTTGCTGGCGGCCAGTATGCCTGTCGGCGATTTGCAGGATTCTGCCATTCCCATCGCCGAATATGGTTCATCCAATGTCGGGAGGATGAAGCACATCTACAGACAGGGCTTAAGCTATCGCTATGGCCGCTGTATGCAGGTCATCGCCGGGATCCATTTCAACTATTCGCTTCCCGAAGCATTCTGGCCGCAATACCAGCATTCGATGAAAAATGTCGGCGATCTGCAATCCTTCACGACGCAGGCTTATATGAGAATGATCAGAAACCTGCAGCGTTATGGCTGGCTTATCCTATATTTATTCGGCTCGTCCCCGGCAGTGAGCAAAAATTTCCTGGATAGTCGCAACTCTGTTTATTCCCGTACGTTACAGGAATTTGACGAGACTTCCTGCTACAAACCCTTTGCCACCTCGTTGAGGATGAGCGAGATAGGCTATTTGAATCCCGTTCAATCAATGTTTCATATTTCCTTCAACAGCCTCGAGGAATACATACGGGATTTGAGCAAGGCAACGATGATACCTTATCTTGGGTATGAAAAAATCGGGATTAAGGCAAGCAACCGGTATCGACAATTGAATACTCATTTCTTGCAAATCGAGAATGAGTATTACACTTCGGTGCGGCCGAAACAGCCGACGCGATCCGGAGAGAGGCCGCTACAGGCGCTGGGAAGTCGGGGAATTCAATATGTTGAAATACGCTCCGTGGATGTTGATGTGTTTGAACCTGCGGGCATAGCAATCGAAACCACGCGTTTTCTTGAGACGCTAAGTCTTTTCTGTTTGTTCCAGTCCAATTCGGGGCATGACTTGAAGCAGCATGCCGAGATCAGCAATAACGCATTGTTGGTGGCTAATCGTGGCAGGGATCCAAAGCTTAAGCTGCTGGACAACAGGCGTGAAGTCCCGCTGCGGCAGTGGGCCCTGATGCTGTGTGAGCAGATGCAGGAGATCTGCGAGATCTTGGATAGCGGCAATGCCGATATTCCCTACACCCGCGCATTGCATCAGCAGATCGAAAAAATTCGCTCTCCCGAGTTGACAGCTTCAGCAAGGATGCTGACAGTCATGCGCGCGCAAAAGATGTCAATTACCGAGCTGGTATTGCAGAAGTCCCAGGATTACACCCGTTATTTCAGGAATGCCGCGCTGGATGCAGCAATAAAGAGGAATTTTGATCTCCAGGTCGAGGCATCGCTGGCGCAACAGAAACAGCTCGAGACCACGGATGAAATCTCTTTCGATCAATACCTGAGCAACTATTTCTCGCAAGGCGCCTCATCCAGCATCGTTCATTCCCCGGAGTTGTACTTGCTTCAGAACTTGCCGGACACCGGGGTCGGAGCTGTTGCTCGACGAATTTCGTAAACTCATGCAAACAGCGCAAGCACTGAAAATGAATGGCTATGCTGAGGCCTATTCCCGGTAACAGGATGATCGCTCAATATAATGAAACTCACCTTTGTTCTTGACCAGCGGGATTCCATCAGGATTTATAAGTGCTCGAACGTGGCCATGATGCGTGGTGCGGCAGCCTGCGTGGTAGTTGAGTCCGAAAGCCGTATAGTCGGGCGATATGTAATTGTCATTCCTCCATCTGAAAAGGAGTTTCCTTCATGATACCGGCAATTGAAGTTAGACAGGTGCATAAGCGCTTTGGTACGTTGCATGCCTTGTACGGCGTTGATCTCGAAATCAATGTCGGCGAATTCTTTGCTTTACTTGGCCCTAATGGGGCGGGAAAGACGACGCTGATCAATATCATCGCAGGTCTTACCCTTGCCAGCAGCGGCAGTGTCAGGGTAATGGGGCATGATGTCGTCACCGGGTACCGTGAAGCACGTCGCATGCTGGGCGTGGTGCCGCAGGAGTTGGTATTTGATCCGTTCTTTACCGTTCGGGAAACGCTTGTGTTTCAATCCGGCTATTTCGGCATAAAGAACAATAACGGCTGGATAGACGAGATAATCCACCATCTTGACCTTTCCGATAAGGCCGATACCAACATGCGTTCGTTGTCCGGCGGCATGAAGCGGCGCGTACTGGTAGCCCAAGCATTGGTCCACAAACCCCCGGTAATCATTTTGGATGAACCCACCGCAGGTGTAGATGTAGAATTGCGCCAATCCTTGTGGCGTTTCATCAAGCAATTAAACCGCAACGGTCATACCATTGTACTCACTACGCATTATCTCGAAGAAGCAGAAGCTTTATGCAACCGCGTGGCAATGCTCAAAAATGGCAGTGTCGTTGTTCTTGACAGTGTCAGAAATCTCATCAGCAATATTTCCGGACTCCGGGTACGCCTGCGGTTATCTCCCGATACGCTGCCAACAGCGTTACAGTTACTGACAATCAACCACGACCAAGGCTCCTACATTCTGGCGATCGAGGGATACTCTCAGCTTGAAAATGTAATGTCAGCACTACACGCGGCCCAGACCCAAATTCTGGATATGCAGATATTGCAACCTGATCTGGAAGAAGTGTTCGTAAAACTCATGCACGGAACAGAGAGTTTGGAATCTGCATCGGTATGAATGGATTTCTTACATTGCTCTACAAGGAACTGCTGCGATTCTGGAAAGTCGGCCTCCAGACCGTATTTGCACCCATACTGTCTACCTTGCTTTATCTATTGATTTTTTCTCACGCGCTGGAAGAAAGAGTGCAGGTATATCCCGGTGTAACCTACACGGTTTTTCTGATCCCCGGATTGGTGATAATGGCTCTGTTGCAGAACGCTTTCGCTAACTCCTCATCAAGCCTGATTCAATCGACGGTCTCGGGTAATCACATCTTCATGTTGTTATCGCCGCTTTCTTACCAGGAGATATTCACTGCTTATGTACTAGCATCGGTCGTTCGTGGTTTGCTGGTAGGACTGGGTATCTACGTGGTGACGCTGGCGTTTTTTGAACTTCCCCTGTACTCGTTCGCATGGGTATTCACATTTGCCTTGATAGGCGCTGCGTTGCTGGGTGCCTTAGGCATCATTGCGGGTATTTGGGCGGAAAAATTTGAACAGCTTGCTGCGTTGCAAAACTTTATCATCCTGCCACTGACATTTTTATCGGGGGTATTCTATACGATCTCCTCGTTGCCTCCATTCTGGCAAGGATTATCGTATATGAATCCGTTTTTCTACATGGTAGACGGGTTTCGCTACGGCTTCTTTCGCGTCTCGGATGTTTCACCTTACCTTAGCCTTGGGATTCTGGTGGCATGGTTCCTAGTGGTATCGTGGTGCACATTGCGAATGCTAAAAACAGGATACAAAATCCGAAAATAATCCGTAGTGATTTATCCACGAAATTGCTAATACGCAAGTTCAATAACTATGAATAAATATTGATTAATTTTTTATCAATTTTCTCACGCTGCCACCTTTGTTCTCATTCACCTGCTGCAACGCTGTAGCGGAACATAGCATAGTCCCCCCTGAACAATTCTATTTTCAGGCATATGCGCCAGCAAGGGGATGATCAGTTCTGTCATCATTGATTGATGGCCAATCCAAGCGCAGGAAAATCAAGACAAGAAGAAGTCGCAGCTTCCTCAGGATCATCCGCAGGTTGTGTCCGCAACCTGCAGAGGATAGCATGAAAGGCATCGCCTTCTGTGCCTTGCAGCCAGTTTCTGCGAAGGCGGCCGTCGTTTTTCATATGCCCGATTACCGGTTCGATGGCGCTGCGTCGCCGAATATCGCGTTTCAGCCGCGTGGTAATGCCGCGTCTGAGTTTGCGGTGATAGACCTTGACCCCAGCCGGGACAGTTGCACCGCGATAACCCAAGTCTACGAACACTTCCTTAGGTTGCTGCTGCATCAGGATTGCCGCCTGCTCCAAAACCAGGTGTAAGGTGTGCCCATCGTAAGGATTAACCCGGCAGGCTGCGCATGCAAGCTGTAGAGTTTGTGGCTGTCTTGCGGTTGCTGCTTGAGCAGGCGCTCGACTTTCTGCAGCAAATCGGTAACCTTGGGCTTGAGGTGCTGCGGTACCTGGGCCAATTGGCGAAATACGTCATTGCTCTCTGGCGTGCGCGGTTTTGGTCTCATGTAACTCTCGCTGAATTTGCAGGAAATTGCTGCAAATTTACCAAAAACCGATGAATTTAACCGCTCAAATCTATCAACTCATTACATAAAATCATATTGTTATGGATTATTCAGAGCGGGCTAGCATATTTTCCAGAAGAAAGCTTAATGAATGTCTGGCCATCAATAAGTAAGCAACCCAATGGCAGAATCTTCGTAACCTGTCTCAATTACTGTCACGTTTCAATAGCTTTGGCTATTTTATTTCGGCAAAGTGGCAAGCATCCAAGCAGAGTATTTACTTATAAAGATCGCTCAATTTCTTGGGGCAAATACCAGTGCATGGAGAAATGCTTTGAAACGGACTGGAATAGATAATTCCAGATGACATGACCTGCGTCATACATGGGCAAGTTGGTTAGCCCAACAAGGTGCGCCCATGAATTGTTACAGGAGCTTGGAGGCTGGGAATCGGAAGAGATGTCAAGGCGGTATGTTCACCTCTCAAAACCCCAACTTTTACAGCATGCCGAACTGGTTTCAAATGTCTTTATTGGCACAAATTTGGCACATCCTAAGAAAAAAGAGGTCAGAGAAACACTCTAACCTCTTGATTTATTGGTGGGTCTGGCTGGACTCGAACCAGCGACCAAGGGATTATGAGTCCCCTGCTCTAACCAACTGAGCTACAGACCCTAATATTTCTTTAATTGTTACCGGTATCTAGGAAGCTGCGCAAACGCTCTGAACGCGCTGGGTGACGTAATTTACGCAACGCTTTTGCTTCAATTTGTCGAATACGCTCACGCGTGACATCAAACTGCTTTCCGACCTCTTCCAATGTATGATCGGTATTCATTTCAATACCAAAACGCATACGTAGTACTTTGGCCTCACGCGGTGTCAGAGAGTCCAGTATATCCTTTGTAACACCTCGCAAGCTAGCATAAACTGCCGCATCAGCTGGTGCCATGGTTGCTGCATCTTCGATAAAATCCCCTAAGTGGGAGTCTTCATCATCGCCGATCGGTGTTTCCATAGAGATCGGTTCTTTAGAAATTTTAAGAATTTTACGAATTTTTTCTTCGGGCATTTCCATTTTCTGTGCCAAGACTGCTGGTTCCGGTTCTTGTCCGGTTTCCTGCAAAATCTGGCGTGAAATACGATTCATCTTGTTGATTGTCTCGATCATATGCACTGGAATTCGGATGGTGCGCGCCTGATCAGCGATCGATCGGGTTATTGCCTGGCGTATCCACCATGTTGCATAAGTTGAAAATTTATAGCCGCGCCGATATTCAAATTTATCCACCGCTTTCATTAAGCCGATATTACCCTCCTGAATCAGATCAAGAAATTGCAATCCACGGTTAGTATATTTTTTAGCAATCGAAATCACCAAACGTAAATTCGCCTCTGTCATCTCACGCTTGGCTCGACGCGCTTTGGCTTCGCCCGTCGACATCTTGCGATTGATCTCTTTCAGATCTTTAATGGGAATGCCAATCTTATCTTTCAGCGCCAGTAAATTCTGTTGTTCTTCCCTAATTGCAGGCTTATAGTGTTCGAGTGCCTGACTATATGCTTTTCCAGTTTCGATCTCTTGTACTACCCATTCCAGGTTTGTCTCATTTCCAGGAAAGGTCTTGATGAAATGATTTCTTGGCATCTTCGCTTTGGATACACATAAGTCCATTATCTTACGTTCATAGTTACGCACATCACCGACTAATGCACGTTGCGTATCACAGAGCTTCTCCACCATCTTTGCTGAGAAGCGAATCGCCATCAACTCGGATGAAATCTTATCCTGTAACTCAACATATCCAGAATGATAAGGCCCCTCTTTTTCAAGAAGGATCTGCATCTCATTATATATCGCACCAATAACCGCAAAACGTTCTAGCGCGTCAGCTTTCAATTTTAATAAATTCGCACTGGCAATTGCTGCGCTGTCTCCATCTTCATCTTCATCTTCATCGCCGAGATCACTGGCTTCCAATTCTTGTTCCAAGGATTCTTCAGAGAACTCTTCATTCATGATGTCTTGAGAATTGGCATCCAGCAAGCCATCCACCACTTCATCAATGCGCAGGCTATCCTTCTCAATTTCAGTTGCCAAACCGACAATTCCTGCAATAATCGGTGGACAAGCTGAAATTGCTTGAATCATATGACGCAAACCACCTTCTATGCGTTTCGCAATCTCAATTTCGCTTTCACGCGTCAATAGACCCACTGAACCCATTTCACGCATATACATGCGCACGGGATCCGTCGTACGTCCAAACTCAGAATCCACTGTAGAAAGGGCAGCTTCAGCCTCCTCTGCCACATCCTCATCGGCAACGGTCGTTGCGGCATCCGACATCAACAATGTTTCAGCATCCGGTGCTTCATCATGCACCGATATGCCCATGTCATTGATCATGCTGATGATGCCCTCTATCTGTTCTGCATCCAACATATCATCAGGCAGATGATCATTGATTTCAGCATAAGTCAGATAACCCCGCTCTTTACCCAATCCGATCAGTATCTTCAGACGCATGCGACGTGCTTCAATATCTTGCGGTAATGAAGTGCCATTATGGCCGACAGAAATTGGCTCTAGCTCGTCAAGCTGCTCTTTGTCATGCGCTGCTTTTGTTTTTTTGGGAGTCCTGCCTCTGGTTTTTTTACCGTTACCAGACTCAATATCATTTGCGCCTAAAACTGCTTGTGCTATTTCGTCGACATCGCTATTAATCGCATTAGAAGAAATCCGCAAACTAGCGGCATCCTCATTAATTACTTTTTTATTCAATTCCTTAGCCATCGTGCCAGTAGTTACTTTGACTTTTTTTTCAGCTTTAGCTGCCAATTGATTAGCCCCTTCTTTTTCCACCATTTCTTTATCGGTATCTTTTATTTTTTTAGTTGTTGTTTTCTCGATAACTTCATTATCTTTTGACTTGACCGCTTTTGTTTTTGACATATTGGATTCCAATAATATGGATAAATTAAAAGCTGAAAACGTCAGATTATATCAAAATTCGACACTACTGACACCTGGTAATTGATTTCATAACATAGCCAATCGTTGCAACTCCCGCTTCTCTTCGTCAGTTAATTGATCCAAAGATTTACTATGTAATTCAGTCATACGTTTCTTACGTTGCACTTGCTGTAATTTTTCCAAAGCTCCCAGAAATTCTGCTTCTAGATCAAGCGAATCGCTCCACTCTAGCATCTCACTCTCAATACTTTCCAGCAATCCTCTATATGGACTATCTTGCAAGTAAGTCAGTATTGAAGGCCCTGATTCACCTTCAACCAGATGTGGATGCTCATCCAAAAAATCAACCAGCGTTTTTAATGCAGCGATCTCTTCATTATTCTCATGAGATGAGACAAGTAAACTTCTATCCAGTTTAGCAATATGACCCGGGCTACACAGCAACATTAGAATCACCCAATGGTAAGGTGTAGTAAGCTGCCTCCTTGGTATATTCTCTATCCTGCGAGTACTTGATTTATGCTTTACTTTCAACAGTCCATTTTCTTCTAACTCACTTTGGCTTATTCCACTCAACTCCACCAGACGCTTTAAAAGTAATAACGATAATGCCGGCGCTTTTTCTTCTACTATTTGTTTCAATAAAGGTGTTGCATCACTTACTAGCTTGGCACAACCTTCGCTGGTTTGCAGATTTACCTCTGAACATAATTCCTTGAATAGAAATTCTGACAAAGGTATTGCTTTCCTAAGCTGCTGTTCAAAGTATTCCTTACCATATTGACTCACATAACTGTCAGGATCTTCTCCTTCGGGTAAAAAAAGAAAACTCAGATATTTACCATCCGAAAGCAGTGCCAGGCTGTTCTCGAGTGCGCGCCATGCCGCTTTCCTGCCCGCTTTGTCGCCATCAAAACAAAAAATAATGTTATCCGTCTGACGCAAAAGCTTTTGAATATGGAAACCGGTGGTAGCTGTACCCAAGGCAGCCACCACATAATCAATCCCGTGCTGCGAAAGCGCGATTACATCCATGTAGCCTTCTACAACAATCGCACAATTTGCTTCACGAATGGCCCGACGTGCCGAGAAAAAATTATATAATTCGCGCCCTTTCTCAAATAAAGCTGTCTCTGGAGAATTCAGATATTTCGGTTCTTCCTGCTCCAGCACCCGACCACCGAAACCAATGATCTGGCCTTTCTGATTAAGAATAGGAAACATGATGCGATCTCTGAATCGGTCATATTGCTTGGTTTCATCGGCAATAATCACCAACCCTGCTTGCACCAATAATTTCCGGATTCTTTCTGATTTATAGCCTAGAAAAACCGCTTCAAGGTTTTGCCAACCCGCAGGCGCATAGCCTATTGCAAATCGCGCAGCCGTTTTACCGGATAACCCACGCTTTTTGAGATAAGCAATCGCTTTTTCTGAAATCTTTAGTTGTTCTCGATAGAACTGCGTGGCAACTTGCAGCGCACCTATTAAATCCTGTGGCGATATTTCCGGATTACTATTGCCGTCCTCTCCCGTATATCGCGATGCATCATTGGAGCCAATCTGTTTTGGAGCAATATCAACTTGCACAGGCACTTGCATACCGACATAAACTGCCAAGTCATGCACTGCTTCAACAAAACTCAAGCCACTATATTTAATAAGAAAATCAATTGCACTACCATGTTCATGGCAACCAAAACAGTGATAAAACTGTTTGGCCTGGCTGACTGTAAACGAGGGAGTTTTTTCACTGTGAAACGGACAACAAGCTACAAAATTAGCCCCTGCTTTCTTGAGCGGAACATGGCGGTCAATCGCATCAACGATGTCTACACGGCTAAGTAAATCATGAATGAAAGACTGTGGAATCATCTATCGAATGCTATCAATAATGCCAGCGTTCAATTATAAAGAAATAATACAACTAAAATTTCTTTGAGGATCACAATATCCTCTGAGATAAATCTTAATATTAGTTTGATATTTTCTCTTTAATGCGTGTCGATACTTTCCCCATATCCGCGCGCCCCGCAAGTTTTGGCTTCAATAGAGTCATTACTTTACCCATATCCTGCATACCTTTCGCTTCCGCTGCTGAAATTGCTTCAGCAATCAAGCTATCTATCTCAGAATCATTCAATGCTTGCGGCATATAGGTACTTAAAATAGAGACTTCATCTTTCTCAATATCAGCCAAATCAATTCGCTGCGCAGCCTCATATTGTGCAATAGAATCTCTACGCTGCTTAAGCATTTTCTCAATGACCACGATGACTGCTGCGTCATCAAGCACAATACGTTCATCCACTTCGCGTTGCTTGATAGCGGCTTGCAGCAAGCGAATAGTATCCCGCTGCTTGGTATCGCCAGAGCGCATAGCCGCTTTCATGTCTTCAGTAATTCTCTGTTTTAAACTCATAGTAAAAATTATAATGAAGTTTATTTCATAGCAACCAGCAACTCGAAATGAGTATCGGTAAAATCACTTCAAACGGATCTTATTGCTAGTACAGCTTAGGAGGTAATAATTGACTACGTAATCGCTTGTAATTACGTTTTACAGCGGCTGCCAGTTTACGTTTACGCTCTGCGGTTGGTTTCTCATAAAACTCACGTGCACGCAATTCTGTCAGTATCCCGGTTTTTTCTATGGAACGCTTAAAGCGTCGCATTGCTACTTCAAATGGTTCGTTTTCCTTGACTTTGATAGTTGTCATAAATATGCAAAACCCCTGGTTGGTTAATATATAATAAGCGGTTAATTCAATTCTATTTTCTACGTTAGAACAACAAAATAGATGGACGCAACAAAAGTTTTGGATTATAACACCAAGAATACTGTTATAAAAGAGCAAATCTTCTCTTCTACTTTTTCCCATGCTTGTTTTAGGTATTGAAACCTCCTGCGACGAAACCGGGATCGCCCTTTTCGACACAGAGCGTGGCCTACTCAGCCATGCCCTCTATTCGCAAATAGAAATGCACAATGAATATGGCGGTGTGGTGCCAGAGCTGGCATCACGCGATCACATCCGACGTGTTCTTCCCCTGATTAAGCAAGCTTTGCTCGCAGCCAAGTGTCAACTTCAAGAAGTCAATGCCATCGCGTATACGCAAGGTCCCGGCCTAGCTGGCGCTCTTTTGGTGGGTGCCAGTATTGGCGCTGCGCTGAGTTTCGCATTAAAAATTCCTGCACTGGGTATCCATCATCTGGAAGGGCATCTGTTATCGCCTTTACTATCCACACCAGCGCCAAGCTTCCCGTTCATTGCACTATTGGTATCGGGAGGCCACACGCAACTGATGCAAGTGAATGCTGTAGGCCAATATAAGCTGCTCGGTGAAACTGTTGATGATGCCGCAGGCGAAGCTTTTGATAAAACAGCCAAACTATTGGAATTGGGTTACCCGGGCGGCGCAGCCTTATCCAAACTTGCACGACAGGGCCAGCCGGGGCGCTTTAAACTTCCTCGCCCCATGCTCAATAGCGGAGATCTCAATTTCAGCTTTAGCGGCCTGAAAACCGCAGTACTCACCCTGATCAACAAACAGGAAGTCACACAACAAACCAGTGCGGACATTGCTTTGGCTTTTCAAGATGCCGTCGTCGACGTGTTGACGGAGAAATCATTAGCAGCCTTATCACAAACCGGCTTTACCCAATTGGTAGTAGCCGGCGGAGTAGGCGCCAATGAACAATTACGCCGGAATCTCAGCAACAGAGCAGTTGCACGAGGCGCAACGGTTTTCTATCCGAAGCTAGAATTCTGTACCGACAATGGCGCCATGATTGCCTTTGCCGGTGCCATGCGGCTGCAGGCCACAACTGACAGAACCTGGCAACCGGCAAGCGGTTTTACCGTCAACGCACGCTGGAATCTGGAAATGCTTGAAACGCCGGACAGCTAATCAGGAAACGGAAGAGTTTTTCTCACCAATACGTCCCTCCTTTCCCGCCATCAAATTCACGATATTCGATTGATGACGCCAAATCAGCACGAGTGACATGAGAAAAACCGCCAAAGTACTCCCTTCAAAACCAAGCATACTCAGCGCATAAAGCGGCGACAGTATGGCCGCAACCAAGGCAGACAAGGATGATATGCGCCAGATTATGGCAACCAATAGCCAAGTTGCTATCGCCATTAAACCAATCCATGGGTTCAAACCCAGCAACACACCAACCGCGGTGGCCACCCCTTTACCGCCCCGAAAACGTAGAAATACCGGGAACACATGCCCCAGAAACACTGCCAATGCGACCACAGCAATTCCTTCATTTCCCAGGCCCCAGAGCGGGACATAGTATTGCGCCAGAACCACCGCAAGCCAACCTTTACCGGCATCACCCAACAACGTCAAAACAGCTGCAGCCTTCTTGCCACTACGCAAAACATTGGTTGCCCCGGGATTCTTGGAACCGTATGTGCGTGGATCCGGTAATTTAAAAACCCAACTGGATACTACCGCGAAAGAAACAGACCCCAACAAATACGCTAACAACACAAATACCCATATTGTCATGTGATCAGCATCTCCCGAACAAAATAGAATAAAATCCCATATATTTCACACCAGCAAAAACCCGCATCAATTCCGAACAACAACCTGCTCATTTTAGCGCTTAATCACCGATGGACATTATTTTTCTGCACAACTTTAAAGCAAAAACCCTGATTGGCATTTACCCATGGGAACGTAAAGTTCCCCAAATAATCCGGATAGACCTGGAAATTGCACTTCCCACCAGTCGTGCATGTCAATCGGATAAGATTGAAGATGCGCTGGACTATGCATTGATCATCGAGAGAATTAACGAAATTCTGGCACAAAAACACTTCTCTTTATTGGAGGCATTGGCTGAACATATCGCTCAAACCATCCTGAAAGAATTTCGATCACCCTGGGTTAAAGTCAGCGTTGCAAAACTTGGAATTATACGTGGAGTAAAAAAATTGGGTATCTGCATCGAACGAAGCACTGATGCCGAATAAGCGTTATATATCAGAGAACCAACTGGATTGTTCACAGTCCATTACAAGGTAATTAGCAGACTTCTTTTCATTATTCGATTTGAGGAGTATTTCTAAGTAATTATCTATTTCATATCTAAAAACTTACAACAGCTAACTCTATATTTGATAATATTATTTCATTCATCTGATATCTGGAGGTGTTCTATGCACACAACACACATCAACCTCATCTCTTATGCCGTTTTGCTGGTATTTTTCATGAATGGCATAGTTCTGGCAAATGAGGATACAAGTGAAATTCAAAAACGATTTAATGCAGAAACTATCAACAAGCGCTTCAGTGTTCCTAGTGACGCGGCCTTAAATTCTGCGCTTAAAGAAGCCACACAAAGAGGCACACCAACCAGGACACAAGTATACGCGCCAGGCTGCTTTGGTTTGGGGTGTGTTTTAGGACAAAACAACTTTGGTTATGGCAGTTATTTGGGGGGGTATGCACGTCCGAACTATGGCGGTTTTTATGGTACCAACAATTATCTTCCTTATTATTCCGGTTGGTAACTTTAAAAAACAATGTAGCTTATGATGTAACTCCAGCTTAAGTCATTTAAAATGATAACTAGATTCACAAATTAACTAGCAACTTGTTTTGATCATTTAAGCGTTCGGATTTTTTATTAAATAACATTAAAAGGGAAATGAAATGGAGTGCTTCACCAACAGGAATACCTGGATACTGACAGGAATCATTGTATTTTCTTTGATTTTAAGTGGATGTGCCGCGGTTCACACATCCATTGCCAAAAAAGATCTGGATGTCCAAACTAAAATGAGCGACACCATTTTTCTGGACCCCGTTGAACCAAGCCAGAAAGTCATTTACCTGAACATTCGCAACACCTCCGATAAAACCAATTTTGATATTACAGCTACGGTTGCCAGGGCACTGGAAGGTAGAGGCTACCTCATCACCAATAATCCCAAAGAAGCACATTATTGGTTACAAGTCAACGTCCTGAGTGTCGATAAGGCCAGCCCAACTGCCGCAGAAGCCGCTTTGAGAGCTGGTTATGGTGGCATGGGCAGTGCTGCGCTGGGCGCCGCGGTAGGAACAGCTACCGGCGCAGCGATAGACGGCTGGAGCGGTGCAGGTATCGGTGGATTGGCAGGTGCTGCCGCTTTTGGCATCGCCAGTACAATTGCGGATGCCTCTGTAAAAGATGTCACATTTATGGCGATTACCGACGTTGAAATCGCAGAACGCGTCGAGAAAGGGGTTATTGTTCGCGAAGATAGACAACAGGACGCAAAGCAAGGCGTAGGTGGCGCAAGAAGACAATCTTCCACCAAAGTCAGCGAAATGAATAAATATCGTACTCGCGTTGTCAGCACAGCTAACAAAGCAAATCTATTGTACGAAGAAGCCGCCGTTGAATTGACCAACGGATTAGCGCGCTCTATTTCGGGGCTTTTTTAAATAGCGCATCCACCCCACAATATTTAGATTGTGCCATTGATTAATGCTATGCATAAAAAAATGTTCTTCAGTTGTAACTCATTGCAACTGAAGAACATACAGATCATTTCCGTCACCTGGAAATAATGAAATTTATCTTTATTAACGCGCAATAATCTAATCAAGGAGATCTTGATGCAAATAAAAACAATCCCTATCGTATTAACCTTAGTTTTGTCTTTTACTGCTCCTGTTGTGCAGGCTCAGAAGAACGGTCCGGCTGCTGATAACCGCGATGCCATCAATCGAATAACTCAAGAGCTAGGTCTCAATGAAAAACAGCAATCCAAAGTTGAAGCAATTCTCAATAAAGAAAGGAAGAAAGTTGAAGCCATTTTCAATGAAGAAAGAAAAAAGCTGCAATCAGTTCAGGAAGAAACGCGATCCAGTCTAAAAGCGGTACTAACACCTGAACAGATGGATAAACTCGACAAGAAAATGCGTCAGGGAAACAATGAAAACAATAATCAGCAGAAATAATAACTTACCCGAGATCACACAGTAAATCACTTGTTAGTATTCAGGATCGCGATTTATAGTACGTAGGATCCGGTACGCCCGTTGCCAAAAACCCAGCATGCCGAATACGACAGGAATCACAAATACCGCAAGCCAGTCCCATCTCATCCGCTTGATAACAGGAAATAGTCAATCCGTAATCAATCCCCAAGGAAATCCCTGTCTGGATGATCTCCTTCTTGGATAGATTGATAAGCGGTGTATGAATAGTAAGCTCTTTACCTTCAATAGCCGCTTTGGTTGCCAAATTCGCCATGCGCTCAAATGCTTGAATGTATTCCGGGCGACAATCCGGATAACCGGAGTAATCGACTGCATTCACACCGACAAAAATATCCTGACAATCCAATGTTTCTGCCCATGCCAGTGCCAGCGACAACAGGATGGTATTTCTGGCAGGAACATAAGTGACAGGGATGCCTGTAGTTCGTCCAGCAGTTGGCACTTCGATCGACTGATCGGTGAGCGCTGATCCACCAAATGCAGCCAGATCCAACTGGATGGTTTGATGGGTATGAGAACCCAACGATCGCGCAACATTTTGTGCGGCTGTTAATTCTGATTGATGCCGCTGACCATAATCGAGACTCAAGGCATAACACTCAAATGCTTTGTCACGCGCAATGGCCAAGACCGTTGCGGAATCCAGTCCACCCGATAACAATACAACCGCTTTTTTCATACGCAAATCAACCTGATAAATTGAAACATTGTAAGCTTCAATGTCCCGGTCCTTCTCCCCAAAGCAATTTATGCATTTGAATCTGCATTCTAACGGGCAACGCATCGCGCAGAATCCAGGCCGCTAGTATTGCGGGATCCAAGCTGCCATAAACAGGAGAAAATAAAATGGGACAAATTACGTGTAATTGCTTGGCATGAATGATTTCACAAGCCCATTGATAATCTGCTTCATCGCAAAGCACGAACTTAATCTCATCATGCTGTGTCAGGTGCGCAAGATTGAGCCAGTTATTTTTAGCCATCTCACCGGATCCGGGTGTTTTGATATCCATCACTTTGCATACACGTGTGTCCACGTTGGATAATTCCATCGCCCCGCTGGTTTCAAGCGATACGGAATATTGCGCATCACATAACGCTGTCAGTAAAACCAAGCACGCTTTCTGTGCCAACGGCTCACCCCCTGTCACAGTGACATAATTGGTTTTATAGTGCGCCACTTGATCCAGAATTTCTGCTATCGATATATTTTCACCGCCAGTAAAAGCATATGCGGTGTCACAGTAACCGCAGCGCAAAGGACACCCCGTCAGACGTATAAAAACTGTCGGCAGACCCACTCGGCTTGTCTCGCCTTGCAAGGAAAAGAAAATCTCACTGATACGCAAGGTTGTCGTTTCTAGCATTTGCACAATGATGATTACCTGGAGAAAAATTTAACCGGGCTACCTGCCGGTTAATGCAACAAATAGCATTCAGCTATTTGCCTTTGTGATGAATTTATTTGACGTTGGCCAAACGCTGTTTCGCTTTTTTTGCTGCTTCACTTAGCGGATATTTTGCTACCAGATCTTCCAAGGTGTGTTTGCTCGCCTTACTATCACCCATTTCATACTGACTACTGGCAATGTTCAGCAAAGCATCCGATGTTTTAAGACTATCCGGGTACTTATTGATCAGTTTTCTCTGTGCATCAATCGCCATTTGATAATCGCGCAATGCGTAGCGTGCATTGCCAATCCAATACGCGGCGCCGGGCGCCAGATTGGATTGCGGATAATTTTCCAAAAAACTTTCAAATCGCCCAATAGCACTTACATAATCACCGTTCTTAAAAAAACTAAAGGCTTCTTTATAAACACTATTTTCTTCCGGACCAGGTGGCACCAATGTACTGGCCAGTACTGATCCGGCGTCAGATTGCACTGCTGCAACCACCGTTTCTTCAGTTTCTGGCGTTGTTACAGCAGCCGGTGGCGCTGCTGCTAACTCTGTGGATGGTGGTGCTGCCATGCTGTGAGGAGAGCTTTTAGGCGGTGTTGAGGAAGGTGCGCGCTTATTCGTAGATTGCTCAATTTCGCGTAGCCGATTGTCCAGATCGATATAGAAATCGCGCTGACGCTTCTGTAACAACGTATTATCATTACTCAGCATTTCTATTTGCCCGTTCAATTTCCCCAACTCAAGTCCAAGCGTTTCAACTTGTGCATAAAGCTCAAGTAACGCCTGGCTATTCAGTGCTTGCTCCATCTTGGCGATACGCGCTTCCATTTCACTGACTTGCTTACGTAACACCTGAATCTGCTGGCGTGCTTCATCGTCACCAAACAACGCTGCATAACTGATGTTACAACTCATTAATAACAACAGAAAGAAAGCGCGTATCAGCATATTTATTCACCCCGATAAATAATATCTGTACGACGATTTTGACTCCAGGTCGATTCACCATGTCCCAAGGCACGCGGTTTTTCTTCTCCTAGGCTGACAGACTCAATTTGACCATCCCGTGCACCTGCCAGCGTCATCATATTTTTGACACTATCGGCACGACGCTGACCCAAAGCCAGATTGTATTCGCGGCTACCACGATCGTCGGTATTGCCTTGCAGAATTACGCTGGCATCCGGCGTATCACGTAGGAATCTGGCGTGAGACAGCACCAGTTCCCGGTATTCACCTTTAACGGTATAGCTGTCATATTCATAATAAACGCTACGTTGCGACAAAATGCTATTGGGATCCTGTAACTGACTGAAATAGCTGGGTCTACCCGAACCGGAGCCCATTAGGTCACTACCTCCTGAACCACTACCTGCGCCTCCTGTTAAATCATCGACTTCAGGTTGCGTTGTTTGGCTGGCACACGCTGATAACAAAACAATCAATAAAATACCTAATAATTTCCTCATTTACTCACTCCTTCTTATTGAAAAATCAAACCGTCACTTCCATTTTTGTAAAGGCCCCCAAGCCGGTTCTCTAATATCGCCTGTTTGTACCGATAGATGCTGTCTTGTCTGTCCATCCCTGGAAACAGCGGATAATATACCATGCCCATCAATCTCGGTTGCATATAAGATCATCTTGCCATTAGGTGCGAAACTGGGGGATTCATCAAATTTGGAGTTCGTTAGAATCTGTACCTGACGTGAACCAATTTCCTGAACTGCCACGTTAAATTGACTATTATTCCGATGAATAAACGTAAAGCTTTTACCATCCTGACTAAAATCCGGACTGACATTGTAGCTACCTTCAAACGTAATGCGTTCCGCATTGCTATTCTCGGTATTGGTCACTGACATACGATAAACTTGCGGACTGCCGCCTCGATCGGAAGTAAATATAATCCACCGGCCATCGGGAGAAAAATTGGGTTCAGTATCAATTCCGGAGCTTCTGCTCAGTCTTTGCAGGCCGCTCCCATCCACATTCACCAAAAATATTTGCGATCCACCTTGTCCCGTCAGCACAACCGCCAGTTTCTTACCATCCGGAGACCAAGCCGGTGCACTATTGCTGCCCTTAAAACTGGCGACCGCTCTACGTTCACGCGTTGCTAACGCCTGTACATAAACAATCGGTTTTTTATTTTCAAATGAAACATAAGCCAATTGACTTCCATCCGGCGACCAGGCAGGAGAAATAATCGGCTCCGTGTACTCAATGATAGATTGCGCGTTATAGCCATCCGCATCCGCAACTTGCAACGCGTACTTATTGCCGCGTTTCAACACGTAAGCAATACGTGTACTAAACACACCCACATCACCTGTCAGCGCTTCATAGATAACATCCGCAATACGATGCGCTGCTGCGCGTAATTGTGTTGTAGGAACTGTGATCGCTAAACCGGTCAGTTGCGATTTTTTAGCAACATCCATCAAGCGAAATTGAATCTCCACCTGACCACCAGGTTGATTTATTACGCGGCCAATCACCAACGCATTGGCACCACGGTTGACCCAATCGGCATAAACAACATCTGTTGGCGCATGCGGAGACAATCCGGAAGGATCCACCAATTTGAACAAACCGGTACGTTGCAAATCAGCACCGATCACTGTGGTGATACCTTGTTGCAGTTTATTTTCATCGGCAAAAGGAACAATCGCAATGGGAATGCGCGACGCTCCGCCACCAAAAATTTCAATATTCAGTTGAGCGTGCACAGAAGCACTGATCCACCACAAAATCAGGATCAAGGTACCTCGGATAGTTTTAAACCAGTGAATTGACATAAGTATTAAGTGTTAAGAACAAAAAATTTCCCGCTGATTATAACAATCATTCACGGTAATGCACGGTAATATTCAAATTACGAAACTCATTGAATAGCGCAGGATCAGGCGGTAATGGCAATGGCTTTGATAGAAAGATCGCCCGTTCGACAGCACTATCAAATGCTGCATGTCCGCTACTCTTGCTTAATTTGACATCCAGAATATCGCCACCCGGAAGCAGCGTGACACGGAACTCAGCCACTGGATTACCTGGCAAATCAGGCGGCATCACAATTCGACTCCTGATTTTAGCAAGAATAAGCGCCTTATATTTAGAGATCTCATTCGTTATCTGATTCCGTGCTGCTGCCTGCTGTGCGGCACGTTGCGCTTCAGCTTCCCGCCGTGCTTTCGCTTCTTGTTCACGCTGTCGTTGAGCTGCCTGCTCTTTTTCTTTTTGCTTCTGTAATTCCTTTTGTTTTTCCAGTTCCTTCTGTTTCTCTAATTCTTTTTGTTTCTCCAACTCTTTCTGTTTCTCTGATGCTTTCTTTTTCTCCAACTCTTTTTGTTTTTCCAGCTCTTTTAATTTCTCCTGCTCTTTAATTTTTTCCTGTTCTTTCTTCTTCTGCTCTTCCAGATCTGGCTGAGTCTCTTTAATTGGCTCAGGCTTCTGTTTCATTGCAATATCCGGCTTCTTGACGGGCGGTGTTGTAACCACTTTCTGCGGCACAGGCTTGGCCGGCTCAGACTTAACTGGTTCGGGTTTTGGCGGTTCCGGTTTGGGTGGTTCCGGCTCTGGCTTAGGTTTGACAGGCTCTTGAACCGGTGCTGGTTGCTGCTTAGGAGGTGGTTGGGTTTTCACAGGCTCCTGAATAGGTTTGGGCAGTTCAGTCCAAATATCCACGATCATGCCTTCCGGTGGATGGTCTTTCCAATTCAAACCAAAAATCATGACAGCAACAAAAACGAGATGTACCAGCAAAGCCAGCACGCCAGCCCATAATATTCTAGGTTCGGAATAGGATGAATTGCGTAAGACGCTCACACTCATTACAAATCATTCATTTTTGTTGAGCCAGCAGACCAACTTTCTGCACTTGATTCTGCTGCAGAATATCCATTACCTTGATGACTTCTTCATAACGCACATTTTTGTCAGCTGCAATCACTACCGGCTGTTCCACATTTTGCGCCTGCTTTTGTTTAATGGCCTCAATCAATTGATTCTGATCGACTTTCTGTTCTACCGACGATTTGGCGCGATCACGTAAAGTAAGACTGCCGTCCGCTTTGATGATGACTTCCAGCGGTACCGCAGGAGTCGCTAACGATTTACCAATCTGAGGTAGTTCAATCTGTCCATGGTTAATCATCGGCGCTGTCACCATAAAAATGATTAACAGCACCAGCATCACATCAATGTAAGGCACAACATTGATTTCATTCATTAATCTATGTTTAGCACGACGCGCCATAAAACCCTCTTAATTCTGTTTATGCGGCTGCTCGCCGTTGCAACACATTGGATAATTCTTCCATGAAGCTCTCAAATCGGGTAGCCAATTGATCCGTTTTGCTGGCATAACGGTTATAAGCCACCACAGCCGGAATAGCCGCAAACAATCCCATCGCTGTCGCAATTAAAGCTTCCGCAATTCCCGGCGCAACATGGGCAATGGTCGCTTGCGTGACACTGGAGAGACTACGAAAAGAATTCATAATTCCCCATACGGTGCCTAATAAACCAATGTAGGGACTGACCGATCCAACTGTGGCCAGGAATGATAAATGTGACTCCAGATAATCCATTTCCCGTTGATAAGTGGCTCGCATAGCTCTGCGAGTACTTTCCATTACCGCCTCCAGGTCAGATCCCGCTGGGTGCTTATTAAATTCACCGAAGCCGGCAGCAAAGATACGTTCCATACTGCCCGCATCATATCGTGAGTTTGTTGTTCGTTGATAAAGCGCATTCAGATCGGCACCACGCCAGAAGATATCTTCAAAATCATCGGTCTTCTTTATCTCATTGCGGATAACAAACAATTTACGAAAAATAAACCACCATGAAAAAAGCGAAATCATGACCAAAATCAGCATTACCAGTTGCACAGGCAGGCTGGCGCTACTAATCAGATGAAGAAGTGACATATCTTGTGTTACTGTTGTACTCATGCGGGCTTCCCAATTTTCTCACGTAATGGTACAGGAATGCTGACTGGTTTGAGCGTTTCCGTACCGACACATACCACATGGATCGTGGCACTCACTAACTTAACATGGCTGCATAAAATTTCTTGCGATAGCGTGATGCGGCTCCTACCTATCTCCGCGACCGCTACCGTCACATTGAGCAAATCATCCAGTACTGCCGGTTTGAAGTACTCGATTTCAAGCGAACGTACCATAAATAGCATTTTGTGAACTTCAATCAATGAATTGACATTAAATCCCAACTCCCTGAGCCACTCATAGCGTGCTCGTTCCATGAAATTGAGATGCGTTGAATGATATACCACGCCGCCAGCGTCAGTATCCTGATAATAAACACGCACGGGGAGTGAAAAATTGTTTTTGAACATTCCGGTTGGATACCTATTTATAAGGCATTTATAAAATTAAACTAGCAATCAGTATGCAAACTTACCTGAAATTTCCTTTCTAAGCAGGGAAAACACCGGTAGATAAATAACGATCACCTCGGTCACACACAATAAACACAATGACAGCATTTTTAACTTGAGCGGATATTCTAAGCGCTACTGCCAATGCACCACCTGTGGAAATGCCGGCAAAAATCCCCTCTTCACTTGCCAGTCGTCGCGTTAAATCTTCAGCCTCGTTTTGAGAAACATACAACAATTCATCAATTCGGTCGGCATCATAAATTTTAGGCAAATAAGCGGGAGACCATTTGCGGATACCGGGAATCTGTGCCCCTTCTTCCGGTTGCACACCAATAATCCTAATCGCCGGTTGCTGTTCTTTAAAGAATCGCGCACAGCCCATAATCGTTCCCGTGGTTCCCATGCTGCTGACAAAATGGGTGATTTTCCCATCGGTATCGCGCCAGATCTCTGGCGCCGTTCCTTCATAATGTGCTAATGGATTATCCGGATTAGCAAATTGATTCAGGATAATTCCCCGTCCTTCGTTTTGCATTTTCTCCGCCAAATCCCGTGCATGCTCCATGCTGCCGGTTTTAGGTGTCAGAATAATTTCCGCACCATATGCACGCATGGATTGCCGCCGTTCTATACTGAGGTTTTCCGGCATGATCAACACCATGCGATAACCCATAATAGCCGCCGCCATTGCCAGCGCGATGCCGGTATTGCCACTGGTTGCTTCAATGAGCGTATCACCGGGCTTAATTTCTCCGCGTTTTTGTGCATGAGAAATCATTGATAATGCAGGTCGATCCTTAACTGAACCCGCAGGATTATTACCTTCAAGTTTGGCAAGTATCACATTCGTTGTTGTTGCAGGCAGATGCTTGAGTCTTACTAAAGGCGTATTACCAACAAAATTTTCAATAGTCTTATACATGATACAAACTTCATCGCAGATCTTTTCAGAGTATCACACATAACGCTTGTATTGAAACCCTATCACCATCCAAATAAAAAACCCCTCTGATTTTCTTCAAGGAGGGGTCAGTCTCTACAGCAAAAAACTATTCCTATTTAACCGGAGCAACTGGAGCCTCTGCACTTTTCTCTGCTTCAACTGTAATCGCATCATGCAGTTGTTTGATCGTTCCGGAACCAATACCGCTTACTTTGCCCAAATCATCTGTAGAAGCAAAGGAACCATTTTTCTCACGATATTCAATGATCGCCTTAGCCTTTGCGGGACCAATCCCTTGCAGAGATTCAAGCTCGGTTTGCGAAGCTGTATTGATATTAACAGCCGCAAATGCAATGCCATTAAACAAGAATGACAGAATCATAATAAGAAACAATTTCTTCATAACTTCTCCTTTATCAGAAACAAATACTGATGCATAAAACAAGAAAAGCGCTTCAGTTTTTGCTGGTTAAAAAATACCCGCATATAATTACCTAAAATCCTACATGCACAGGTCAGAATGATATCGGATACAAAAGAAATTAATTGAGCAAACGCATGAATTTATTCAAGTACTTGCAAAGATATCAGGGTTAATCAAGCATTCCGAAAGCGCGACTGTTTAACGATCAGAATCGTAACGAGCGGCAAAACAAAGCCAATGATGGTGACGGTAATCAGTAATTGTCCTAGCTCACTATAATCCGCTGGAACAGTTACCTGGCTTGAAACAGCATCTTTCACTTCGCGTTTAACCTCATAAATCTGATTGAGATACTTGGTTCCCAGTTGCGAAGCGGACAAAGCCAAGTTGGTAAACGATGCCATCACGGCAAAAAAAGTGGCTTTGAGTTTTTCCGGCGCAGAATTGGCAATCCAAGCCAGCATCGGAATCATGGCAATCTGACCGAGCGGCGACTCCAACGCGGTATCAATCAAAGCAATGAAACGCGCATCGACAACACCGCCGGTTAATGAGGCAGTCCACGCATGCAGACCAAAATACATACCAATGATAGGCATCGACAGGAAGGTGCCCACGATAGTGAGAAAGCCAATAATATAAGCAATCGAACGTTCTGCCATGAAGCGACGGAAAATGAACATGCCGAATAGTGTCAGTACAGCACCGACTAATGACAACACAGCAAGAAATTGCTGATCAAAACCCAGCTCGTCAATCATCCACCAGGTGGAGCCTGCACCCGGTCCGGGAATTGCACGAAATATAAAGATCATCACGGCGGTGCCAACTAATACATTGCGTGCTTCAGGTTCAAGCTCTTCGGTCAATCGCCACATCAAAAATATAACAATCGCCATGGAAATCACAAAAATGATTTCTTCTCCACCGGATATACGACTCAGACCGATACCCAATGACATAACAGTAAAAACCAATCCACCGCCCAGAATCCACCAGTTTATTGCCGGTGATTCCGCATGGATACCAAGTAGCGCATCAATTTCCTGCCGGCTATGCCCTTGTGCGAGAAAGTGCTTGCGTTCACGTCGCTGCAACCAGGAAGCGAAAACCACGCCCAAAATAGAAATGAGTGGAATAATGACGGCCAGTTGATAAACCAATAAATACACGGCTTCCTTTTCAGCTTCCGGCAATATCCCGGCATCGCGCAACAAGAAAACATTGGCAACGGACACAAGCACACCACCACCGATAATGGCGACACGCCCCAGAGTCTGCATGGTGACATGCATTAATTTACGTTTCTCCGGATCCAACTTCTGACCATTCTCATCGACACGTGGCACCGCTTCGACGGTCATAGCATCCGCCACCAC
Source organism: Nitrosomonas sp. (assembly GCA_017984435.1). Taxonomy (GTDB): domain Bacteria; phylum Pseudomonadota; class Gammaproteobacteria; order Burkholderiales; family Nitrosomonadaceae; genus Nitrosomonas. The sequence continues at coordinate 29,212 of JAGNZK010000004.1, read as the reverse complement.
ATCTTGTAGCACATAACCGACCGGTGCGAGTAAGGCTGACAATACATACCAGGTTTCAATGGATGCCACAGCAGCCATTGCCTCAGTATGTCCAAGCAAGCCAATCATGATCAGCAAACTCAGCATGATCAAACTGGCTCCCAGATACACCAGCAAACCTTTCCAACGCCATACCAGATCAACTAAATGCCCCACGGGCATTTTTAATGCCCACGGCAACATCATCCAGAATCCCAGCATGGCTAAGAATTCAGCGGAAAGACCCAATTTTTCCTTCACGTAAAACGTACCTACAATACCTGTCAGACCTGAAATGCCTGCGGCAACATAAACCATCAGCGGCGGCAGATAAGACAGTCGCATTTCACGCCCTAAGGCAAGAATATTAACGTTAAACCACTGGGCGATCACGGATAGCAAGCCGTCGGACGGTTGTAGATTTTTCATAAATTTTATGCAGACTTGAAATTTTTAAATGTTGCTACTTCTGTTTAGGACGTACACCTACTTTCACAGGAATGGATTTTTTCTGTTTATTGCGCATCACGGTCACAGCCACGGTATCACCCGGCAACAATGCCGCAACCAGATTGAGCATCTCCGATGAATTTTTAACCGGCTTACCTTCTACCGCAATCAATATATCACCCGGTTTGATGCCTGCTTTGTCTGCCGGACCATCCCTGAGCACGCTAGCGATTAAAGACCCGGTTGAACTATCCAGGTTAAATGACTCCGCCAATTCCTGCGTCATATCCTGCATACTGACACCCAACCAGCCTCGCACTACGCTGCCGGATTGAATAATCTGCTCCATAATCTGCTTGGCGACATGGATAGGAATGGCAAAACCAATACCTAATGAGCCGCCCGTGCGTGAATAAATCGCCGTATTAATGCCAATCAAATTACCGGATGTATCCGTCAATGCACCACCGGAATTACCCGGATTAACCGCTGCATCGGTTTGAATGAAATTTTCAAAGGTATTGATGCCAACCTGACTCCTGCTCAATGCGCTCACTATGCCCATGGTAACACTTTGTCCGACACCAAAGGGATTGCCTACCGCCAGTACAACATCGCCCACTTTGACTTGCTGCGACTGACCGAAAGTAATTGCCGGCAAATCCTGCAAATTAATCTTCAACACTGCCAAATCGGTCTCGGGATCCGAACCAATCATGCTTGCCTTGGTTTTTCTGCCATCCACCAATGCAATTTCAACTTCATCCGCTGCTTCGACCACATGATGATTCGTCAATATATAGCCATTAGGACTGACAATGACGCCAGAACCCAGGCTTGATGTCCGTTTCGGTCTGGCCTCAAATTGTTCGCCAAAAAACTTACGAAACACGGGATCATTCAGCAGCGGATGAGCGGGTTCTTGTATTTCTTTACTGGTAAAAATGTTGACCACTGACGGCATGGCTGTCTCAGCCGCTTTAGCATAACTATCGGGTCTCTCATTATCAACCACAGGCGCGACCTCCCTGACTGCCACAATTTCCCCTCGTGGCTTCCAAGGTAACAATTCCGGACGCAATGTGGAGATCACAAAAAAAATAGCCAGCAATACTGTTGCAGTTTGTGCAAAAATCAACCAGAGTCTGTACATGAAAACGTTTTACTCCAAAATTAAATTGAGCGCGGTAATATAATCATTAAGTCGTTTAGCGCTAAAAGGAAAAACAATGCATAGAGATGAACTTGAGAACCATCTGAATCAATTATTGGACATATCCCGCTTCCATGATTATTGCCCAAATGGTCTGCAAGTGGAAGGGTGTCATGACATTCACACTATTGTCAGTGGCGTCACTGCTTCACTTGATCTGCTGCAAGCGGCTGTAACGACGAAAGCGGATGCTGTTCTGGTGCATCATGGTTATTTTTGGCGTGGTGAGGACATGCGCATAACCGGCATGAAAAGCCGTCGCATTGCGTTGTTAATGACACATTCAATCAATCTATTTGCCTACCACTTGCCGCTGGATGTACACCCGCAGTTTGGTAATAATGCGTTACTAGGAAAAAAATTGGGGCTGATTGAAACAGGCCGTTTTGGCGATCAGGGTATTGCCGTCCAGGGAGAACTCACGCAAGCGACAACCTTAAGTGCGTTGGGTGAGAAAATATCGCGGACTTTATTACGCAAACCGATGATGATCGGCGATCGGAACAAAATCATTCGCCAGATTGCGTGGTGTACTGGTGCTGCACAAAGCTATTTTGAAGCAGCGATCCAACAAGGGGTTGACGCATTTATTACCGGTGAAATTTCAGAACAATCCGTGCATGCCGCACGTGAATCCGGTGTTGCATTTATTGCCGCGGGACACCATGCTACCGAGCGTTATGGCGTGCAAGCACTGGGTGATCACCTCGCACAAAAATTCGGCATCCAGCATCAGTTTATTGATATTGAGAATCCTGTATGACGCAATGCATCTGGCAAATTTCACATCAAAATATATAATGACAAAGCATTAGTGCTGTTGGTTAGTCTTTGTTCTCATCATCCTTCTTTTTCTTACTTGAAAACATGGTCCACCAGATAATAAAAAACAATAAACCTAGCACCACTGCTGCTTCGACTGCAAGTAACCACATAATTGAGATTGCCGTAAAATTAGTAAATTAAGCTGTTACTTTAACCAATATTTGATGAAAAACCAATTAAGTTTTATTTTAGTTATCTTATTCTTGCTGCTGGCCGCTTGTTCTACCAGAACAATCAGTCCTACCCCACCATCTGATCAACCCACTGAATCCATCACGCCGCCACAGCCTGAAAAATCGGTGAAGAAATCGATTCACAAACGTGCCCAGTGGTCTGCACTAACGGATTGGGCCAATGACGATCTGTTGCCGGCATGGCAAGCTTTTTTGAAGAGCTGCACAGTTTTAAGTAAGCAACCGCTCTGGCAGGAAACCTGCACAGCAGCTACAGCGTTGCAAAAATCGGACAACACCACGCTGAGAAATTTTTTTGAGACTTATTTCATTCCCTATCAGGTTATCAATAGGGATAGCAGTGAAGAAGGATTAGTAACGGGTTACTTTGAACCCTTGCTCAAAGGCAGTCGCAAGCCTTCAAAACGTTATCGCCACCCGATTTATACCGCCCCCGCTGAACTTCTGACCATTGATTTAGGCGCAATAAACCCGGAACTTAAAGAGTTGCGCCTAAAAGGTCGCCTGGATGGTCGCAAGGTTGTACCATATTACACCCGCGCAGAAATCATGAATAACCCGAAGATACTGAATGGTTATGAGTTTCTTTGGGTAGAAGATGAAGTTGAATTATTTTTTCTACATATCCAAGGATCTGGACGTATTGTTTTTGATAATGGTGAGATCATGAAAATCGGCTTTTCCGATCAAAACGGTCATCCTTATCAATCGATTGGCAAGATATTGGTGCAACGCGGTGAATTGGTCTTGGAAAAAGCATCTATGCAGGGAATAAAACAATGGGGACAACAAAATCCAACCAAACTGCCCGAATTACTGCAACAAAATGCACGCTATGTATTTTTTCGTGAACTGCCAGCCGATTTATCCGGTCCAATCGGCGCCATGGGTGTACCACTAACCGCGGGTAGAAGCATCGCCATCGATCCACAATCAATTCCGCAAGGCGCACCGGTATTTCTGGCAACCACCTGGCCTAACACACAGAAACCGCTTAACCGCTTAATGGTGGCGCAAGATGTCGGCAGTGCGATTAAAGGCGGAATACGCGCCGATTTCTTTTGGGGATTCGGTCAGGAAGCCGGCAATCAAGCAGGAAAAATGAAGCAATCCGGAAAAATGTGGGTACTGATGCCACGTGACTATACGCCTACGCTAGGGTCTGTTGACATTTCACATAGATAATCACAGATATCCACATACCATGGCTACCACATACTCTCAAAATTTCTCTTCAATTTTTGTCATATCGTATCGCTACTGCCCGATACTGCTTTAGTCGGGCAAAAGCATTCCACCCAATGACGGTATCTATACATACCCCAATCCATATCTGCGTTACCCTTGAACGAATTCCGCTTTCTCGGTATCACAGCTCGAGTCCCTTCTTCGTCATTTGTTCTCGTATACATTCGCTGTCATCGCCCTTGTCCGCAACAATCGCTTTCGCACAGACAGTTTGGCAATCAAATTAGGTGCTACAAAACAGTCATTGACTGCCCCACTGGGTGTTTCAAACTCGGCTGGTAAACCATAACTGTCAACCACCAGGTGAATCTCTGTGGTATTTTGCGTGGCTTTTTCCGATCGCCTGTAGTTCCTCGCCCGCTGCACCTGCATTATGCTGATGCGCTTTAACATAGCTACCATCAATAAATTCCCATTCACAATGTTGGTGGTATGGAATCCAAATATTACGAGTTTGTTTCTATCTATTAAATGTTTATCTGCAAACGTCAACAAACCCTAGGCGGATACTGATCTTTCTTTGTGTAACAACCTGTTTAGCCACATCGCGCCGCTGCCAGCGCGCTACCACTTTTTTTCGAGCGCTTCCTCGCATAACTCGGATTTTAACCGCTCTTCGGCATACACCTTCTTCAACTGCCGGTTCTCTTCTTCCAATTCTTGGAGCCGGGATATCATCGATGTATCCATACCGACGTATTTACTACGCCATTTGTAAAATGTCGCATTGCTCATGCCATGTTCTCGGCATAATTCAGGCACCGGAATCCCTGCCTCAGTTTGTTTGAGTATCATCATAATTTGGCTGTCACTGAACTTCAATTTCTTCATTGCAAAATCTCTCTGTCTCTAAATTACAAGAAAATTCTACTTTTAAATCCTGCTATTTCTCGGTGGGATTACCGCTGGGTAATCCCACCTCTTGGCAAGATCCTAATATCAGATCAGATCTGAACTACTACATATTAAACATACAGCAGATCAGAAACAGAGTGCCGCTTGATTCTCTATACACCAGATTTGACTATAGCTCCCGTATCTTCTATTGTTCTTGAATCCGATTAAATCGGCGACACTGGAGTGCTTCCTGTTTGAATATAAATAATCAGCAGTATGAATAAAGTATTTATTTAATTCTTTCTACTATTTTTCTATGAGAAGCAGCCATTTCCCTATTGCGTTCTGCCGATTTGGTATATTTTCTTAATAATGCTTCATGATGTGATTGGAAGTCTTGACCTTCCCGACCATAGTATTCACTGTGAGTGTTATACTCGTCCAACAGCCTTTTTTGTTCTTCTGCTTTTGCACTCATTTCCTTAGCTTCATTTTCGTAATACACAGCTAATCCGATATGATCGAATTTAGTTTTAGCTTTGGCTTCAGCAATCTCGTTTATTTCTTCCGATTCTGCAGCGATGCAAACACTTGAAACCAAGAAAGTGAGGATAATCAAAATCGTAAAAAACAGCTTCGTTTGCATGGTGAGTCTCCTTGATTAGATAAATGAAAAAGGAATTCCACTACTACTATATTCTATTCAGTCATCTGAATCAGTTCATCATAGCAAATTGTGTAAAATCCACAAATAATTAATAAACAAATGAGAAAATCAAAATGAGGTTACTATTTTTAATTATCTTATTCAGTTGTATCGGTCTTCTCACTTATGCGCAATACCTGCAATATGTGGAAGGATTGTTACCCTGCCCGTTATGCGTAGCGCAACGGCTCGCTTACTGGTTATTAGGCTTAACTGCGCTGCTAGCATTTCTGCACAATCCCAGAATCATTGGACGTCGCTTTTATGGTTTCCTGATGAGTATTTTTGCATTTGCAGGCACAATCATTGCTGCTAGGCATGCCTGGTTGATACGATATCCTGAATCCTTTGAATGTGGTATCAGTCCAGAAGAAGCTTTTCTAAATACTTTACCTATTGCCGAATGGTGGCCCGGGATGTTTGAAGCCAATGGAGATTGTTCCAATGTTGATTGGAAATTCTTATCGCTGACAATTCCTGATTGGTCATTGATTGCGTTTTTTGCGCTTGGGATTCTGGCACTCTATACACTGTCGGCTAAAAAATAACCGGATATTTTGCTTAGGTGGCTCTATCCCCGGGGATGGTGTTTGGCGTGCAGTTGTTTCAGACGCTCACGTGCAATATGTGTGTAAATTTGCGTAGTAGATATATCGGCGTGTCCCAATAGCAGCTGCACCACACGTAAATCAGCACCGTGATTCAGCAGATGGGTAGCAAATGCATGGCGTAATGTATGCGGAGATAGTTGCTTATCAATACCCACCAATTGCGCATAACGTTTGATAAGATACCAAAAAGCCTGACGTGTCATGGCGGCACCGCGCGCGGTCACAAATATGGTATCGGTAATAATACCATCCAGCAGAATCAATCTGGCTTCTTTGGTATAACGACCAAGCCACTCCAGGGATTCTTCTCCCAGTGGCGCCAAACGTTCTTTCCTGCCCTTACCCATCACCCTTAGAACTCCCATATCCATACCTACTTGTGAGTATCTTAGATTGATTAATTCCGATACCCTTAGTCCGCTGGCATATAGAACCTCCAGCATTGCGCGATCACGCAAACCAAGTGGATGTTTAAGATCAGGTGCGCTCAGCAAAAGCTCCACTTCATTTTCTGTTAAGCTTTCAGGTAGATTGCGCAGCAGTTTAGGCGATTCAATATTAAGACTAGGATCCGTCGCTATTTTTCCCTGGCGCAACAAAAAGCGATAGAAACGCTTCAAACTGGATAATTCACGGCTGGTTGTACTGGCTTTAATCTTGGCAGAAACTCTGGATGCAAGAAATTCGAGCAAATCTGAATGAGTCGCGTCTGTTAATACGCTGTCTTCTTGATTTCGTCTTCTCAACCATTCACTGAATAGTCGTAGATCATTGCGGTAGCTATCCAACGTATTGCGCGATAAACCATCTTCCAACCATAAAGCATCAGAGAACTCATCCAGCAGACCTGCGTCCAATTCAAGCACTCTCATGGCGCAATAACCACCGCTTTATTTCTAAAGGATTCCCATCACTTGCATTCATAAACCCTCCTAATCCACCATTCTTAGCAATCACTCGATGACAAGGTATGATTATCGGAATCCTATTGGCGCCACATGCACGACCCACAGCCCTGGGTGCGGAATGTAGCTGTGCCGCTATTTCAGCATAGCTACTTGTTCTTCCACTCGGAATGGCTTGAATGGTTCGCCACACTCGACGTTGATGCGTTGTACCACCAATATGCAAGCTTAAATCAAATCTAAAACCGGGTTCAGTTAAGTATGCTTGTAATTGCCTATAAACTTCTTTGGCTAAAAAGCTTTGCGGTATCAAAGGTTGCGTATCTATAGGCAAATAATCAATATCGGTCAGCCAATCCTCCTCAGTAACAATCCCTAACACAGCAAACGGGGTGATCAGTTTCGCTTGATAGATCTTGACCGAGTCCGCCATTTGATTATTTTTGTATTTACCCACTATCTGTTTAAGTCGCTATTTGAAAAGTTATTTAATGTTTCTCGCTTTACTCGAAAAATGGACATTAAAAATAAGTAGAAGTTTCAAATTACACTCCTCATCTTCCGGCACATGGTATTTATGCCGGAGGTTCTCAGAAAATTATGAAGCTAGGATTTCAGCAGTAATAATTCATTGAGCCTCTTTACGAAGGCTGCTGGATCCTCAAGCTGCCCGCCCTCGGCCAGTAATGCCTGATCAAATAAGATATGACTCCAATCCTCAAAATTATTTATTTCTGTTTTTAATCGCTGCACCATTGGGTGATGCGGATTGATCTCCAGAATGGGCTTGGCATGCTGTACCTTTTGTCCTGCCGACTTCAGCAATCTCTCCAAATTACCACCCATTTCATAATTATCTGCAACAAGACAAGCTGGAGATTCTGTCAAACGAAATGTGACACGCACATCCTTTACCTGCTCACCCAGTGCTACTTTCATTTTTTCTGTTAATTCCTGATAGGCATTAGCTTCCTTTTCGCGCTCTTCTTTCTCAGCTCCGTCTTCCAGGCTTCCCAGATCTAACCCGCCTTTAGCGACTGATTGCAGTGGCTTTCCTTCAAATTCAGTCAGATTGGTTACGAACCATTCATCGACACGATCTGATAGCAGCAGTACTTCTATGCCTTTCTTACGAAAAACTTCCAAATGAGGGCTATTTTTTGCCGCTTTGAGATTATCAGCTGTTACATAGTAAATCTTTTCCTGCCCCTCTTTCATGCGCTGCACATACATTTCTAATGCAACTGTTGGTTCTTCCACATCGCTTTGGGTAGTAACAAAGCGTAATAACTTGGCAATACGCTCGCGATTCGCAAAATCTTCTCCCACACCTTCCTTGAGAACCAAGCCAAACTCTTGATAGAAAGTTCTGAACTTCTCTTTACCTTCATCATCCTCATCCTTGGATAAATCCTCTATCAATCCCAGAACTTTTTTGACGACACCCGCTCTGATCGTGTCGATATCTTTAGATTCCTGCAATATCTCTCGCGAGACATTCAAAGGTAGACTGTTTGAATCAATCACGCCTCGTACAAAGCGTAAGTAATTAGGCAACAGTTTCTCAGCATCATCCATGATAAAAACCCTCTGCACATATAGCTTAATGCCATGGCTACGCTCACGATCAAATAAATCAAAAGGCGCCCGTGCCGGAATATAGAGTAACTGCGTGTATTCCTGCTTGCCTTCCACTCGTGCATGCAAATAAGCCAACGGCGGCTCAAAATCATGCGCAACATGTTTATAGAACTCATGATATTGCTCAACAGTAATTTCATTTTTTGGACGCGCCCATAAAGCACTTGCCTGATTGATGGTTTCATCTTCATCAGTGATTTTGTTTTTCTTCTCTTCTTGGGACCATTCTTCTTTCTTCATCACGATAGGCAACGTGATGTGATCGGAATATTTGCGAATAATATTGCGAATCCTCATACCATTGAGAAAGTCGTCTTCATCCTTGCGCAAATGCAGAATTATTTCAGTACCACGCGTTGATTTTTCTACTGTCTCTAGTGTGTAATCACCCTCACCACTGGATTCCCAACGAACACCATGTTCGGTAGTTAATCCCGCACGTCTGGTATTTAAAATTACCTTATCAGCAATGATAAACGCTGAATAAAATCCGACACCGAATTGTCCTATCAAATGAGCATCTTTGGCCTGATCTCCTGTCAGCGAATTAAAGAATTCCCGTGTACCGGATTTGGCTATAGTACCGATATGATCGATAACTTCTTGCCGGGACATACCGATTCCATTATCAGAAATGGTAATCGTCCTTTCATTGCTATCGTAGCCCACACAAATTTTGAGGTCAGAATCAGATTCATATAACGCACCATCTGTCAGGCCTTCGAAACGAAGCTTATCCGCAGCATCAGAAGCATTCGAAATTAACTCACGCAAAAAGATTTCCTTATTACTGTATAAGGAATGGATCATCAACTTTAATAGTTGCTTGGCTTCAGTTTGAAAACTTAGATGTTCTTTGGTTGTTTCAGCTTGCACATTTGTCTCCTTAAAAATTTTGTTTTTTGTATGGGGATCATGCAGAAAAATTCAAGTCAGTTTGTTAGTAAGTTATTCTAAATTAAGACATACAGTATCCATAGAATAACTTCCAACAAAAAACCTATTTTATAAAAAGAAGTAACCTAAGAAAATCTTGCGCACATGTCATGAGAAAACATTCTATTTAGCAAGAATCTGTTTCGAATATCTTTGTTAGTTGCTAATAGCAAGGATTTCTTAAACGCGCCCTTGCTATTAGCAACTATGATTACATTGAATTTTGAATAGCGTAGAGACTTAATCCCATCAACGCCTGAGGAAATAGACCAAGTGCCAGTACTGCAAAACCATTCGCGCTCAACAGAATTTTTACATCATTACTAGGCAGAATAGGCTCATCAGTTTCTGGTTCATCAAAGTACATCAATTTAATAATACGCAAGTAATAAAAGGCACCGATTAATGAAAATAGTACAGCTGCGACCGCTAACCAGACATAGCCTGCATTAACAACTGCCTGCAATACAGCCATCTTGGCATAAAACCCGATCATGGGTGGAATACCTGCCAGCGAAAACATCAGTAGCAAAGTAATAAACGCATACCAGGGACTTCTCTTACTCAATCCTCTGAAATCACTAATATTCTCCGCCTCAAAACCACTACGGCACAATACCATGATCATTGCAAAAGTACCCAGTGTCATCAGAACATAGGCGATAACATAAAATAATGCAGAACTATAACCATTTGAATCTGCACTTATGAAACCTAATAGCAGAAATCCCATATGAGAAATGGTTGAATAAGCCAGCATACGTTTAATATTCGTTTGCGCAATAGCTGCAATATTACCTACTGCCATTGACATGACCGCCAGAATCATCAACATTCCTTGCCAATCAGCGACCATTTCTCCCAATCCTTCAATCAGCAGGCGCATCACAAAACCAAAAGCTGCCAACTTTGGTGCAGAACCAATAAACAATGTAACTGCAGTGGGTGCGCCTTGATAAACATCAGGTGCCCACATGTGGAAAGGTGCTGCACTTAACTTGAAGCTGATACCAGCCACAATAAATACCAGCCCTACAACTAAAACCTCTTTACTACTCGCTCCACTTTGTATGATTTGAGTAAGTTGAGAAACATGTAATGTCCCGGTTGCACCATAAACCATCGACATACCATAAAGCAAAAATCCAGAAGCTAATGCACCCAATACAAAAAACTTCATAGCTGCTTCAGTTGCCATGACCGAATCTCGACGTAATGCCACCAAAGCGTAAAGAGAAAGCGAGAGCAACTCTAGACCGAGATAGAGTGTCAGAAAATGACTGGCGGAAATCATCACCATCATTCCCAATGTCGCGAACAATATTAGGCTAAAAAACTCACCTCTCAGCATGCCACGATCACTGATATAAGTATGGGAGTAAACCAGCACTGCTGAAACCGTACCGTACACCATCAACTTGAGTATATCTGCCATCGCATCATCAACAAACATGCCGGAGAATGTTTGAGTGGTTTCTGTCGAAAATGATAAAAAAGTCAGTAATGCGCAACCCAATAACGTAATTTGTGTTAGCAAATAGGCGACATAACGCCTATTCTCGCCTACAGTGAGATCAGCCAGCATTACCACGCACACCATAATAAGCATAAATATCTCAGAAGAAGCCGGCGTAAAATCAGGCGGTATAAAATTCATTAATTCTTAATCCTCATGTCGGGAAATATCACCATTCTGGAATCATTTTGTTACAGCTTACTGCTACTCACATGTGTCAGTAAATGATCTATTGTTGCATGCATTACTTCAGTTAATGGGTTAGGATAAACACCAATCCATAAAACTGAAATCGCTAAAACTGCCAGTAATGCAAACTCACGTTTTGATATATCTTCTAATCCTTCAACAGCCGGGCTCGCTACAGCACCAAATATAACTCGTTTATACATCCATAATGTATAAGCTGCACCAAAAACCAGTGTAGTCGCAGCTAAAAATGCATACCAAAAGCTAACCTCCATACTGCCCATAATAACCATAAATTCACCTACAAAGCCGCTTGTACCTGGTAGTCCGGCATTTGCCATCGCAAATAACATAAAAAAAGTAGCAAATACGGGCATTTTATTGACGACCCCACCATAGTCCGCAATTTGACGCGAATGTAATCTATCGTATAGCACACCTACACACAGGAACATAGCGCCAGAAATAAATCCGTGCGAAATCATCTGAACCATAGCGCCTTCAACACCGTAGGCGTTAAACAGAAAAAAACCTAAAGTAACAAATCCCATATGCGCTACCGACGAATAGGCGATCAGCTTCTTCATATCCACTTGCATGAGCGCAATCAATCCAATATAAACCACTGCTATCAAAGAAAGTACAATCATCATACCTGCCAGATAATGACTGGCATCAGGAGCAATGGGCAGCGAAAAACGCAGGAAACCGTAGCCACCTAGTTTAAGTAAAATAGCTGCTAGAACAACTGAACCACCCGTCGGCGCTTCTACGTGTGCGTCAGGCAACCAAGTATGTACCGGCCACATCGGTACCTTCACTGCAAATGCCAGTAAAAATGCGACAAAAATTAAGATCTGCGGCGTCAACGGAATAGCTAGTTGATGATAATCCTGTATCGAAAAGCTGCCACCCGATATCCGATACAGATAAATAAAGGCGATCAACATCAACAGAGAACCAAGTAATGTATAAAGAAAAAACTTGATAGACGCATAAACACGATTAGGTCCACCCCATATCCCGATAATCAGGAACATTGGTATTAGTGATGCTTCCCAGAACACATAAAACAGAATGGCATCCAATGAAGAAAAAACACCGTTAACAATGCCGGACATAATTAAAAAAGCACCCATATACTGGGATACACGTTCTTTTATAACTTCCCAGCCTGCGACCACAACCAGCGGTGTAATGAAGCAATTTAACAATATCAAGGGCATTGATATACCATCCACACCCACATGATAATTGACATTAAAACGCTCAAACCAACTGTGATTCTCAACAAACTGCATTGCACTCGTTGTGGAATCAAAGCCAGTATAAAGAGGAATAGCCACTAACAATCCCAGAATTGATCCTGCAAAAGCTATCCAGCGAGCAATTTGCGCATTATGATCATTTCCGGTTGCAAATACGGCAATACCAAACACAATTGGCAGCCAAATAATTAAACTCAACAGTGGGAACTCAAACGACATACTTATTCCGTTTTATTTATTAGTATTTATTATCGCTAAATATTTGATTTATTAATATCTATATTAAGCATTATGTTTTACAGTCTTTTTACTAAGTCTAGTAAAGCCATAACGTCATGATAACAAATATGCCAACAATCATAGTAAACGCATAATGATAGATATAACCCGTCTGATAACGCCTTACTATTGTCGCCGTCAACGCTACCACGCGAGCTGTTCCATTGACAAAAAAACCATCAATCACTTTAATATCACCATATTTCCACAATGCCGTACCTAAAGCACGTGTGCCACCAGCAAACAACCAGGAATAAAATTCATCAATGTAATATTTGCGATCTAGTAGGTTATACAGGAAACCACAGCGAGCTTTTATTTTTCCTGGTATATCCGTTCTTGCGCTATATAAATACCAAGCGGTAAAAATGCCTGCAACTGATAACCAAAATGGTGCTGTAGACAGCGCATGCACCATCATTCCCGTAATGCCCGTAAATTCTGCACCTAATTTCTCAATAGCATCATGCTGCGGCAAGACATAAATCACATTATTAAAATAATCACCAAAAACAATGGGACCTATAAACCATCCGGCAGCAATCGTTGGTATTGCTAGAATGGCTAGTGGTAATGTCACCACCCAAGGCGATTCATGTAAATGCTCTTTGGTATGCGCATCCATCCGAGGATGTCCATGGAAGGTCATGAATATCAGTCGGAATGTATACAAGGCTGTAACAAATACAGTTGTCAATACACAGAAATAAGCAAAACCGACACCGGGAACATTAGCAAAATGAACAGCCTCGATGATTGCATCTTTAGAAAAGAAACCAGAGAAACCAGGTACACCGGCACTAGCCAGTGCAGCAACAAACATTGTCCAATAGGTAATCGGCATATAATTTTTAAGCCCACCCATTTTTTGCATGTTTTGTTCATGGTGCATGGCAATAATGACAGAACCCGCGCCTAAAAATAAAACGGCTTTAAAGAATGCATGTGTCATCAAATGGAAAATAGCAGCGGAATAAGCAGATGCGCCTAATGCGACGGTCATATACCCCAATTGCGACAAAGTGGAATAGGCAACCACTCGCTTGATGTCATTCTGTACTACAGCTATGAGTGCCATAAACAATGTCGTAATGCCGCCAATCACCAATATAACCGATAGTGCCGTATCCGATAATTCAAATAGTGGCGACATCCGTGCCACCATGAAGATACCTGCTGTCACCATAGTAGCTGCATGAATCAACGCAGAAATTGGCGTAGGCCCTTCCATCGAATCAGGTAACCACACATGTAGCGGAAATTGTGCTGATTTGCCCATGGCACCAACAAACAACAAAATACAGATCAGTGTAATTACCAACCAGGACATACCGGGTATTAATTCAACCCTCTCATTAACTATCTCAGGCGCTTGCGCAAAAACAGTGGCGTAATCCAATGTACCAAAATGCATCAATACCATCGCGATTCCCAGGAGAAAGCCAAAATCGCCGATACGATTAACTAAAAATGCCTTCATATTGGCATAGATAGCAGTTGGACGAGTATACCAAAATCCAATTAATAAATAAGATACAAGACCAACAGCCTCCCAACCGAAAAATAATTGTAAAAAATTATTTGACATCACCAGCATCATCATTGAGAAAGTGAATAATGAAATATAGCTGAAGAAACGCTGATAGCCAGGATCACCATGCATATAACCAATGGTATAAATATGCACCATGAGTGAAACTAAGCTGACAACAACCATCATAGTTGCTGATAATTGATCAATTAAAAAACCTATTTCGAATCGTGTATCACCAGTCACCAGCCATGTATAAACACTGCCGTTATAGCTATTGCCTTCCAGTACATCCAGAAAAATAATAATAGATGCCAGCAAGGAAACAGAAACAAGCGAGATCGTTGCACGATGACTCCATGCAGGCCCAATAAAACGTCCCAGTAATCCAGCTATGAGTGCTCCCACTAGCGGTGCTAGCGGCACCAATAAATAAAGTTTTTGCATCTCGGTCAATAATTCTTATGTCAATTATATATATTTAAATTTTTATACTTTTGTATTAGCCTTTGAGTTTATCCAGATCATCAACATTAATCGTTTGCTGATTACGAAATAACGCGACGAGTATTGCTAAGCCTATGGCTGATTCAGCTGCAGCAACTGTTAAAATAAAAAACACAAAAATTTGTCCGGATATATCCTGTAAATAATGTGAAAATGCCACAAAATTCATATTGACAGCTAATAGCATCAATTCAATAGACATCAATATAATAATGACATTTTTTCGGTTGAGAAAAATACCGACGATACCGATAGCAAACAAAATTGCACCAAGTACCAGATAATGGGATAACGATACCAAACTAACTACCTCTTCTCATATTTTTATTAATTATCTGACAATTTTGAATGACTTCTTCATTCTTTCTTTTCTGATGGCATAGCCACTATACGTATCCGATCTTCTTTTTTCACTCTAATCTGTCTGGATGGATTCGGTGATCTCTTGTCCTCACGATGACGTAAAGTTAGTGCTATTGCTGCTACCATTGCAACTAACAAAAGTACCGCGGCGAGCTCAAAGGCATACACATATTCGGTATAAATCAGACGCCCCAGCTCTCTGGTATTACTGTAATCTGCACCTTGTGGGTTGGGCACTGGCATTTCTTCAAGTCCGAAATACTTACCCATTAAAACCATTGATATTTCACCAACCATAATCAGCGCAACAAGTGCTCCAAAAGGAAACCACTTCCAGAACCCTTCACGTAATTGATCCAAATTAATATCCAACATCATCACAACAAACAGAAACAACACCATTACTGCACCTACATAGACCAACACTAAAGTGATCGCAAGAAATTCTGCTTCCAATAATAACCATAAGCCAGCACAGGTAATAAACGCTAACACAAGCAATAATGCTGAATAAATCGGATTACGAAACGTAATAACACCGAGTGCCGATGTGATCAGAATAGCCGAAAAAATATAAAATATAACATCTTGAAAATTCATGTGTATTTACCAGCAAGATTTAACGATACTGTGCATCGGCTTCTCTGTCCTTAGCAATCTGCTCTTCATAACGATCCCCAACAGCCAGTAACATTTCTTTGGTGTATATTAAATCACCCCGTTTCTCACCGTGATATTCCAGTATGCGCGTTTCTACAATTGAATCAACGGGACAAGATTCCTCACAAAAACCACAAAAGATACATTTACTCAAATCGATATCATAACGTGTAGTACGTCGTGTACCATCGTCACGTTGCTCAGAATCTATGGTAATAGCCAATGCTGGACACACTGCCTCACATAGTTTGCAGGCAATACAACGTTCTTCTCCGTTGGGATAACGACGCAATGCGTGTAAACCACGGAAACGTGGTGACTGAGGCGTCTTCTCTTCCGGATAGTGTACAGTTATTTTCGGTTTAAACAGGTATTTTCCAGTAACCGTCATACCTTTTAGCAATTCGAATAATAAAAAGGTACTAAAAAAATTTTTTATACGATCCATCATACTCTTCAATCCTAAAACCAGATATTTAGTGGAGGTAGATTTCTTACTGATTCAGGTAGCTGCATTATTAATCCTAATAAAACAATCCATATGAGCGTAATTGGAATAAATATTTTCCAACCCAGTCTCATGATCTGATCGTAACGATATCGCGGAAAGGTTGCGCGAAACCAAAGAAAAAAGAACAAGATAAATGCAATTTTTAACAGCAACCAGATAAAGCCAGGTATCCATGTAAATGGCGCAATATCAATAGGCGGTAACCATCCTCCCAGAAACATAATTGATGTTAAAGCTGCTACCAGAATCATGTTGGAGTATTCAGCCAGAAAAAATACTGTAAAGGCCATACCCGAATAATCAACATGAAAACCCGCAACAATCTCTGACTCACCTTCCGCCACATCAAATGGCGCACGATTTGTTTCTGCGACACCAGAAATCAGATACACCAAAAACATGGGAAATAATGGAATCAAGTACCAATTCAACAGACTGTCTCCCTGTTGACCGTTCACTATATCACCGAGATTCAAACTTTGCGACATCATTAGCACACATACCAAAGCGAACCCCATTGCCAACTCATAGGAAACTACCTGGGCTGCGGAACGCATAGCACCCAAGAATGCATATTTGGAGTTCGATGCCCACCCAGCAATAATGATGCCGTATATGCCCATCGATGTCATTGCCAAAATATATAATAAACCGGCATTGATATCAGCGAGAACAAGCTCGGCAGAAAAGGGCATTACCGCCCATGCCGCAAGTGCCGGCATAATTGTGAGTACTGGCGCTAAAATAAATAAAAATTTATTTGCACCGGTCGGGATAATTATTTCTTTCATGATTGCCTTAACTGCATCAGCAATCGGTTGCCCCCACCCGCGCAACCATGGAATACCAAAAAAAGTCACTCTATTAGGCCCAACACGAATCTGCATATAGGCAATTATCTTGCGCTCAGCAAAGGTTAGATAAGCAACACCTAGTAGTAATGGAACGACAATAGCAAAGATAAATACTACGTTTGTCATTAATGAAAACAGCATGGAACCCCATTCTGTTCCAAATATCTGCACAAACTGTTGTTGAACATATTCCATTAATAAACCCCAAACTTTACCATCACAGCTTCTCTACCAATATTTCCCCGAATAAGGCACCCAATGCCATTGTTTCCGGGTGTGCACATACAATACGCACACAATTGACGGGTAATTTCTCATCATGAGCAGCTTCAAGATGCACAAATCCTTCTCCTTGCCTAACTTTTACCTGATCACCTTCAGCAATACCCAGATCTTTCATCATTGCAGCTGTCATCCAGGCTCTTGGCGGTAGCGCATCATGTGTAGTTTGTAAGGATTCAGCACGACGAACAATAGGATCTGCACGGTAAATCGGCACCTCTCCAATACGTTGCATCCCTTGTCCTTCAGTCACCTTAATCGAAGTGTCTAAACTTCCTAAGGTATTATTAAGATAATGATTAATTTCTAGTTCATCAGGAAAAATCTCTGCACGAATTTGTTCTGGCGCTTCATAATCAAATTTTTCCAGCATCAACAAATTAGCCAGTACACGCAGCACCTTCCAGGCTGGTCGAGCATCTCCTAACGGCGACACAACACCATTGAAACTTTGTATCCTACCTTCTGTACTAACATAAGTACCTGATGTCTCCGTAAATGGTGCTATGGGTAACAATACATCTGCATAATCTCCTGCATTCCCTTTATAAGCACTCATAGATACCACGAATTTACTCGACTTGATTGTTTTTAGTGCCTGCTGGGAATTATAGGTATCAAATTCCGGCTCCATATTCATCAATATAAAGGCCTGACATTCTTCATCAGTGGAATCAGTGCTGAATCCAAGCATTTGTGCCGCATTTAATCCGGTTATTTCTGCAAGATTCATTTTTTTCGCAATCGATAATGCACTGATTTCCGGTATTGCGCCCACTAAATAAGCACCCACGCTATTCGCAGCTTCACCCAACACGCCATAGCTCGCCTCTGTAATTTTTGCAATTAAACCAGCAAGCATATTAATCATTGAGTAATCGGGATGATGTTGAGCTAAATTGCCTAGATAAATCGCTGCTGGCGTATTTTCAATTAAACTGGAAGCGATAGCAAATGCACTGGCTGTACTCGCAACACCCATTGAATTGACGAATTGCTGCACTTCACTGGCTTGTCGCGTTCCTTTTATCTCAATCGCTGCCTTTAGGATTTCTGCCAGTGTCTTAACTATCTCATTAGGTGCCACTATCACTTTATTTGCAATATTAATTAATAAATCATCATCTATCGGATTTACTATATTCAATTGCATACCGCTCTTCGCAGCTTGGCGTAAACGCTGTGCAATAAGCGGATGATCTTTGCGCAGCGTGCTACCGATAATCAATACTGATTTCAATCGCGACATATCCGCAATACTGTTACCCAACCATGGAATTCCCTGCAACTGTTTATCCGCACGAAAATCCGATTGGCGTAAACGATGATCGATATTACCACTACCCATGGTTCGCATTAATTTTTGCAATAAATAAAGCTCTTCCAATGTGCTATATGCAGATCCTAATGCGGCAATACTTTTCGCGCCATACTTATGTTTAATTGCCTGCAGCTCATTGGCGGTAAATTCCAGTGCCTCTTGCCAGTCACACTCAATCCACCGTCCATCACGCTTGATCATAGGACGCGTTAACCTATCTTCAGAGTTTAATCCCTCATAGGAAAAGCGATCTTTATCGGACAACCAACATTCATTAATCGCTTCATTATCTCGAGGCAAAACACGCATCACACGATTCTGTTTGATTTGCACGACTAGATTTGAACCCAAACCACAATGAGGACTTATTGATTTTCTACGTGACAACTCCCAAGTACGCGCCGAATAACGAAATGGTTTACTGACTAACGCACCAACGGGACAAAGATCAATGACATTACCGGACAGTTCAGAATCCACCGTCTTGCCAACAAATGCAAGTATCTCTGAATGCTCGCCACGTCCAACCATTCCAAGCTCCATAATCCCTGCAATCTCCTGGCCGAAACGCACACACCGTGTACAATGAATGCATCGCGTCATATCTGTTGATATCAGCGGTCCCAAATTCTTATTGACCACAACGCGTTTCGCTTCAGTATACCGCGATCCACTCGCCCCATACCCCACGGCAAGATCTTGTAACTGACACTCTCCACCTTGATCACAAATTGGACAATCCAGCGGATGATTGATCAGCAAAAATTCCATGACCCCTTTCTGTGCCACAATTGCTTGCTGAGAATGTGTAAAAACTTTCATTCCATCCATCACTGGAGTAGCACAAGCTGGTAATGGCTTGGGTGCCTTTTCCACTTGTACTAAGCACATTCGGCAATTTGCTGCGATAGATAATTTTTTGTGATAGCAAAAATGCGGTATATAAACACCAATCTGTTTAGCACCATCCATAATAGTGCTTCCTTTAGCTACAGATACCTGCTTACCGTCGATTTCTATATTGACCATCGGCTCAAATTCTTGGATTAATCACGAATTATTAAATTGACGCGTTCTACTCATTTAAGTAGTTAGACCATACATTTCTTATGTTCTATATGGTAAACAAACTCGTCCCGAAAATGTTGAATCATTGCACGAACAGGCATAGCAGCTGCATCGCCCAAAGCACAAATCGTTCGTCCTTGTATGTTGTCAGCAATATTGTCTAACAAACCAAGATCCTCCGGCTTTCCCTTACCATGCTCAATGCGACTAACGATACGATAAAGCCACCCTGTTCCTTCACGACATGGCGTACATTGACCACAAGACTCTTCGTAATAAAAGTATGACAAACGTTCTAATGCTCTTACCATACATGTGGTTTCGTCCATAATGATGACAGCCCCTGAACCCAGCATAGATCCAGCTTTGGCAATGGAATCATAATCCATATCTGTCTGCATCATGATATCACCGGGTAATACAGGCATTGATGATCCACCGGGAATGCAACCCTTTAATTTTCTACCGCCTCTCATTCCGCCTGCCAGTTCTAATAACTCAGCAAATGGAGTTCCAAGCGGTATTTCATAGTTGCCCGGTTTATTAACATGACCCGATACTGAAAATAACTTTGTACCACCGTTGTTAGGCTTTCCGAGCTGAAGATATTTTTCTCCACCATTACGAATAATCCAGGGAACTGAAGCAAAAGTTTCAGTGTTATTGATGGTAGTCGGTTTTCCATAAAGACCATAGTTTGCCGGAAATGGTGGCTTAAATCGCGGTTGACCTTTCTTACCTTCTATAGATTCTAATAATGCAGTTTCTTCGCCGCAAATATAAGCGCCATATCCATGATGATTATACAATTGGAAGCTAAACGGTGAGCCAAGGATATTGTTTCCCAGATAACCAGCTGCCCGAGCTTCTTCAACAGCTTCTTCCATGCGTTCATAGGTCTCCCATATTTCACCATGGATATAATTGTATCCTGCTTTAACACCCATAGCGTATGCCGCAATAATCATTCCCTCGATCAGCAAATGAGGGTTAAATCGCATAATGTCACGATCTTTAAATGTACCCGGCTCCCCTTCATCTGAATTACAAACGATATATTTATCCCCTTCATACCCCTTAGGCATGAAGCTCCATTTCAATCCAGTAGGAAAACCAGCACCACCTCGACCCCGAAGTGCTGATTTCTTAACCTCATCAATAATCTCCTCTGGTGTAATTTTTTTTGCCAGTATTTTTCTAAGAGCTGTGTATCCCTCGCGTCTCTCATAGCTTTTAAGTCGCCAATTTTCAGGATCGGATGAATCAACTCCATTCATTAATGTCTGTGGATAATGCTTCATTTACTCAGTTCCTCCAACAGCTTATCGATCATTTCGTTGGACATAAAACTGCACATGCGCTTATTATTGACCAGTAATACAGGTGCATCCCCACATGCACCAAAACACTCACCTTCTTTAAGTGTAAATTTCCCGTCAGATGTAGTTTGGTTGAATTCTATCCCTAATTTCTTCTTCAAATAGGCGGCACTCTCATTACTACCTGATAAAGCACAAGGTAAATTAGTACATACTGTAATCTTGCATTTACCCATCGGCTCCAGATTATACATATTATAAAATGTGGCCACTTCGTACACTGCGATGGGAGGCATATTTAAGTACTCAGCGACGAAATTGATTGTCTCATCAGCCAACCAGCCTTTTTCTTCTTGTGCTATTGCAAGCGTTGACATAACAGCCGACTGCCTCTTGTCAAGCGGATATTTAGCGATCTCTTGATCTATTTTTTTAAGGGATTCAGTGCTTAACATCGTTATCTATCTATCTCACCAAATACTATATCTTGTGTACCAATGATCGTAACCACGTCAGCGATCATATGCCCTCGTGACATCTCGTCCATGGCAGCCAAATGCGCAAACCCAGGTGCGCGTATTTTCAGTCGATAAGGTTTATTGGCGCCATTCGATACCAGATAGATACCAAACTCGCCTTTAGGATGCTCAACAGCAGCATAAGTTTCGCCTGAAGGCACGTGAAAACCTTCTGTAAATAGTTTGAAATGATGAATCATCTCTTCCATATTTTGTTTCATATCCACCCGTGAAGGCGGTGCGACTTTATGATTATCTGTAATAACTGGTCCTGGATTTTTACGCAACCAATCAACACACTGTTTGATAATGCGATTCGATTGACGAAACTCTTCCATACGCACCAGATATCGGTCGTAACAATCACCATTCACGCCCACTGGTATATCAAAATCAATCCGATCATAAACTTCATAGGGTTGTTTCTTTCTTAAATCCCACTCTATTCCTGAACCACGCAACATTGGGCCGGTAAAACCCAATGCTTTGGCACGGTCCGAAGAAACAATACCAATATCAACCAGTCGCTGCTTCCAGATCCGGTTGTCAGTCAATAATGTTTCATATTCATCGACATACTGTGGAAAACGATTCGTAAAATCTTCAATAAAATCCAGTAGTGAACCTTCTCTATTAGAATTTCGCAAACGCGTTTGCTTATCATTATGAATTTTTGAAGATTGATATTGCGGCATTGTATCGGGTAAGTCACGATATACACCACCGGGTCTGTAATAGGCAGCATGCATTCTGGCCCCTGATACTGCTTCATAGCAATCCATCAGATCTTCTCTTTCACGGAAAGCATACAAAAACATTGTCATCGCCCCTACATCAAGTGCATGTGCACCGATCCATAGCAAGTGATTCAGTATACGAGTAATCTCATCGAACATCACACGTATGTATTGCGCTCTCAGTGGTACTTCAATCTCCAGCAGCTTCTCAAGGGCCATCACATAGGCATGCTCGTTGACCATCATTGAGACGTAGTCCAATCGATCCATATAGGGAACTGACTGAATATACGTCTTATTCTCTGCCAATTTTTCAGTCGCACGATGCAATAATCCAATATGTGGATCCGCACGCCGCACAACTTCTCCATCCAATTCCAACACTAATCTCAGCACGCCATGTGCTGCAGGGTGTTGTGGTCCAAAATTCATGGTGTAATTACGTATTTCAGCCATAAGTTACTTCAAAGAATTTTTATCTAAAACAATTAATACAATAAATATCACGCAAACCTTAAGACTCACAGTCTCCGTAATATTCTTCTCGTATCACATGCGGTGTTATTTCTCTCGGCTCAATACTGACTGGCTGATAAATAACGCGTTTCTGCTCTGCGTCATATCGCATTTCGACATAGCCTGTTAATGGAAAATCTTTGCGGAATGGGTTTCCTATAAACCCATAATCCGTCAATATTCGACGCAAATCTGGATGACCACTAAAGACGACACCATAAAGATCAAATGCTTCACGTTCAAACCAATTAGCAGCGGGCCATATTTCAGTTACTGAATCGATCACTGGAAACTCATTATTCTCAGCTAAAACTCGAATGCGCAGTCTATGATTTAGATTCACCGAAAGCAGATGATAAATTACTGCAAAACGTCTATCTCGCAAACCATGTTTCGCTGACAAACCTTCGCCATAAACTAAATAATCAATTCCACATAAATCAATTAATGTATCAAAGCTAAGTACGGGATTGTCGTGCAACATCTCGCTCACGGCGAGAATGTCTTCTGCACGCACAGTTATAGTTAATTCGTCATATCGAACTTGCAAACTGACCAATTTATCAGCCAATACATTTTGTAATGCTCCCGCAAGATTTTGTTGTTGAGTACTCGTAAACATGCTTGAATTAGCGTGCTATAGTATTGGTACGGTTAATTTTATTTTGCAGCTGAATGATGCCATACAACAGGGCCTCTGCTGTAGGCGGGCAACCCGGCACATAGATGTCAACCGGCACAATGCGATCACATCCACGCACCACAGAGTAGGCGTAGTGATAATAGCCACCACCATTAGCACATGAGCCCATTGATATTACCCACCGTGGCTCAGCCATCTGATCGTAAACTTTACGTAAGGCAGGTGCCATCTTATTACAAAGCGTTCCTGCCACAATCATTACATCTGATTGACGAGGACTTGGTCGGAATACAATACCAAAGCGATCCAGATCATAGCGCGATGCCCCTGTTTCCATCATCTCAACGGCACAACACGCCAAACCAAAGGTCATTGGCCACATGGATCCCGTACGCCCCCAATTAATAACTGAATCCAGACTCGTCGTAATAAAACCCTTTTCGAGAGTTCCTTCGATACTCATAGCATCAATCCCATTCCAATGCTCCTTTCATCCATTCGTAGATAAATCCCACTACCAGGATACCCAGGAATACCATCATCGCAGTAAATCCAAATAATCCAATCTCATCCAGCACGATTGCCCAAGGGAAAAGGAATGCAATTTCCAAATCAAACAAGATAAACAAAATTGCAACCAAATAGTAACGTACATCAAACTTCATTCGCGCATCTTCAAATGCTTCAAAACCACATTCATATGACGATAGCTTTTCGCTATCCGGACGATTGGGTGCCAATAGCCAACCACCCAACATACAAGCTGCACCAACCAAAAATCCGATGGTTAGAAATAACAAAATTGCAAAATAATTCTCTAGCATTTTAGAAGAAAATATTTAAATTAAAATCTTATTATAAATAAAATCACAAGTGGTGCCGACGGCGAGACTCGAACTCGCACAGCTTTCGCCACCGCCCCCTCAAGACGGCGTGTCTACCAATTCCACCACGTCGGCGGCAAAACCACGCACATTACGTTCACATTAATAGGCTGCCAGATCATTTTTCTCGGTAACTATTCGGGTATCCGATCAACTTTTGAATTACCCCGAGCATCAGAAACACCCGCATCACTTTCAACGCCAGACTTTTTTTCCAGATCTGCTGCTTCAGTTTCTTCAAGCTGATCCATGATACTCATTATGCTTGTGTCTTTAGTTTGATTTGCCGAAAGATAGGTTAAACTCATACTGGTAGCAAAAAACATTGCTGCAGTCACACTTGTTGCGCGACTCAGAAAATTAGCTGAACCGCTCGCTCCAAATAAGCTACCTGCCGAACCACTACCAAATGCAGCGCCCATATCCGCACCTTTTCCATGCTGTAATAATACTAAAACTATTAATACAATTGCCAATACAATATGAGCTGCCCAAACTAAGGTTTCCAACACGTATACTCCAGAAAATTTAATTACTTAATGCACGACAAATTGCAACAAAATCATCCGCAATCAGCGATGCGCCACCTATCAAACCACCATCAATATCTGGCATTTCAAACAACTCAGATGCATTATTGGCTTTAACACTACCGCCATAAAGAATAGTGAGCTCTCTTGCAATATTTATATTCTGTGCCGCAATGCCTTTCCTTATAAACGCATGCACGTCTTGAGCTTGCTGTGGCGATGCTGTTTTACCGGTACCAATAGCCCAGACCGGCTCGTAAGCAATGATTGCCTTACTTAGAGATTCAACTCCAGCGGCATCAATAACTGCCTTTAATTGTTTCTCAATAACTTGCTCTGTTGCTCCTGTTTCACGTTGCTCAAGCGTCTCGCCTACACACAGAATTGGCATCAAACTTGCATATTGAGCTGCAATATATTTCTTTGCGACAGTATGGTCATCTTCACCAAATAAAGCTCTCCGTTCCGAATGTCCCACGATTACAAAGCTGCACTTAAAATCATTTAGCATGGCAGCTGCCACTTCCCCAGTATAGGCACCCTTTTCATATTGACTTACATTCTGAGCACCCCAGGATATATTTGTATGCTGCAGCATATCTTGCACTGACGACAGATAAGGATAAGGCACACAAACTGCAAATTGAGCATCACGCAATCCGTCAAGACCCGCAATAATCGCATCAAGTAACTGTTTATTCTCAACCAAATTACCATACATTTTCCAGTTACCAGCAACCAGCTTTTTACGCATTTTACCTCTAACCTCTACTTCCCAAAAGGGGCGATGCTACCCTTGATTCCTTATCTAGTCAATCGTATATATTCCTCAGCAAAGCATCCATATCTGTAACTTCGGAAACTGCATCCAAAAATCTATCTCAAACTAACCAAATCGTCCTGTAATGTAATCTTCTGTTTGCTTATTTTTAGGCTTAATAAAAATTGTATCTGTTACATCAAATTCTATTAACTCACCTAAATACATATAAGCCGTATAGTCAGAGACCCTAGCAGCTTGCTGCATATTATGCGTCACGATTAATATCGTCACTTTGTTCTTTAAATCAGTTATTAATTCTTCGATACTAGCTGTTGCAATTGGATCAAGCGCGGAAGTCGGCTCATCAAACAACAATATCTCTGGATCGGTCGCCAACGCACGTGCTATACAAAGCCTTTGTTGTTGCCCACCAGAGAGATTAAAGGCCAAATCATGTTGACGATCTTTTACTTCTTCCCACAAAGCCGAATTACGCAACGCTAATTCAACTCGCTCATCTAAAACGGCACGTTGCTTAATACCCCGCACGCGTAACCCGTAAGCTACATTCTCATAAATTGATTTAGGAAAAGGGTTGGGTTTTTGGAATACCATACTTATTCGCATCCGTACTTCAATCGGATCAACATTGGATGCTAAAATATTCACATCGTCAGGATGAAGAATGATCTCACCTTCATAACGATTACCTGGATAGAGATCATGCATACGGTTAAAACATCGCAAAAATGTTGATTTACCGCACCCTGATGGCCCTATCAGGGCTGTAATCTTTTTATCGTGCAAAACCATATTAATATTCTTTAGCGCATTAAACTCGCCATAATAGAAACTAAGATTCTTGACTTCAGATTTATATTGAATTGGTTCTGCAATTTTTTCTTGGTTAATCTGCATTATTTTTACCACTTAATATTTTTTCGCATGCGATAACGCAAATAAATTGCCAATCCATTCATGGCAAGCGTCATAACAACCAACACCAATCCAGCTGCAGCCGCATTTAATTGAAAAGCTTCTTCCGGTCGCGAAACCCAATTAAACATTTGTATTGGCATCACTGTAAAAGGCGCAGTTAACCATTCAAATGACACATAAGGAAATTCATTTTTAACGGGAGACGGCGGTAAAAAAGCTATAAATGTTAATGCACCAATAGTAATAATCGGTGCAGTTTCACCAATTGCCCGCGCAAGACCAATGATGATACCAGTTAAAATGCCGGCGGATGAGTACGGCAATAAATGATCCGATACTGTTTGCCATTTAGTTGCGCCCAGTGCATAAGCACCTTCACGTATGGTAACAGGAATGGATCGTATGGCTTCACGTGTCGCAACTATCACGACCGGCAGAATCAAGAGTGCCAAAGCCAATCCGGCCGCCAAAATACTTTGTCCAAAACCAAGTTGATAAACAAATAAACCTAATGCGAGCAAGCCATAAATGATTGAGGGAACACCTGCCAGATTCGTCACATTAATTTCAATAATTTCTGTTATCAAATTCTTAGGTGCATATTCTTCGAGATAAATGCCTGATCCAATACCTAATGGAACTGCAGATATTGCTGTTACAAGCATCACCAAGGTCGTTCCCACCCAAGCTGATAAAATTCCCGCAGATTCTGGCCGACGTGATGGAAAGGAAGTAAAGAAATCCCAAGATAAGCGTGGCATTCCATCAAATAGCATGTGTGCAAATAGTGCCATAAAAGTTAACACAGCGATCATTAATGCAAAAATACCGGCAATCATGAAGATTAGATCCCATCTCTTGTGCTGTCCGATAATTTTTCTAATTTCTACTAGATTATTTACACTTTTCATCGCAAAACATCACTTGATAGCACACTAGAAATTCTCAAAGCTTATAAACCAAAATCATTTAGTAAATCTCACGATATCGCTTGCGTAATACATGTCCAATGATATTAAACACAAGTGTCAGTATCAACAGAGTTAAGCCCGCAGCAAATATTGTTTGGTAACCGATACTTCCGTGCGGCAAGTCACCCAAACTAACTTGCACGATATACGCCGTAATGGTAGCCGCCGGTTCCATTGGATTCCATGTTAGATTAGGCTGCATCCCTGCCGCAATTGCCACTACCATCGTCTCTCCTACAGCACGCGATATACCCAATATGTAAGCCGCAGCTATTCCAGAAAATGCTGCTGGCATAACTACTCGTATAGCTGTCTGGAAACGTGTAGCCCCCATGGCATAAGAGCCTTCCCGCAAATTCATTGGAACCGCCCGCATGGCGTCTTCAGTCATCGAACTGACATACGGTATGATCATAATTCCCATAACCAACCCGGCAGATAGCAAGCTAAATCCTGGCAACTCAGGAAATATTACCTGCAATAAGGGGGTTACAAATAGTAAAGCAAAATAACCATACACCACTGTTGGCACTCCTCCCAACAGCTCTAGGAAAGGTTTTGCTATTTCGCGCACAGCAAATGGAGCAAATTCAGAAAGATAAATAGCAATGAGAGTTCCCAGAGGAAGCGCGACCAACAATGCAATCAATGAACTTACTACCGTACCCGAAACGAGTGGCAAAATGCCATAGTGAGCATCGTCAAATAGCGGTGTCCATTGTGTATCCGTTAGAAATTCCCAAATGGATACATGTTGAAAAAATACAAATGATTCTTTCACTAACATCACAATGATTGCAAGCATAATTGCAACGGAAAGCATTGCCGACAAGAGTAAAAGTACTTCTATAAATCTCTCTCGCAGATTACGACGAAAGCTGTATCCGAGTTTACCAGCATGAGATATTTTATTATGTGACTCTTCTGCCACTATGAAGGCCCTTCTACAAATTGAAGCATTATAGTAAGAGAGCTGTTAATTTAAAGGAAAAAACCAATCTTAAACTTAGAGAAGAGATTGAAATTAACTTTGATTTACTTCAGAAAAAATTTATTAAACACTGACATCATTAGAATCAGCTAACATTGCAAGTTTAAAATAAAAATTCTATCAGGAAAGATTTCTTCTCTTTACGATGCTCTTCCTATATGGAAATTCTAGAGATGACAATATCATTCTCCAGAATTTCCCTTTGTCATCGACTATCCTTAACTATATTGTGATTATTATCAGAGATAGGGGATTGAGAATCATAGATGATCTACTCCTCATCTTCTTCCTCTTCCTCATCTTCGGAGGCTTTACTTTCTACCGCTCCACTACTACCTTCCCCTTCAGATTCTTCATCCTCTTCGTCTTCTTCCTCATCTCCATCACCACTATCCTCTTCTTCCTTCACCAATACCATCTTGCCCGCCGCCAAGCTCGCATTCAAGTCCGTCTTCGCAACTTCCTCAT
>JAGNZK010000074.1 GCA_017984435.1 Nitrosomonas sp. | reverse complement strand
TAAAGCGAAAGTGACGCAAGATGCTGTAACCGATGCATGTGATGAACTCATGGAATCCGGTAAAAACGTCACTGTAAACGCTATCACTGCGATGACAGGAGGTTCCTTTTCCACCGTAGGCGCAATGATTACGGGGTTTAAGCGAACATCAGAATCAGATTCCAGTGGATGCTGCTCACCTGCAAGTCCTGCAACAAAAAACCGAGTCGGCCCAGGGACAAATGGAAGCCCTACAATATGCCAACCAGTTGGCCGCGTACCAGGCAAATCAGTTGCTGCAAATGCGTCAAATGCTCATTGCCCAGCATAATGCTGCCAATACGCTAAGTCAGGCCGAGGTAGACCAAAAGGCCATGCAACAGGCTGCGCGTGAGGCGGCAACCAAGCGATTGAGTCCTGAAATACTGCCAGTGGGTAGAAACTGGTCTGTCAGGGACGCCTTTTGAAACTCTAACCTAAGGAGATACCGATGAAAAAAGGTCATTTGATTATTGCAGTTATCTGTTCATTGACTTTGTTGCTGTTGTCAGGGTGTTATAAGGATGGAGATGGCAAGCTTGAATTGAAGGAGCCTAAGAAAGAATTAAGTGAAATGCCGCCTGGAATTAGATGGACTATTAACGGGCCAGTAGATGAAACGGATAATCCAATTGAATTAGAAAAAGCAAAATAGTTGTTCGCCTAAAATTGCGAGAAGAATCAGGAGATCAAACGTATGTACAAATTATTATGTGTCTTATTAAGTACCTTGCTTCTGATATTTCTTTCTACAAAGGCATCTGCTGAGCTGGCCTACATTGATCCAGCAACCAATCAGAGCGTGCTGGATCAAGTTGTCCAAAAGTTTTGGACAAAGGTTAAGAGCTGGCAAAATGTTGTTCAGGCCGCGGCCGAGCGTTTGTTCTGGACGTTGGTGCTGATTTCGATGGTGTGGACATTTGGAATGATGCTGTTGCGCAAAGCCGATATCGCGGATTTCTTTGCCGAGTTCACCCGTTTTATTATCTTTACAGGCTTTTACTTCTGGTTACTAACCAATGCCGTATCAGGCCACAATATTGCAGGGACAATCATAGATTCGATGCAGCAACTAGGCGGAACTGCCGCCGGTTTGCCGAGTGGAGCCAGTCATGCCAGTATCATGCACACAGGTATTTTAATCTGGAACCAGGCAACGAATAGTCTTACATTCATGCAGCCTATGGATAGTCTGATGGGTTTTGTCATTTCGTTGATTATTTTAATTATCCTGACAGTAATTGCGGTCAACATGCTGCTTTTGCTGATATCAGGATGGGTGTTAATGTATGCGGGTATCTTCTTTTTGGGTTTTGGTGGCGCTCGTTGGACATCCGACATCGCCATAAACTACTTTAAAACAGTTCTGGGTGTTGGTATTCAGCTATTTGTGATGCTTCTGATCGTTGGTATTGGCAGTGATCTGTTATCCAGTTTTTACGCCAAAATGGGTAAAAACGTTCTGAATTATGAAGAACTGGCGGTTATGCTGATTTTTACGATTGCATTTTTTGTGTTGATTTCAAGATTGCCGCTGTTGCTGGCTGGCATTATAACGGGTAGTAGCATAGGTTCTGCTGTCGGAATTGGCAGTTATGGCGCCGGTGGTTTTATGGCGGCGGCAGGTACGGCGGTAGCCGTTGCCTCTTATGGCGGCACACTGGCAGCCGGTCGGCTGACAGCAGCAAGGAGTGCAGGAACGGATGCTTTGCGTAATGCCATAGAAAAAGGCCAGGCTCAGGAATCGTCAGGTGTGAACAATATTTCGCAAGGAGGGGGTAAATAATGGATAGGGCATTTAACCGATTCGACCGATGATGAATTTGCCGCCGGATATGCAAGAAAGAGTGGTGTGCTCAATTATAGCCGCCATCAAGTATGAAATACCCGCCAATATCTTACTGGCGATAGCCGAAAAAGAGGGTGGCAAGCCAGGTCAATGGGTCAATAATAGGAATGGCACTTACGATGTTGGTTCTATGCAGTTTAATACCTCATACCTACAAGATTTATCCAAATATGGCATCACGGCTGAGCATGTGGCAAGAGTTGGTTGTTATGCCTATGATCTGGCCGCCTGGCGGGTGCGTCTGCATATCAGGAATGACAAGGGCGACATCTGGACAAAAGCAGCCAATTATCATTCACGGACTCCAAAATATAATGCAAAGTATCGCTCTGATTTGATTGCCAGAGCTGTTAAATGGGCTGATTGGTTGGAAGAACGGATTACTTCAGCTATGGATTAATGATAGTCGCTTTCTTGAAGATGGCACTTCTAGCAATTATGGTGACTACCTTTTGCAGGGCGATTTAGCATAAATTTGGCACAGTTGGATTCTTTTGTCTTTTTAGCCCACCGGATCAAAATCCAACACTTTTTGCTATTCATTAGATACAAATTTTATAAATTTTTTGAAAATTTGTCAGTGTTTTTGATATTTCTACTGACAATTGCCAAAGCTTGTTTGATCGCTTGCAGATATTGACTCTCAAGTCTACTTTGTTTTTTGCCAATTCGAGAGATATCAACCGCACGTAATTGATTGAGACTAATATTACGATTCGGTCAAAGCCTGAACGAGTGAGTATTTCTTTGATGGGGTCGATTGCATGACAGGAAATGGGATTGAACAGGAATCTGGGCGTATCCGACGGAAAGAATTGATTAAGTACTTCGAAACTCAACCTGGCGAATGGATTGTAGTGTTCCGAGCCCCAGACATTGAACAAGTAACACCCGCCATGTCTCAATGTCCGGTGGATTTCGCGAAAAGGCATTTCTTTATCAAAAAATATGAATTGTTCATGAGGAAGAAATTTCGCATGGGCAACATCCAGCATGGAATTACTGGTGTCGATTGCAGTCAGTTGTGTGTTGCGAGCATATTACGCAACTTACGGGTATTATACCAGCACCGACGGCAACTTCAAGCACGTCCTTAAGTGATCTTTCCACGGTACGTTGTGCGATGTCGGCGCCATAGTGCTCGAAAAGCACCGGGCCGAGGTCTTGATCGTAAGGGATAGCGACGTTGCCAAAATAACCTGTCATTGAGTTCTCCAGTAAACGTTAACTGATAGGATAAAGTGTCTGATCGACCATAGTACGGTGGTCAAATGACCGGATCTTTATAAGCAGAAGAAAAACTAATCGACCATTCGTCTGAGATTATATAAAAAGACAGCTACCGCGCTTAGTAAGAGCAAAGGCCAGAACTGAATGAAAGGCTCATACCATTCCGTGCCGACCGTGATCGGGATTTCCAGATTGAATTCAGCCTGGTGCTCATCTATTCCGGAGAGACGGAATATGTATTCTCCCGTTTCCTTAATACGAATTTCCTGGGAAATGATGCCTGAATGATAATTTCCGGCAGGAGCCGAAAGAAGTGGTTGCCCTGATTTTCCATCGACTTCCCTGAACAGGGTAAGTGCTACGGGCTGTTCCCGTATAGTTACGGGATATAACAGATCGATGGTAATACTGAGCAGGCCCGGGCCGGGTATTTTTCCACACAGAATTGGAGCGGCCATTGCACTCAATGCATCTTCCGGTATTTCATAGTCATCAGGAATAAAATAAGCGGAATAGCCGATCAATAATGTATCGGACTCGATCGTGCAGGTGCCGCCACGAAAGCCTTTGGGATAAGTTTCCGATCTGTCTCCCTGAGAGCTTACGTGAAACTGCATGCCGATCACAACGATGCTCATCAATATTCCCGTGACAATTACAAGGCGCCGGGTGTGGATCGATAAATTCTGCCAGATTGTGGTCATAAACTCCTCCTGGAAATGTTTTCTGGAATCGAAAAGGGGATAATTTGCTTAACTCATTGCTGCCGAAAATCAGTATCTGGATTTACTCGCAATAAACAGGACTACCCATAAGGTAAGAATAAAGGGAGATGCCAGAACGGGCAGACCCATGGGTGTCAGTAGACTAGATAATACTGCTTGGCATAACACTGCCAGAATACCAGCTAATACTGCCAGCGCAGCACTTTTAGCAGTAGGTTCAAGAAAAACCCACCCTACCGCAATCATAGTCAGGACCGGATTGAATCCATACAGCCCTATCTCGATTACCTCCTGGCTAATCCCAATCAGCGCTGGCAAGACAACCCCGATGATTGCTCCGCCTATGGCCATGAGTGCGCCACGCAGCGAAGCGATCGCAATACCCATTAAAAGTAAACCGCCGGCAAGGATACTGTCAGTAAGGATAACTTGGCTTAGACTTCTTGCTAGCGCGCTAAACCACGTTTCGATAGGTATGGCCCCTATTTCTATCGCAGTTGTTTGAGTGCTTGCTGCGGGTAATGCTGGTCGTGCATAACTATCAAATGCGTATATCGTTATCAAAAACAACCAGCTAGTCAGGACGAATGGCGAGGTTGCAGCTGGAATCTTAAAGTTCTGGAGAATTCTCGCCAGAGTAACCCACACGATGCTTGACAGCATCGAGGCAAGTACAATGTAGAGCCAGAGCTGAGGCGTTTGCTCGAGAAATAGAAACAGGCAGGGCCCTACCAGAGTGCCGTTAAATCCATATAATCCAGCATCAATATCATCCTCGCAGAATCTGAGAGCATACGCGGTAACCGTACTGCTGATTACCCCAACGGTTGCAGCCAGCCCCAAGATTACTCCACCAGCATAGAATGCAGCCAGAACAATGAATCCCGTTACGGCATTGCAGCAGAAAACTACCTGTCCCGCACCTCTTAAAATTACTCGCAAGGGTTGGGGCAGCGCTCTGTCAATATGTAGCGACCAGTTCAAGGTAATATTCTCTCCTATGTAGCGCTGCGCAGAATATCCTCAGCAGCTAATCGTCCTATATGCGCAATTTCACCATTGCCGGTAACCATTGCTGTCACGATGGTGCCATCAATCAATAGGCTCAGTTTTTCCGTTACTATCTCGGGATTCCGTGCGCCGCTTTCCGCTACCATTGCCTGGAGTCTGGCATTTATTTTCTCCCTGTGCCCGTTGGCTATTTCCTGTATCCAGCCATTGCTCTTTTCATGTTCAGCCACGGCATTGATAAATACACAACCGAAAAAATCTTCACTGCCGAACCAGTCCTGCATTAAATCGAACAGTGCCAGGATGCGGTCGAAAGGAGAGCATTCCATTGTCGGAAGATCCAAATCAAACCAACGGAACCACATATCTGCCTCTGCCTCGAACACGGCTTTGAGCAGGTTTTCTTTCGATCCGTAATGCGTATAGAGACTGCGCCGGGATACACCCGATTCTTCAATGATTCTGGCGATACCGGTAGCATGAATGCCCACACGGCAAAACAGACGACGTGTCGTCCGCAGTATTTTTTCCTCTACTGATATTTTTCTAGGCATCGTTGTCAAGGTAATCCAGTATGCTGACATCGGCCTTCATACTGGTAGATCCATGATTTTTAAGCCATTGAGGTAAAAGAATCTCTTCAAACATTCTCACTCTATTTTGCCCCAATCTGTTTCCTGATTTTCCTGGCGATTTTGCCAGCTTCGATGCGAATTTCCCGCAACTGACCACTGAGTGGATTGACTTGTCCGATAAAGTAGAGACGGGGCGCTCCCTCGAATTCCTGGTCACCCGAAATTTTTGGCCTACCCTTCTCGTCAGCAATGCCCGGTATCTGAACAAGCTCAGGAACTCCGGTACGAAAACCGGTTCCAGCAACAATGACATCAGGTTCCAGCGTCGTCACGGTGTTATCACTATCCTGTGCTGTTCCAACAGTATTCAGAACATGTGCCATCCGCCCCGAAATTTTCTGTATCGGTCCGACGATTTTGATCCGACCGGCACGAACATCGTTAGCGAAAGGACCGTATAGAATCGGCACTACATTATTGATAGCGTATTGCCTGGTGAGGGGCATCGTTGGAAACGGGAGACCATATGCTGTCAGATCACCTATCGTTCTGCGTTGCAGAAAGCTTAGCAACATATCAACTAGATTATTGGGCAAATGCTTTAACCCTATTCCTAGGCCTACAATCGGAATACCATAAATACTTTTGGGCAAAAAGTACGGCGGTGTCCTGACAGACATCGCTACCGAGCTCGCATATTCAGTCAGTCTGCTGGCAATTTCAGCCGCAGAATTTCCGCTGCCGATCACGAGCACATGCTTTCCCGCGTAATCTTGTGCACGTTTGAATTTTGAAGAGTGAATGATTTCTCCTGGAAAAGCCTCTCTCCCTTCCCATTCAGGAATCACCGGAATACGGCAAGTGCCGATTGCCATGACAACCGCCCGGGATTCAAATTGTCGGCCATCACTGCTTGTGATCAACCAGATATCGCGGTTACGGTCATAACTGACTTTTTTAATTTCGATTCCAGTCTGTACAGTGAAACCGCCCCGAGCGGGAAATGTTTCGAGTAGATGCACGACCGCATCACGCGAAGGCCATGCTCCAGTAGATCTTGGGAATTTACTGCCTGGCAGGGCTGAAAGGAAACGACCTGTATTCAGGCGCAGACCATCATAATGATTGCGCCAGACATCCCCTACAGCAAGCGTACGTTCCAATACCAGTGGAGTCAGTTCTGCTTTTGTCAGTTCATAGGCTACCGACAAACCTGCCGGGCCTGCACCGATTACGGTCACGTCATGAATATCACTGGCTTTCATTGCTTATCTCCTTTCCTGTTTCCAACCGGGAATGTGTTCTGGCGTATATGATCCGGCCTGTAGCGTTTCGCCGTAATAAGCTGTTGTCAGTCATGTGGCATTGTGGCCTGCTCTGAATGGTGATGAATCTCGATGTTGACCGGAACCGGACGCATGATGGTGTCCGGTATGGGAGCTATCTGCTGCAGTTTTTTCAAAAGAGCGGTTACTTTGTCCAATGGCGCGTCAGTCTGTATCTCCACTACAACCGTTATATCTTCAAATCCGGGGTTGCCCGGTTCTATTGCAAAAGCCGCCCGGAAATTGACACGCCCTGAAACATGCAGGCGGAGTGATTCCACATTAATCCGGGCAACCGATAATCCGCCGATATAAGTGGCGGCAAGACAATGGCCAACGGCGGTAAGTAGAAGATCCTGCGGTGTAATACCCATGCCTCCTCCCCCATAGCGGACCGGCTCATCGCCGATGATGGTCTGATCACCATTTACGCTCGTGGTAGTGTTGTAACCGTTGTCCCAAACAACTGTCGCCTGATAGTGAGGTTTGGCAATATCGTTGTTACCCTCTATCTTAATCTGACCGTATATGACTTGGGATTGCTCAAGATCAATTCCATTGACGATATTTTTGATATTCGAGTTAACCATCGTCAGACCTCCATGACAAACAAATTAAAGAAATGAATTTTTCGCATTTGTATCCGGCATTTATATCGTCTGTTACTATTTTTTCTTTTCAAAAAAGTAGACCAGTCATTCTCTTTTTTGGGGATGATATACCGGAAATAGTAAGATGTCAAAATCAGATAAATAAATATTTATGCATCTTAACAAAGGCACTGCACACTTTATTGGAACATGCCGCGCGCAAGCGTTAAGCAGTCGTAGCGGAAGTTCATGTAACACG
>JAGNZK010000036.1 GCA_017984435.1 Nitrosomonas sp. | reverse complement strand
GTATTTTATAACAGCCAGAGACTGCATTCATACCTGGATTACAAAAGCCCAAACCAATATGAAGCAGAAGCAGCAAAATCGATAAAAGCAGCTTAACTGGGGTGTCCGGTTTTACTTGACCAGGTCAGTATACTCGGGGTTGGTGGCGTTGTACGCAATGTTAGCGAGTTCGCTCTGTGCTTCCGAGATCGCCCTCTTCTCTGCGTGCGCAGTTGCGCGGCCTCCCTTTATTCTGGCTTGGTCGAGTGAGGCCAAGACTTCAGCCTTCACACGCTTTCGTATGAGAACAGAAAGCAGAGTTCGTAACTCGTCCAGGCTCGAATCCCGCTCGATCGTCGCGTTGCAGTCGAGAGGATCGTTGAATGTTCCTGGGTGCGCAAAGTACAGATGGTCATAGCAAAGAGAGTCGAGCGTGTTTGTGCTGAAGCTGCGGTATCTATAGAAAGTGGCTGGTAGACGCTTCATCGGGTACGGTGGGAGTTGCGCCGCCTAACTAGAACTTGGAATCCGAAATGATGCAATATATTGTTTCAGAAACAACATCTATCATTACCAAATTCATGATCTTCCTTATTTTTTAAGATGATACGCTGATTTAGATTGCATCACATCAAACTTTATTAGCTCCACAGACTAACATTCTACATATCAACTACCCCGGCTTCCCATCCACCCGCTGCCGCCAATAAATCGGCGCATACTTAGCCGCCCAGAGCACAAAACAGATCAGCCAGACCAATCCGGCAGCGACATACAACATCGGCGCAATCGCCGGGATGATATCACTCAGAATTCTGAGCACAGCCGCCGTCTGAAAACCCAAAAACAATAGCCAGGTAAACGAATCCAATTCCAATGGCCGCCCCGAATGTCCGAGTGTGACGCGTGACGCCATCGCCAGGATCATGCTGGCAAAATAGCCGATCGCTAGTGCGTGCAAGGGTGCCAGGCCGAGCAACATACTGCCGGACAACATAAATATAAGGCTCTGCGCCCCATACAACAGCATGGACACACCTAGCCAGGCGAAGGAAACATGCAATACCGCCAGCAAACTGACTTTAAAGCTGCGCAAGAATCCCCAGCGATACGATAAATAAATGGCACAAATTGCCAACGGAAAATCGACGATCCACAGGTATACCGTTAATTCCAGCCATTGCAGGCAACCATGCGTCACCATGCAGGCGAGCATCAGCCACAGCATCCAGTAGGGTCGGACCATCTCATAATTGTCCAATACTCGGCTGGAGAAGAACGGAATCATGCGGTGCGAAACGGTCAACACGATCGGTAGCAGAAAAAACCAGACACCGGCGTGGCGCGCGAAATCCAATACCGCCGAACTTTCAGTAACCAGCCATAACAAATACGCCGTCATGCCCAGCCACCCCATGAGCAGCGCAGCACTGGTTACTCTGGCATGACGCTTATCTTGACCCTTGGCGCTAAACAGTATGCGAAATAACACATAAATCGCGATGCCCCACCCGATCAGCATGAGTTCGACACCCGCGATGATGATCGCTTTGTGCGTCAGCAGACCTGCGTAAAACAGCACCACACCGGCCGCCATCAATAGGCAGGTAGCCATGTATTCGCGGGGTTTTACTTTTTCGCCATCCATCCAGTTGGGGTACGTGGTAAACAGAAAGCCAAAAATAAAAAACGGGAAGAAACCATAAATCATCAGGAAAGCATGCGCCCAAGTAGGCGCAATACTCCAGATTGTCGCTGATCCTACAATGGCATAACGCCCGGCCAGATCAAATACCCACCAAAGCAATGTCAGCACGCCTTGCAGCGCACCGGCCAAAAATAAGCTGCGATGCGGCGCAGCCGAAATATGATCGCGAACAGTCAGTGGTATATTCATCTTGATTCCTTATGAAACGTGCAATTTATTCATGCATCTATCGTGTAGTTTCTCTTAAACCGGGTTATTTGCTATGATGCGTGTCCTGCTTTGCGCATATAATCCGCTTCATGCTCAATATTGATTTGCATTGTCATTCCACCATTTCTGATGGCTTATTAACACCTGTACAACTGGTCGAACGCGCAGCTACGCGGGGTGTTAAAACGTTGGCCTTAACCGATCATGATGATATCGCCGGGCTTGCAGAAGCGCGCCAAACAGCCGACGCGAAAAATATCACATTCATCAACGGCGTGGAAATATCCGTCAGCTGGCGCGGCCGCACATTGCATATCGTGGGCTTGAACATTGATCCTGAGTATACGCCACTCATCGAAGGCTTGACCACCATCCGCGCAGGCCGTTCTCACCGTGCTGAAAGTATGGCTCGCGAACTGGCAAAAATCGGCATTCACGGCAGCCTGGAAGGCGCCTATGCCCATGTCGGCGAGCGGCGATTGATCGGACGTACACACTTTGCGCGTTTTCTGGTTGAACAAGGCCATGCCAAAGACATAAAATCAGTATTCAAGAAATATCTGGTCAAAGGCAAACCCGGCTATACCCCGCATGAATGGGCGACACTCAGTGATGTGGTAAGTTGGATTCACGGTAGCGGAGGCCGGGCAGTCATTGCGCATCCAGGACGCTATGGTTTAGGTAAAAATGTACTGAGCGATTTACTCGATGAATTTTGTGCGCTGGGCGGATCGGCCCTGGAAGTGGTCACCGCCAGCCACACGCCGGAACAAGTCAAACAATTTGCGCAACATGCACAAAACAGGGATCTACTGGTTTCCTGTGGCTCGGATTTTCATGGTCCCGGCGAGAGTTATTTCGATTTGGGGCAACTGCCCGAATTTCCTCCCGGCTGCACACCCGTTTGGCATGACTGGAAATACCATGCATAAACTAAATATTTCTAACCAATTAATTTAATTCAGATACGCTCTTACCGTGGCTCAATTTTTCTCCATTCACGCTGACACGCCTCATCTGCGCCTGATACGACAAGCTGTCGCCATTGTACGTAGCGGCGGAATCATCGTTTATCCCACGGATTCCTGCTATGCCCTGGGTTGCCAGCTCGGGGATAAAGACGCGATGACGCGCATCCGCACCATCCGACAGGTGGATGATCATCATCATTTCACACTGGTGTGCCGGAATCTGGCGGAAATCTCCACCTATGCCAAAGTGGATAACAGTCAGTATCGATTGCTCAAAGCCACGACACCCGGCAGCTATACGTTTATTTTGCAGGCAACGCGCGAAGTACCACGCCGCATGCAGCACCCCAAGCGCAGCACCATCGGTCTACGTATTCCCGATCATCCCGTCGTCCTGGCACTGCTGGAAGAACTCGATGAACCTTTGCTCAGTTCCACACTGATATTGCCCGGAGACGAGTTTCCATTGAACGACGCGGAAGAAATTCGCGAGCGTCTGGAACACCAAGTTGAACTGGTGATGGATGCCGGTTCCTGCGGAATCGACATGACCACGGTGATCGATCTAACCACCGATGTACCGGCATTGATCCGGCCAGGCAAGGGCAGCCTCGAACCCTTTGGAATCAATCATGGATAGTATTATTCAGGGTATCGCCATTTATGCCTTACCGGTCATTTTTGCCATCACCATGCATGAAGCGGCGCATGGTTATATCGCCAAACAGTTCGGTGACTTTACAGCCTTTAATGAAGGACGCATCAGTCTCAATCCCATCCGGCACATTGATCTCGTCGGCACGATTGTGGTACCGCTGACATTATTTGTTCTCAGTAAACTAACTATCGGTGCAGGATTTTTATTTGGCTGGGCCAAACCGGTGCCGGTCAATTTTTCCAACCTGCGCCAACCCAAACGCGACATGCTGTGGGTGGCTGCCGCCGGGCCAGGCGCCAATCTATTAATGGCATTTTTTTGGGCACTGATGATCAAACTGGCCATTATCATGCCCGAGAGCAATTTTGCCAAACCATTGGCACTGATGGGCATCGCAGGAATCGAAATCAATGTCATCCTGATGGTGCTCAACCTATTGCCGCTACCACCGCTGGATGGCGGTCGCATGGCCGTCAGCTTGCTGCCACACCGTTTGGCTTATCAATTCTCCCGCATTGAGCCTTACGGCTTTATGATATTGCTGGTATTGTTATTCAGCGGTGTGCTGGGTGCTGTGATTGGACCTGCCATTATCTGGACCAAACAAATCATCGTGTCAATTTTTGGACTATATATTTAACAACGTTTTAAATTTAGGAAATCAACATGTTTGCTGATCGCGTTTTATCAGGTATGCGCCCCACCGGCAGCCTGCATTTAGGACATTATCATGGCGTACTAAAAAACTGGGTAAAGTTGCAGCAACAATATGAATGCCTGTTTTTTGTCGCCGATTGGCATGCCTTGACAACCCATTACGATACGCCGGAAATTATCGAACAAAATGTTTGGGATATGGTAATTGACTGGCTCGCTGCGGGCGTTGATCCATCGCAAGCGATTTTATTCATCCAATCCAAAGTACCAGCTCATGCGGAGCTGTATTTATTGCTGTCGATGATGACACCGCTTGGCTGGCTGGAACGCGTGCCCACTTACAAAGATCAGCAGGAAAAACTGTCCGAGAAGGATCTCAGTACCTATGGATTTCTCGGCTATCCACTGCTACAAAGCGCGGATATTCTGATTTATCGCGCCAACCTGGTTCCGGTGGGTGAAGATCAGGCACCGCATCTGGAATTTACGCGCGAAATTTCCCGCCGTTTCAATCATATTTATGGCAAAGAAATCGGCTTTGAAGAAAAAGCCGAATTGGCCATCAAGAAATTGGGCTCAAAAAAATCAAAATTGTATGCAGAGTTACGCACTCTGTACCAACAACAAGGCGATGAAAACGCGTTGGAAGAAGCTAAATCATTACTGAATGAGCAACAAAATCTCAGTCTGGGTGATCGCGAACGTTTATTTGGTTATCTGGAAGGCGGCGGCAAAATGATTCTGACCGAACCTGAAACCTTGCTCACCGAAGCCTCCAAAATGCCTGGACTGGATGGTCAGAAAATGTCCAAATCCTATAACAATACCATCAGCCTGCGGGAAGATCCGGAAAGCATCCGTAAAAAAATCCGTACCATGCCGACCGATCCGGCGCGTGTGCGGCGCAATGATCCGGGTGATCCGGCCAGGTGTCCGGTATGGCAATTCCATCTGGTCTATTCCGACGACAATACACAAAAATGGGTGCAACACGGTTGCCGAAATGCCGAAATCGGCTGTCTGGATTGCAAATCGCCCGTCATTGACGCGATCCTGGCCGAACAAACGCCGATGGTCGAACGCATCAAGCAGTACGAAGAAGATCCCACATTGGTACGCAACATTATTGCCGACGGTTGTGAGAAAGCCAACAAACTGGCGGAAGAAACCATGCGCGACATCCGCGAAGCCATGGGGCTCAGTTATTCCTGACACACACGCTTCCGTACATAAAACGCAATGAACAACATGCGACACAGTGAATTCTGTTACTGATTCCGTTGATACGCACCCGATCGCCAGAATCTGCGGTGAACCCTTCATGGAGGTCCCGCAGGATTTGTATATCCCGCCCGACGCACTCGAAGTTTTTCTGGATACGTTTCAAGGCCCGTTGGACTTACTGCTGTATCTGATCCGCAAGCATAATCTGGAAATTCTGGACATTCCAATGGCCGAACTCACGCAACAATATATGGCGTATGTTGCCATGATGCGCGTTGATCAATTGGAGTTAGCCGCCGAATATCTGCTGATGACCGCGTTGCTGATTGAAATCAAATCGCGCATGCTGCTGCCCAATCCAAAAACGGAAACGGAGGAAGAACACGATCCGCGCGCTGAGCTGGTACGGCGATTACTGGAATATGAACAAATGAAAAAAGCCGCACTGCGCCTGAATGAATTGCCGCAGATGGAGCGTGACTTTATCGCCATCCAGGTATGGATCGAACAAACGGCAACCGAACAATTACCCAATATCAATCCGGATGACTTGCGTCAAGCCTGGATGACGATTCTGACGCGCACAAAAGTCAATCGCCACCATCAGGTCGAGCGTGAAATCCTGTCCGTACGCGCTTATATGAGCCAGATCCTGCGCGATCTGCGCGGGCAGAAACAAGTACAGTTCTACGACTTATTCAGTCCCACAGCGTCAGTTGCTGAAGTCGTCGTCACTTTTCTGGCAATCCTGGAATTAGCCAAGGAATTGCTGATAGAGATTTCCCAGTCGCAAGCTTTTGGAATGATTTATGTCCGACCTATTAACGCCACATAACCAGTCATCATCGGATTCACTGACACCTGAGAAAATCAGGCAAATTCTGGAAGCAGCATTGCTGACAACACAGGAACCCTTGCCTGTCAGTGAATTGAGAAAATTATTCAATCAGCAATTGAGTGCCGCACTATTATCCAACATACTGGAAGAAATCCGCGAGAAATGGTCTGATAGTGGCGTGGAATTGGTAACAGTCGCGAGTGGCTGGCGCTTTCAGACAAAAGCGAACATGCAATCCTATCTGGATCGGTTGACGCCGCAAAAAGCACCGCGCTATTCACGCGCCGTTCTGGAAACACTCGCCATCATTGCCTATCGCCAACCCGTGACGCGCGGCGATATTGAAGAAATCCGTGGCGTCAGTGTATCCGGTTCAGTGCTCAAAACACTCACGGCACGCGGTTGGATTGATACTGTCGGACACCGCAACGTGCCCGGAAAACCGGCCTTATTCGCCACCACACCCCATTTCCTGGACGATCTGAATTTACGTTCTTTGGAAGAACTCCCGCCATTGGAAGAAATGAGATCGTTGATTGAATCCAATGACAAGAATCAAGACTTACCGTTTGCAGAACCTGAAACGCCCGATCACTGAATTCAGGTTGGTTAAGAGGATTTGGTAGTCCGCTGCGCTTCGATCAGTGCCGGCGTGAGATGAGGAGCGATCACTTGGAGCAACTGTCCGAATATTTTCGGATTTCCCGCAATAATTTGTCCGCTTTCCAATTGCGTTTCATTGCCTTCCAGATCGCCGACCAGTCCACCGGCTTCGGTAATCAGCAAACAGCCCGCTGCCATATCCCAAGGCGCCAGGCCGATTTCCCAAAAACCGTCATAGCGCCCGGCCGCCACATAAGCCAGATCCAGCGCGGCAGAACCAGGGCGACGAATCCCTGCAGTACGCGGCACAATATCCTTCAACATGGCGAAGTAAGCATCCATATGCGTCAAATCGCGAAATGGCAACCCCGTACCAATCAAACAATCTTCAAGCCGCGTGCGTTTGCTGACACGAATACGGTGATCATTCAAATAAGCACCGCTGCCTCGACTGGCCGTAAATAATTCATTATGGGTTGGATCGTAAATCACCGCATGAGCCAGCACGCCCTTATACTTGACCGCAATGGAAACTGAATACTTGGGAAAACCATGCAAAAAATTGGTCGTGCCATCGAGCGGATCAATAATCCATTGATACTCGGATTTTTTGTGATCGCCCTGGCGACCGCTTTCTTCCGCCAGAATCGCATGATCGGGATAAGCTGTTAATAAAACCTTGATAATGGCGTCTTCAGCCGCACCATCCACTTCACTCACATAATCGCTGTGCGATTTTTTCGACACATTGAGCACGTCCAGATTTTGTGATGCACGGTTAATAATACTACCGGCACGACGCGCGGCTTTCACCGCGATAGTTAGCATTGGATGCATGTTTTTACTTCAAAATTTAACAGAAGCGCGATTTTAATATGAATCGGTCTGGCACGCTTGATTTTATGGTTTTTAATTTACCCATGAAACTCATAAATCTGGCGCTCAATGCGATAATTTCTAGCGTCGTTATCAGGAAAGTTCGTTAGCGTTATCACGCACGATACTGGCGTTAACAAATTTCACAAAACGCTTTCGCGACAGCTATTCCTGAGATATCACGGAGCCACAAGATTATTCCAACACAATCATGTATCCTGCAATGCCAAAATAATCTGATGTAAAACGGATGAAAACCCAGAAAGACTCACATACCCCGATGATGCAGCAGTACTTGCGTATCAAGGCACAGCATCCCGATATGCTGATGTTTTATCGCATGGGGGAT
Source organism: Nitrosomonas sp. (assembly GCA_017984435.1). Taxonomy (GTDB): domain Bacteria; phylum Pseudomonadota; class Gammaproteobacteria; order Burkholderiales; family Nitrosomonadaceae; genus Nitrosomonas. Next base: position 21,620 of record JAGNZK010000036.1, on the reverse strand, counting down.
TTTTATGAGCTGTTTTTTGAGGACGCGGAAAAAGCTGCGAAGCTGTTGGGAATCACGTTAACACAACGCGGTACATCCGGCGGAGAACCGATTAAAATGGCGGGCGTACCTTATCATGCCGCCGAGCAATATCTGGCAAAACTGGTCAAAGCGGGTGAATCCATCGCAATCTGCGAGCAGGTAGGTGATCCGGCAACCAGCAAGGGGCCTGTTGCACGAGAGGTGACACGCATCATCACGCCTGGAACGTTGACCGACGCGGCGTTACTGGAAGATAAGCGCGATTGCATATTGCTGGCTTTGTTTATGCATGAATCGACTTTGGGATTGGCGTGGTTGAATCTGGCAGCAGGGCAATTACGCGTGATGGAAACATCACCGCAAAATCTGCTGAGTGAACTGGAGCGTCTGCAACCCGCAGAAATCCTTTTACCCGAATCGCTTACGTTCACTGAAATACAGGGTAAAAATTGGGCGTTAAAACGATTGCCTGTGTGGCAGTTCGATCGTGATAGCACAATGGCACATCTTACTCGACAATTTGAAACGCACGATCTTTCCGGTTTCGGCTGTGAGGATTTGTCTACCGCGCTATGTGCCGCCGGCGCTTTATTGGAATACACCCGCCTGACGCAGGGATCCGTCGCGCTCCACATTTCGTCATTACAAGCTGAACGTGACAGCATCTATGTGCGCATGGATGCTGCGACGCGCCGTAATCTGGAAATTTCCGAAACCATCCGCGGCGAAAGATCTCCCACGTTATTGTCATTACTGGATACTTGCTCAACCAATATGGGCAGCCGCTTGTTGCAATTCTGGCTGCACCATCCGTTGCGCGATCGCGTGGAAATACAGAAACGATTGGATAGCGTTGCTGCTTTGATCGGAGACAATGAACAAGGCCAGTATACCGCCGTGCGCACGCTTCTGCGGCAGATTGTCGATGTTGAACGGATTACTGCACGCATTGCACTCAAATCAGCACGTCCGAGAGATTTGTCGGGTTTGCGTGATAGCTTGAAACTATTGCCGGAAGTTATTCAAACCATTGCAGATTGTTCCAGCGAGAGGATCCATCAATTGATTCAGACCATGCAGATTGAGCCTGTGCTGGTTGAGCTATTGAGCAAATCGTTACTGGAAGAACCAGGTGTGGTGTTGCGCGAAGGCAATGTGATCGCCAATGGTTATGATGCTGAATTGGATGAATTACGCGCATTGCAAAACAATTGTGGTGAATTCTTGTTACAACTGGAGATTCGTGAAAAAGAACGTACCGGTATTCCCAATCTGAAGGTGGAATATAACCGGGTGCATGGTTTTTATATCGAAGTCACGCACGCGCACAGCGAAAAAATTCCCGCAGATTACCGGCGCAGACAAACCTTAAAAAGCGCTGAACGTTATATCACGCCGGAACTGAAGGCTTTCGAAGACAAAGCGTTATCCGCCCAGGATCGGGCATTGGCACGAGAGAAATATTTGTATGATGAACTGCTGAATGCGCTTTTGAAGTATATCCATGCGCTACAGAAAACCGCTGCAAGTATTGCTGAAACTGATGTGCTGTGCGCATTGGCTGAGCGTGCACAAGCACTCGACTATACCGTACCACATTTATCCGATGAAGATATTTTTACCATCGATACGGGGCGCCACCCGGTTGTGGAGAGTCAAGTTGAAAACTTTGTTCCCAACGATGTTCAGTTAGGCGCTGAACATACCGGCAAATCGCAGATGTTGCTGATTACCGGTCCTAATATGGGCGGGAAATCAACCTACATGCGGCAAATCGCGCTGATTGCCTTACTCGCGCACTGCGGTAGCTATGTGCCCGCTAAAACAGTATGCATCGGTGTGCTGGATCAGATTTTCACCCGCATTGGCGCTACCGATGATCTTGCCAGCGGGCGTTCCACGTTTATGGTGGAAATGACGGAAACCGCCAATATATTGCATAACGCCACGGCACATAGTCTGGTGCTTATGGACGAAGTCGGACGCGGCACTTCCACTTTTGATGGTTTGGCCTTAGCATTTTCCATTGCCCGATATTTAGTGACTAATAATCGCAGTTTTACACTCTTCGCGACGCATTACTTTGAGTTGACCAAGCTTGCTGAGGAATTCAAGCAAATCAAAAATGTTCATTTAGATGCGGTAGAGTATAAACACCGCATTGTTTTTCTGCATAAAGTTGCGGAAGGGCCGGCCAGTCAAAGCTATGGACTGCAAGTTGCCGCGCTGGCGGGTGTTCCTGAGCCGGTGATCAAATCGGCGAGAAGACAACTGATTAAACTGGAGCAAGGAAGTGTCAGGAGAGAACCACAACTGGATTTGTTTTCTTTTACCGCTCTTGAAGAACCGGAAAAAGACATTACACCAGAACATCCAGTGATTACGATGTTACACACCCTTTCACCAGATGAACTGAGCCCCAGGCAAGCACTGGAACAACTTTATTTATTGAAAAAAGCGGTAGATATGGACAAAAGCTAACGTACCGAGATCGGATACGTGATTAATGTTCGTGACCATGACCATGCGCACCATGCACATGTTCATGAGAAATTTCTTCGGGTGTGGCTGGGCGAATTGCGGTTACTGTGCAGGAAAAATTCAATGTCATGCCTGCAAAGGGATGATTTCCATCGACAGTAACCGTATCATCAGTAACATCAACAACTTTGTAGATGATGACATCATCCGAATCTTCCTCCCCTCCCTCAAAATGCATGCCAACCGTCACATTGTCAGGAAAAGAATTGCGCGGCTCTACCCGGATCAAATCTGTATCACGCTCACCGAAAGTATCTTCCGCTTCCATCGTAACTGAGCAGGAATAGCCGATTTCCATTTCATGCAGTGCCTCCTCGACCAAGGGGAAAATACCGCCGTAGCCGCCATGCAGATAACTGATCGGTGTATCTGTTTTCTCAAGAATGTTTCCTGTGGTATCTGACAATTCATAGTTGAGTGAAACCACAGTATTTTTTTCAATGCGCATAGTAAATCATCCTTATTTAGTAAAATCGAGAATTAGAACATCAAGGTAACTTTAAGGCAAATTGCATTAAATGGATGCCATTATACGCACAAAGTGGTTATTTTCCCTGCTTGCAGGTATAAAACGCCAGAAATTCGAATCAAAGGTTGCTCTATTATTCATTTAAACCGGCTTATCGCTATATTTCAATGTTTTTACAGGCGAAAAACTTTGCCGGTGTATCTCGCTGGCACCGTATTTTTGTAATGCCGCCAGATGCTTTTTGGTCGGATACCCTTTGTGCTGATCAAATCCATACAGTGGGAAATATTGATGTAATCTCCGCATTTCCGCATCGCGCGCTGTTTTTGCCAGAATAGAGGCGGCTGAGATTGCCGGTATCAAACGATCACCTTGAACAATTGTCTGTACTGAACATTTGAGCAGGGGACTTTGATTGCCATCGATCAACGCCAAATCCGGTATAAAAGGTAAACTTTCTACGGCGCGTTTCATGGCCAATAAACTTGCTTGCAGGATGTTAAGCTGATCAATTTCTTGCACCGACGCAGAGGCGATTGTCCATGCTTTTGCAGATTGTTTGATAGCAATCGCCAGCGCGTCACGCTTTTTTTCACTCAGTACTTTAGAGTCAGCCAATCCGTCTATTTTGTAATCAGCATTCAGTACCACGCACGCTGCATAGACAGGCCCAGCCAATGGGCCTCTACCAGCTTCATCGACACCGCAAATCAATCCATCTACACAGAAAGTTTCAATTTTCCAACTCTCCGCTCGGTGCGGTAACATCAACGCGGGACATAAACTGATTTGTGAATATTAGACATTTCTCGCAGTGCACATCAGTTTGGCTTCTGTGACGAGCTGCCCGTCGACTTCTGCACGCGCTGAATATTTCCATAATCCTTTTATTTGCCGCTCTATGGCAACTTTGAGAATCAATTGGTCACCGGCCATAACAGGCTTTTTGAAACGCACCCCATCAATACCGACAAAGTAATAAACCGTGTCATCCTTGTTGATGGTATCTTCAGTTCGAAGCGTCAGGAGGGCGGCAGCTTGGGCTAAAGCTTCAACAATCAATACACCCGGCATGACAGGATAATGTGGAAAATGTCCTGAAAAGAATGGTTCATTGATGGAAACATTTTTTAATGCAACGATATCCTTACCTGCATCGAAAGAGATGACTCTATCCACCAATAACAGTGGGTAGCGATGAGGAAGGTATTTCAAGATTTCGTGGATATTCATGGTACTCATTTTATTTCCCTTTTAACGCAAGATCCCAGCTTCTGAACGGATTTTATTGAATCGCGCGTTCATTATTGAGTGTTCTAATCACTTGATCCGTAATATCAATACGATGACTTCTATAAACAGAATCCTGAAGTTGCAATATCAAATCATATTTCTCTATTTCAGCAATTCTGCTAATGGCTCGATTGGTACGTTCCAGGATGACACTGTATTCTTCATTCTGACGCACGCTTAAATCTTCCCGCATTTGTTTTTGTGCGCGTTGATATTCCCGGCTCAGATTAGCCAGATTTCTCTCCAAGCTGCGCCGCTCTGTTTCTTCCATGGAGACGCCTTCTTTCTCAAGCTTGTCTTGCAACGTTTTAGCTTGTACAGCCATTTTCTTGATATCTTCATCGCGCGGTACAAACTCCTGTTCAATTCTCTTTTGCGCTTGTATCGCCGGCAAAGATTCCCGCAGAATTTTCTCAGTATTCACCACACCAATTTTGATATCGCTGGCAGTAGCGACAACGAATCCACTGGTCAAAGTAATGGCTATAAGAACCATCACCATATTGCACCCATATTGATTAATTCGCTGCACAATATTCAAGGGATATGATCTCAATTGAATCTAGAATTGTTGTCCAAACATGAATTGGAATCTTTGCAAATTATCAGTAGGTATATCATTCAATGGTTCTGCAAGACTGACTTTCAATGGTCCCATCGGTGATACCCAAGTAAGGGCGATTCCAGCTGAGTAACGCATGAAATTGTTAAGCTGATCGAAACTGTTAAATGTCGTACCACCATCCAGAAAGGTACTTAAACGTAATGATCGATCGTCTTTCATGAATGGAACAGGAAACATCAGTTCTACATTACCGACGACACGCTTACTAGCGCCTATTGCAAATAATCTGGAGTTAAGATTAGCATTATTATTCAACGCATCGCGAGGACCCAAAGAATTCAAATCGTAACCTCTAACGGAGTTATTACCCCCAGCAAAAAAGTTCTTGAAAAAGGGCATTGAACGTCCTGAATAACCATCACCGTAGCCAAATTCGCCATTCAGCATCAGGGTCAGGTTATCAGTAATGGGGTAATACCATTTCTGATGATAACTGACCTTGTAGTAATCCAAATCTCCGCCGGGTACGCTGACTTCACCAAATAGTCGGTGCGTCGTTCCCGAGGTCGGCCAGATAGCACTATCACGGCGATCACGCGCCCAACTGATTGTCAGTGGAAAATTATTAGTTGATGCTTTAGTGAGCGATCCATCCCCAAATTCTTTAACAAAATCGATGTTGCGTTTCGGGCTGTTCTCAAAAACATTAATGACTGAGTTCTCAGCAGCCAGACCCACAGACACAATATCATTTTCAGCAATGGGTATACCTACTCGAAAACCTATGCCTACAGTTTCAGTTTTGAATGTACCAACCCGGGATAAGGGGCGTGTATCCAAATCACGCTTGTACACATCAAATCCAAGACTAACACCATTCACTGTAAAATAAGGATTGGTAAATGATGCCGCATAGGTTTTATTGATAGCACCGGTATTCACGTCAAGACTAAAAAAATTGCCAGTGCCGAAAATATTGTTCTGAGAAATTGAGCCATTCAGAATCAAACCTTGCCGGTCAGAATAACCGGCACCAAACATAATAGCCCCGGTCGGCCTCTCTTCCACTTTGACATTGATATCAACTTGATCAGTCTTATTAGGTACAGCCGGTGTTTCTATATTGACGCTATTAAAGAAGGCCAGTCGATCAACGCGTTGCTTGGAAATATTGATATTTTTGGTGGAATGCCAAGCGCCTTCCATTTGGCGAAATTCCCGGCGTATGACTTCATCACGTGTACGATCATTTCCCGTTATATTGATACGCCGTATGTATACACGACGACCGGGATCAACAAAAAATGTGAAAGCCGCTTGCCGCTTCTCATAATCCAGTGTGGGCGAAGCATTGATATTAGCAAATGCATAACCATCGTCGCCTAAACGATCGGTAATTAATTTTATCGATTCCGTTAATTTCTGGCGTGCAAATACTGCGCCCGGCTTAAATAATATCAATTTGCGAATTTCCTCTTCCGGTATCAAGGTCTCACCAGCCACTTTAATGTCGGAGACAGTATATTGCTCGCCCTCAGTGACATTGACTGTGATATAGATATCACGCATATCGGGAGTAATGGATACTTGCGTGGATTCAATATTAAACTCCAAATAACCTCGATCAAGATAATAAGAGCGGAGCGTTTCCAGGTCGGCTGCTAGTTTTTGTTTGGAGTATTGATCATTTTTGGTGAACCAGCTTAATAGGTCAGGTTTTCTCAGGACAAGTATCCCACGCAATTCACTATCTTTAAATTTCTCGTTACCGACAAAATTTATTTTCTTAATTCTGGCTGTCCGGCCTTCATGAATATCAAAATTAATGCCAACACGATTACGGTCTAATGGTGTCGTGGTGGTCGTAATTTTGACGGCATATTTTCCCCGACTGATATATTGGCGCTTTAACTCCTGCTCGGCTCTATCCAACAGTGAGCGGCTAAAAATCCTGGATTCCGATATACCAGCCTGTTTCAAGCCTTCGAGCAGCTTGTCTTTTTCAAACTCTTTTGCGCCATTGATACTGATTTCAGCAATAGCCGGACGCTCATCGAGCTCTACGATTAAAATACCGTTCTCAGATTTTAAACGGACATCTTTAAAAAACCCGGTTGCATAGAGCGCCTTGATCGCTTCGGTGGCTTTTTCTTCATCAAGCGTATCACCGACTTTAACAGGCAGATAACTAAATACAGTACCCGCCTCGGTGCGTTGTATACCTTCGACTCGAATATCCTTAACAATGAAAGAATCGCTGGCCCAGCATGAGAAAGCGTAGAAGAAACTAACAAACGCAACAAAGTACTTGAAATTCATTGTTTAGCCAGTAATAAGCCGATTTATATCGTTATATATGGCAAAAACCATAAGAGTCAGCAACATAGTTAAGCCAATCTTCTGACCAACCAAGATGATTTTATCGGAGAGCGGTGCTCCTTTTATCATTTCAATCAGATAAAACATTAAATGCCCACCATCAAGAATGGGAATGGGTAATAGATTCAGGACACCGATGCTGACACTGATCAAAGCAAGAAATGCCAGATAGGATACCAATCCCATTTGTGCAGATTGGCCTGCATAATCGGCAATTGAGATCGGTCCACTGACATTTTTCCAGGACACATCGCCGGTAATCATTTTAGATAGCATCCGCAACGTCAGGATAGTTGTTTCCCAAGTTTTCTCGACAGCTTTCTGAATGGCTTGACCGGGAAGATAACTGACGGTAACCATTAATTCTTCAAACTCGGCCTGATTGATGACAGGCGCTATGCCTATTTTACCGATTTGCTTGCCATTCTCTATCGCTGTCTCCGGCGTGATGGCCAATGTAAGCACTTGACGGTCACGTAAAATTTCCAGTTCCATGGTACGTTCTGGATTAGTGCGTATCTCTTGCACAAGATCCATCCAAGTTTGAATCTCAATGTCATTGATAGCTAAAATTTCATCCCCTACCAGCAAACCGGCATGATAACCGGCACCATCGGCAACTACCTGTCCAATGACAGGTTTTATAATCGGTTGATAGCTACTGAGTCCAACGATTCCGAGAAAATTTTCATTCAATTTGTCTGGGTCAATCTGGCTTAAATCCAACTGTCGCCAGTTGATTTCGCCATTTTTATTGATGGTTTGTACTTTTACGTTTGCCGCTTGGTCAATCGCGTAGCGTAATAAGGTCCAGCGGGCATCCTGCCAACTGGCAACGGATTCATTTTCGATACTGACAATGGTTTCACCCGGTTCAAATTTTGCATGCGCAGCAGGCGTAGCTGGCTCAACCGGACCCAGCACAGGTTTCATGCCACTCACACCCAGTATAAAAAGCAACCAATATAGAACAATGGCTAACAGGAAATTGGCGATGGGACCAGCGGCAACGATGGCAAAACGGCGCGCTACCGGTTGACGATTAAACGAGCGAGGCAAATCTTCAGCGGCGACTTTACCTTCATTTTCATCCAACATTTTGACATAGCCACCCAGTGGGATAGCTGCGATTACCCATTCTGTTTGATCTTTTCCCCAGCGTTTACGAAAAATGGGTTGACCGAAACCAATACAGAATCGCAATACCTTTACACCATTCCAACGCGCTACCAGATAATGACCAAACTCATGAAATGTAATCAGAACACCCAAAGCAACAATGAAAGAAATGATTGTATAAGTTATTGACATATTAAGTTATTCTATGCAGAGAATGCATTTAGAGGAAGAATTTAACCGCGCGACACTTCTCATTTCATTGTTTCATTGCGTAAATGCAGGATACTATCATTAATTAAGAAAAATTGAATCTAGTCATCATCAATCAACCAGTTTTTTCATGGGGTTTACTGTCGATTTGCAAGCCATTCTTGTGCTACATCACGAGCCAGTCTATCTGTTCTTAACACATCATCCAGCGTCGTCATTTCCTTCTGCTGTACTGTTTGCATAACATACTCAATCATCGCCGGAATCGCAGTAAATACCATGCGTCTTTTGAGAAAGGATTCGACTGCTATTTCATTAGCGGCATTCAGCACTGCGGGCATGTTCCCGCCTGCAGAAAGTGCTTGATAAGCTAATCCCAGGCATGGGAATCTATTAAAGTCAGGTTCTTCAAAATCAAGATGAGCGACCTTGAACATATCTAAAGCGGATACTCCGCTTTCTATCCGATCGGGATAGCCCATCGCATGCGCAATAGGAGTACGCATATCCGGATTACCCAGCTGCGCGATCACCGAGCCGTCGACATAGGCCACCATCGAGTGAATCACGCTCTGCGGATGAATCACTACCTGAATTTTATCCGGCGCGGCATCAAACAACCAATGTGCCTCAATGACCTCCAAACCTTTATTCATCATGGTGGCTGAATCGACTGAAATCTTCTGCCCCATATCCCAATTGGGGTGGGCACAAGCTTGTTCTGGGGTCACTTTCTCTAAGGAAGCTACAGGTGCGCATCGAAATGGGCCTCCTGACGCTGTCAACAGTATGCGACTGATGCCTGCTGCTGCCAAGTTACCATTGAAATAATGAGGCAATGATTGATAAATCGCATTATGTTCGCTATCTATTGGTAACAGTGTCGCATTGTGTTGCTTTACCAAATCCATGAAAATCCGTCCGGCCATAACCAGAGTTTCTTTATTGGCAAGCAATACCAGTTTTCCTGTACGAGCTGCTGCGAACGTCGGACGAATACCTGCAGCACCTACAATAGCTGCCATTACAGCATCCACCTCAGGAAGAGAAGCTACCTTTTCCAATGATTCGATTCCGGATAGTACTTTCGTATCGATTCCTGTCGCTTGTATTGCCTGATCCAATTGCTCAGCACTGTCGTCATCCAGCATGACCGCATAGCGTGGCCGGAAGCGTCGACATTGCGACAACATTTTTTCAGTATTATTGTTAGCAGTCAGTGCAAAAGCCTGAAAGCGATCAGGATGGCGTGCGATGACATCCAGTGTGCTTTCTCCGATACTGCCGGTAGAGCCGAGTATGGTTATTTGGCGGATAGTTTTCATAACGAAGGCGAATAAAAAATTAACAATGCCAGAGTGGCAAGTGGCAGTGTCGAAGTCAGTGCATCGATTCGATCGAGTATTCCACCATGACCCGGTAAAATATTGCCGCTATCCTTAACACCCGCGTGACGCTTAAGCAGCGATTCGTACAAATCTCCAATAATGCCTAGGATAGCCATAACGATCAGTAATGGTATCAATGTTAATGCTAAAGATTCTTCAGTGCTCCAGAAATCCCATGCTAAACCATATATCAATACAGCAATTAAAGCACCGGCGACACCTTCCCAAGTTTTATTCGGACTAATCGTAGCTGCAAGTTTGTGCTTACCCAACGATCGCCCGGTAAAATAAGCTGCGCTATCTGAAATCCAGATGGTTGCCATAAAACCCAGTAAAAGCAACGGACTGATAGCGCGTAACTGATATAGCGCAAGGCAAGTCGGTAACAATACTATCCAACCGATCAACATCCAGATCAATGGATTTTTAATGGTATAAAGTTGCTTTAGATAAAGTGGTGCGCCTACTATCCAAAAAACAAAGGACAAAATATATACCCATAAAAGGTCTAATGAATAAGCGTTGGTTTGTACAGATTCACGCAATAAAAACAATAATTCCCCGCCCACTAAGACTGTAAGCAGCATAAAAACTATTGTATTTCTAACCGAGAGCTGCGCCAATTTGCTCCATTCGCGTGCTCCGATAACCGTCACCACCAGTAAAAAAATGACCCAAAAGATGTCTTGCAAGTAGAATAATGCGGATAAAAATAAAGGTAAGATAACAATTACAGTGAGAATGCGAGCTTTAAGCATGGTAATTGATCCGCTTATCCTTCAGTGAACAAAACCATCTTCTGGAGCTGCTCACTGGTGCGACCAAACCTACGCTCCCGCTGCTGATAAGATTGAATAGCCAACTCAAGCGCATGCTCATCAAAATCAGGCCATAGTGTATTCGTAAAATACAACTCAGTATATGCGAGCTGCCATAATAAAAAATTACTGATGCGACATTCTCCGCCTGTACGAATAAATAAATCAGGCTCAGGTGCATAGTTTAGAGAAAGATATTGCGCCAGATTTTCTTCTTCAAAGTTAAGCGGGAGTTCGTTTGATTGCGCCATCATTTTACGCATAGCTTGCATGATGTCCCAACGACCGCCGTAATTGGCTGCAATAGTAAACGTTAGTCGTGTATTTTCGGCGGTCAATTGCTCGCCGCTATGAATGAACTCTATGATTTTGGGTTCAAATCTTGATATATCACCGATGACTTTGAATCGAATGCCATTTTCGTGCAGTTTGGTAATTTCTTGTTCCAATGCTCCGGTAAAAAGCTGCATCAAAAAAGAAACCTCTTCTGCCGGTCGGCGCCAATTTTCACTACTGAAAGCAAATAATGTCAGATAGGCAACATTACGCTCTATACAGGCTTTTATAATCCCGCGTACCGTCTCAACGCCTTGTTGATGCCCAGTCATACGAGGCATAAAACGATTTCTAGCCCATCGGCCATTACCATCCATGATAATAGCAATGTGTTTGGGTATTGAACCTGTTTCTGGTATTTCTCGTGTTGAACTCGGGCCTTGAGGCATATCAAACAGCCATCAATTCGGCTTCTTTGACTTGTAAAACTTTATCTATCTCTATGATGTAGCGATCAGTCAGTTTTTGAATGTCATCCTGGGCACGGCGCTCATCATCTTCGGATATTTCTTTAGATTTCAGTAATTCTTTCAAGTGTGCATTAGCATCGCGACGAATATTACGCATTGCAATACGTACAGCCTCTGCTTCATGTTTGACCACTTTAATAAGATCACGACGCCGTTCTTCAGTCAATGCCGGCATAGGCACACGAATAGCTTCACCTGTCGCCATTGGGTTTAAACCCAAATCAGATTCACGAATCGCCTTCTCAATTGCACTGGCCATTTTTTTCTCCCATGGAATAACGCCAATGGTTCGTGCATCAATTAGATTGATATTAGCTACTTGGTTGATCGGTGTCGGCGCACCATAATAATCAACAGTAATATGATCCAAAAAACCAGTATGTGCTCGCCCGCTTCTGACTTTACTTAAATCTACTTTCAACGCTTCCAGGCTTTTCTGCATTTTTTGCTCAGCAGATTTTTTTACATCAGCAATCATAATATTTATCCCTTCACATCTTCATTCAAGAGATTCCAAATATTTTTGGATCAGACTGTTACTAGAGTTCCTTCATTTTCTCCGGTTATGATACGTTTAAGCGCGCCGGCCTTGAAAATACTAAATACATTGAGTGGTAATTTCTGGTCACGGCATAGTGTCAACGCCGTTGCATCCATTACTTGCAGATTCTTGGCAATAGCTTCATCGAAAGATAGTTTATGAAAACGCGTTGCGTCCGAATCAATCTTGGGATCACTGGTATAGATACCATCCACCTTGGTTGCTTTAAGCATAATATCCACATTCATTTCCATACCACGTAAAGCAGCTGCGGTATCGGTAGTAAAGAATGGATTGCCGGTTCCTGCTGCAAAAATCACCACCTTCCCATCTTTCAGATAGCGTATTGCTCGTCCGCGAATATACGGCTCCACTACTTGCTCGATACGCAAAGCGGATTGTATTCGCGGTACCAATCCAACCAGTTTCATGGCATCTTGCAATGCCAGAGCATTCATCACTGTAGCCAGCATACCCATATAATCCGCGGTAACACGCTCAAGTCCGTCATTAGCCGACTTCATGCCACGAAATATATTACCACCACCCACAACGATGGCGATTTCCACTCCCAGCTTACTTACTTCTTCAATTTCAGCAACAATTCTTCCCATCACTGCGTGGTTAATACCATATTTGTCTTCACCCATCAGGGCTTCACCAGATAGTTTCAGTAAAATACGTTTATAGGTAACTGTGGTCATTGATGATAGTTTTGAGAGTATCGTATTGTGCGTTATTTTGCTTGTTCCATCTGCGCTTTTACTTCTTCAGCAAAATTTTCTGATTTTTTTGCTATACCTTCACCCACAACGAACATGGTAAAACCATTTACTTTGGCAGATTTTTTTGCCAATAATTTTTCGATTGTTTGCTCTGGATCTTTAACAAAAGGTTGTCCTAATAGTGTTATTTCTGCAAGATATTTTGTAATACGCCCATCGACCATTTTTTCGATGATATTTGCCGGCTTGCCGCTATCAGCAGCCTGAGCAGTGAAAATTTGGCGTTCATGTTCCAGTACATCTGCCGATACCTGCTCTTTGGATACGCACATAGGCTTACTCGCTGCAATATGCATCGCCAAATCCTTGCCCAGTGCTTCATCCCCTCCCGTATAATCCACCATCACACCGATTTTGGTTCCATGAAGATAAGCAGCCAGTTGACCTTGTGTGGTATGGTATCCGCAACGGCGAATACTGATATTTTCGCCCAATTTCATCACGAACGCCTTACGAGTTGCTTCTACGGTTTCACCGGATGGCAGCGACGTATCACTCAATGCTGCAATTTCTGTCAACTCTTTTGTTGCAATGAGTTCAGCCAAACTCTTGGAGAAATGAATAATATCCTCGTTCTTGGCTACAAAATCTGTCTCACAATTAACCTCAACTAATGCGCCGTGCTTACCATCTGCTGAAATATATGCACCAACCACACCTTCTGCAGCGATTCTGCCAGCCGCCTTACTTGCCTTGGCACCACTTTTGATTCTCAACAAATCCTCTGCCGCTTTCATGTCACCATCAGTCTCTGTCAGGGCTTTTTTGCATTCCATCATGCCAAGCCCTGTCATCTCACGCAATTCTTTTACCATGCTTGCGGTAATTTCCGCCATATTTACTCCAGATACAAAATTAATTTACGAATGGAATAGACATTTACCAAGGCAAGAATTACTTATCACAAAATTCATTACCGTAATAAGTAATTCTATAAAATTAGGTAAATTACGTTACATGTTCAACCCTAATCTACCCGTTGATGCTAAAGAAGCAGTTTTTCTTGTTTATTCGGCTTCTGCAGCACTCATTTCAACAATTTCCTGGATAGCTTGATTGCGTCCTTCCAGAATGGCATCAGCTACACCGCGAGCATATAAACGTATTGCTCGGCTTGAATCATCATTTCCTGGAATGATGTATTGCAAACCATCTGGATTATGATTGGTATCGACTACACCGATGACTGGAATGCCAAGCTTCTTAGCTTCTGTAATAGCGCCTTTCTGATAGCCAACATCAATTACAAACAAAGCATCCGGTATACCTTTCATATCTTTGATACCACCTAAGCTGCTATTGAGCTTATCTAGTTCTCTTTGGAGATCAAGCGCTTCTTTTTTTACTAGCTTCTCCAAAGTTCCATCTTGAATCATGGTTTCCGTATCATGCAAACGCTTAATAGATTGCCTGATGGTTTTAAAATTGGTCAACATTCCGCCTAGCCAACGCTGATCTACATAGGGAGAACTGCATCGCATCGCTTCCTCGCGCACAATGTCGCGCGCCTGCCGCTTAGTACCGACAAATAAGATAACACCTTTGTTTACTGATAATTGACGCACATACTTCATGGCCTCCTCATACATTACCAGGGTATTTTCCAGATTGATGATATGGATTTTATTACGATGGCCGAAGATGTATGGAGCCATCTTGGGATTCCAGAAACGCGTTTGGTGTCCAAAATGAACACCTGCTTCCAGCATTTGCCGCATAGTTACAGACATAAGTTCTCCTTTAGGATTGAGCCTCCACCCGCCTTAATGTGCCCCAGCTACTGAGCGTTACTTTAACTTTAAAGACGAATGTGCGAATTTAATTTGACTTACATAAAAGCACACAACTAGCTGATAGCACTGAGCTAAGCCAAATTATTTCTGCATTATAGCATTTTCCGATACTTACTCAAGCTAACACGAAACAGAATGACACTGATGTTTATGTTACGGTTGGAAAGTTGGATATTGATCCATAGAATATTTTGCCGATTTGAAGTAAAAACTACCAGCGCGTGTTATGTCATCAACTTGAGTTTCCCATCTTCATTCTTAAACGAGCAATATCGTTTATCTGTATATACCTATTGTCAACTGTAATGATATTTTCATCTTGTAGTTTAGAAAAAGTGCGACTAACGGTTTCTAGCTTTAGCCCCAGATAACTGCCAATCTCTTCACGAGTCATGCGTAAGTTAAAGTTGTACTCGGAATAACCGCGCATTAGAAATCGACGCGATAAATTGAGCAGAAAGCTTGCTAAACGTTCTTCTGCCTTCATGCTACCTAGCAACAGCATAACACCATGATCTCGCACTATCTCACGACTCATAATTTTATGAAAATGACGCATCAGTGACGGGATAGCGCTACTAATTTCCTCTAATTTCGCAAAAGGAATCTCGCACAATTCACTATCTTCAAGAGCAATCGCATCACAAGTGTGTATTTCTGCGCTGATAGCATCCAAACCCAGCAATTCTCCCGTCATATGAAAACCGGTAACTTGCTGTCGCCCATCTTGCTCAAGGATACAAGTCTTTAGAAATCCACTGCGAATGGCGAATAATGACTGAAACTTTGAACCGGTACGATGCAGATACCCACCTCGTTGAATCTTTCGCTTATGACTGACTACATCACCAAGCACTTGTATCTCATGCTCATTGAGACCAACTGGCAGACATAGTTCACGCAAACTACAAGTCGCGCAGCTCGACTTTATGCGTGAGATATCAAGATGACTATAAGGTGAGATTTCTAAAGACAAAGCGTTTCCCAAGTGTGAGTAGCTACATTTCAATGCTTTGATTGATCTGAATCAAAGCTAACATTGATGATCCAGGCATAATTCTACCGATATTGCCAAAAAAGGAGATTCTTTTTCGATTTAAGCGCTATTTGAAGACAATCAAGTAAGTGACTTTATTGTTGCTTAGTTAACAAAGCACTCCGCCGCACACAGCGGGGAATTGGATCGATAGAAAATTAAATACCGATGTCCACTTGCATCGCTCTGTTATGCCAAACTTAGTCAATCAACAACGCAAAAGCCACCTGCTCCCTATATGGCTTTACTCCACCTGAGAATCCATATCCAGATTCTCCGGTGAAAAAATTAATTACTTAACTTCACTATTCGCTAAAACATAGTCAGCCAAACGGTCTGCGGCTTCACCCTGAATATTTTTAAACGCAGGCATTCTCATACTTCCTGATTGAAATTTTTTAATAATTGCTTCTTTATTAGCTACTTTCTCACTCAATATCATTGCAACATTCGCACTTAAAGGCTTGTGGCATTCTGTACAAGCCGTGCTGAAGATATTTTCACCAGAAGCGCCTGCGGGAGGCGTGTAATCTTTACTGGCTCCACAACCAACTAAGACAAATAATGCCGATACCGCTAATACGAAACTTATTTTTTTCATTTTCTAACTCCAGTTTTTTAGTCTAATAGATAAGGGATATTCCGATATAAAACTTAATGTTCAGCAAATTATTCGTAATGATATTCGGATCAAACTCCTTATTTAGAAGGACTACCATACCCAGTGACATGACAGCTTGTCAAACAAATGTTTAAAAACTCATCAGGTACTCCAGATCAGATAGTTACAATTATCTGATTATTAATACAATCTCAGGGCACTCGATATCTCGTTATAATAAAAAACATACCTCAAAATCTAACCTGACTCCCTCTAAGCTTTTTAATACTTCTATGGAGCGACGCTACAATAACACTGTTTAAACTATGTTTTTTTATTGACACTTTCTTAACATTTACTATGGTATCGTGCGCGACGGCGTTTTAGTAATGCGATCGAAACTCTTTTCTTTTAGTGATTTAGCAAAAGAATTCGACGCTAATTTGAAAAATGAGGCAAGCAACTACCTACAATCAACATCAAAGTAAGTCGTTGCATGCAATAGATGTTGTATTTATTCGTAAGCACAACTTTAATCAACGGTTTTATCGAATCAAATTGCTTGAAAAAGGAGATTACATGTTTAAGAAGCTAAACATTTTTATTATATGGGCCGCACTTGGTTTAATTTTGAGTAATCCGGCTGCCGCTGACAAGACCGTAGAAGATTTTGAAGTTTGGGGAGGTGTTTTCACACAGGGTAATTTTGGTTTCATCAATCCAAACAATCCGGATTTAAAAAAATTCAGATGGTGGATGGAAGGACAAGGGCGTTTTGGTAATGACGCTAGTCAATTTACGCAATCCCTGATTCGCCCAGGCGTAGGTTATGCGTTAACCGATAAAATTGTTGTGTGGGCAGGCTACGCTTGGGCGCCTACGGCTGAACCGATCCAGAGAGTTGGTTCATTTAACGAGCACCGAATTTGGCAACAAGTAACTTGGGCTGATAATTTTTCATTCGGTAGATTGTCAGCACGTAGTCGTTTTGAGCAACGATTCTTCGACCAAGATGCGCCCATTCCAGGTAATAATGACGTGGCTCATCGATTCCGCCAATTGGTTAAACTAGCGGTTCCAATGCCATCAATAGATCCGAATCTTAGTTTCATCATTCAAGATGAATTGTTCATTGCCATGACGACCGTTGGTAATCCTGGTTTTATTTCTAACGGTTACGATCAAAACCGAGCATTCGTTGGATTAGGTTACAAAGTCAATCAGTATGCGACTGTTGAATTGGGTTATATGAACCAATTCATCAACAGACCGCATAGCGCGCGTCCTGATCAAATGATGCATAACTTGGTAGCCAGCCTCTTTCTGAATTTCTAAACTGACTTGCTGTACAGCTTTATATAATCAGCAATGTCTGTTTCCTATATAGCCGATTAATTTTCTTTAACTTAGAAAATTAATCGGCTAAATTCTTTTCAAGCTTTTACAGAAAATTACTATCAACTAATTTCCCGTTTCCAAATCTTTTTCCTTAATTCATCTTCTGTTCATAATCTGAACAAATCCAAGAAGTAGTAATATTTTTTGCTTATTTCCATTACCATACTGCTCCGTCTCAATCACAAAGTAATACATGCACGACTTTAAGCCCGGTCAACGTTGGATATGTGACGTTGATTTACAACTGGGTCTTGGAATAATCCAGACTGTTGAACATAGAATTATCAGTATCGCTTTCAAGGCAGTGAATGAAATTCGTTCATACGCCAGGCTTTCTGCGCCGTTGACACGTGTCATTTTTAAAGTAGGAGATACCATCAGCAGTCATGAAGGTATCGCACTGAAAATCACACAAATTAATGAATACGATGGCCTGATGGTTTACTCCGGTGTAAGCGACAGCGGAGATTGGATTGAACTCGCCGAAGAGCAGCTAGCACATCATCTACAATTGAATCGCCCAACAGAACGTTTATTCACCGGTCAACTCGACCAGGATAAATGGTTTCGGATTCGCTACCAAACCTTGCTGATACGTAATCAACTGACGAATGCGCCGCTATACGGACTGATCGGTACTCGCACCAACCTGATTCCGCATCAACTCTATATTGCCCATGAAGTTGCGCACCGTTACGCACCGCGCGTTTTGCTGGCTGATGAAGTGGGATTGGGAAAAACCATAGAAGCAGGCTTAATCCTGCATCAACAATTGCTAACAGAGCGCGCCAAACGCGTACTCATTGTGGTTCCGGAAACATTGATCCACCAATGGCTGGTAGAAATGCTACGGCGTTTCAATCTGCAATTCAGCATCTTTGATGAAGCACGCTGTCAGTCGCTGGAAGAAAGTGATGAAGGGGAAAATCCATTTCATAGTGAACAACTGATACTTTGCAGCTTGGATTTTCTGTGCCAGAACCCGAAACGATTTCATGCTGCATTGGCAGGCAACTGGGATTTACTGGTTGTTGATGAAGCCCATCATCTGCATTGGTCTGAACAGGCGGTCAGTCCGGAGTATGCCTTGATAGAGCAACTGGCAGCTAGCACCAAGGGTGTGCTGTTATTGACAGCCACTCCGGAACAATTAGGTAAAGCCAGTCATTTTGCTCGTCTGCGATTGCTTGATCCGAATCGATTCAACAGTTTTGAAGCTTTTATTGCTGAAGAACAATCCTACGAACCAATCGCCAACGCTGTGGAAGCATTACTTGAAAACCTGAAGTTGGATGACGAAATCCGGCAAATGATCATTTCGACAACCGATCCTGCACAATCAGCAACATTACTTGCACAATTGCAAGATAACAAAGCAGATTTTGAACAAACCCAGCAAGCAAGAAAAATACTGGCTGAATTATTGCTGGATCGGCATGGAACCGGCCGTATCCTGTTCCGTAACACGCGTGCAGCCGTTAAAGGATTTCCCGAACGCAAGCTCAACGCTGTCCCGTTGATGTTACCCGCACAATATCAACACTGCCTGACCACTTTTGAAACAACAAACCTATCAAAACCCCAATTGCTACTGTGCCCTGAATTGCTCTATCAAGTCAGAGCCGAGCCGGAAGAGCCCTACTGGACAGAAATAGACCCGCGTATTGACTGGTTAAGCGCTATGCTCAAGCAGCTAAAACCGGAAAAGGTATTGGTTATCACCGCAAACCCGCAATCCGTGAGGGATATCGCTCAAGCGCTCAAAATCTTGACGGGACAACATATCCCGGTATTTCATGAACGTATGAGCTTGATTGAGCGCGACCGTGCCGCTGCCCATTTCGCTGATAAGGACACGGGTAGCCAATTACTGGTTTGTTCGGAAATTGGTAGTGAAGGACGCAACTTCCAATTCTCCCATCATTTGGTTCTATTTGATCTGCCACTTAATCCTGATTTGCTGGAACAGCGCATTGGCCGACTGGATCGTATCGGCCAGACGGAAACCATTCAGATTCATGTTCCCTATCTGGAGAACAGCGCGTTGGCTGTTATGTTTCATTGGTATCACCAAGGGTTGAACGCTTTTGAAAAAACCTGTCCGGCGGGCCAAACTGTCTTTCTGCAAGTTGAAGCTGACCTTATCGCTGCGCTGCATCAACACCAGACGACTGCCGATGCACTCTCCGATTTAATCAGCGCGACACAATCGGCCAATCAGGCACTGAATGACGCGCTGGAGAATGGTCGCGATAAATTGCTGGAATATAACTCTTTTCGTCCGGCTGTTGCGGAAAGACTTCACCAAGAAGCCAGCTCCCAGGATGCCGACTCCAGCCTGCCGCGATATATGGAAACGGTTTTCGATTGTTGCGGCGTGCATGTGGAAGAACATCGTACAAGCAGTTATTTAATTGCACCGAGTGAACATATGACCGTCCCATTTCCTGGTTTAATGGACGAGGGATCGGTGATTACTTATTCCAGAACCATCGCTTTAGCCAATGAAGACATGCATTTCCTGACGTGGGAACATCCGATGGTCATCCACGCGATGGAGCGAATCCTGAATCAGGAAACCGGTAACGCGGTGGTTGCTGCTTTGAAACATAAAAAAATACAACCGGGTACCCTATTGCTGGAGAGTCTGTTTGTACTGGAGACGGGTGGACATGACATTCAGCAAAGTAACCGTTATTCGCCACCGGCTGTGATTCGTATTTTGCTAGGCGAGGATGGTAACGGTGACTATCCGCACCTGGAGCACGATGCGATCAATCGTCATCTGGTGCCGGTCGCAGCAGGTATCGCCAAGCAAGTGATCCAATTGAAAGAAGACGCCATTCGCGAACTGCTAACGGTCAGCGAACAGCAAGCCAGCGCGCAAGCACCGCAGCTCATTGCCCAGGCGGAAGCGCGCATCCGTCAAACCTTCGTCCCGGAAATCCAACGTCTCAAAGCCCTGCAACAGGTTAATCCGAACGTGCGAGACGAAGAAATTCAATTCTTTGAACAACAGTTGGCGCAACTGACTGGCGCGCTGAAATCGAGCAATTTGCGGCTCGATGCCGTGCGGGTGATTGTGGCGACGTAACAAAATGCAGAGTAATCTGCGCCGATCAATCCGGCTATAATGCAAAATCTTTGTTAATACTGGGTTAATGCCGGTCCGATGCGATATTCCATTTTACTGCTAAGCAGGGAAAAACACGCGTGAATCCCGAAATTCTCCTTCTGGCTGCATGTGACCTAACAATAAATAAGGAACCAAAAATGGCAAAACGAAAACCAGTGGCTCTTGAAACCATAAGCTTCGACAATCAAAGCCTAGCCCATACCTTTTTCCAGGAAATGCTTCAACGCTATGTACCGGGAGAGTTGGTTTCACCTGAGGACACAATTCATCTTGCTGAACTGTTCAAGAGGCACCCGAGTTATCCAACAAAGATTGGACCTGGCGTCAACTATTTCGAAGTCATGCCGGAAAAGTTTGGTTCTCAATGCTTTTGCGCGGTATTAAAGGATGGAACTAAGGAAGGTTTCTCCTACAAGAAGTGCGTGACACAAAAAGGCGATTGATCCTTTGATTGGATGAACTTGATGTGGTCCAATAGACCCGGACACTCCAGTTAAGAGAAAATAATCTTAATTGGAGGAGGAAATGGAAGCGAGGAAACAATATACAAAGGAATTTAAACTGGATGCAATCAGCTTGGTATTGGATCAGGGATTTACGATAGCAGAAGCTGCCAGAAGCCTGGGAATTAGGTCGAACATGCTTGGGCGATGGATCAAGGAGAACCAGGCGGATAATAATGGTCAGGCATTCCGAGGTAATGGGAAGCTGACGCCGGAGC
>JAGNZK010000073.1 GCA_017984435.1 Nitrosomonas sp. | reverse complement strand
CTACACCTCTCAGGCTAGTCGACCTTACCCCTTAAAGTCAAGTCATTTGTCATAAAATCCCATAACACCTCCAGGAAATCTTATCTCCTCATCTCCCATTTTCCACTTTAGGTACAAGGACTAAAAATCAATTCCAGATTCTATTTTTAGGAAAAATAAAATAACTACCAAACTCATCATAAAATAGAAACTGACCTTATTCCCTATCTCTCGCTATGCAATATGAATGCTATATTGCATATTTGCGTATTATGCTCAATAAACCCTCAGCGGTAAATGGTTTAGTTAGATAATTATCTGACCCAGCTATTCTGCCTTTAGCCTTATCGAATAAACCATCTCTACTTGACAACATAATCACAGGAATAGATTGATAAGTTGGGTTCTTTTTAATTAACATACAGGCTTGATAGCCATCCAGACGTGGCATAACGATATCGATAAAAATAATGTTTGGCTGATTATCAACAATCTTGGACATCGCCTCAAACCCGTCTTCCGCCAAAATCACCTCACATCCCGAAGACTTCAAGAATATCTCCGCACTTCGCCGGATCGTATTACTGTCATCAATAATCATGACCTTAATACCTTTTAATATATTGGCATCATCCACTAAAACTCCTTAATTATTTGATGAAAATAACAATCTTCCGGCTTTCTTTCTAATTATGTTTATAGCCTCTCGGTAACACTACTTACTAAAAACCGATTACCCTGCTACTCTGTCTTCCAGGTTACAAAATAAAACTCACTTCCGCCAAAAAGCAGGTGTAAATATAGCCAGCAGTGTAAAGAATTCCAGCCTACCCAGTAACATTGCAAAACTGCATACCCATATCTGAAAATCAGTAAAAGATGCATAAGTATTTGCCGGCCCGACATTACCAAGACCCGGGCCCAGATTATTGATACAGGCTACTGCTGCAGAGAAAGCTGTAATAACATCCAATCCGCTCAACGTTAAAGTCAGCGTCATTGACACAATACTTGCAGCATAAACAAACAAAAACACCAGTACCGCAAGAATGACCCGATTTGCTATCACATTTCTACCTAACTTAGCCGGAATGATTGCGTTGGGATGCATGATAGTAATTATTTCGCGATATACCTGTTGGTACAAAATACGAATGCGGATCATCTTGATCCCGCCACCGGTAGAACCTGAGGATGTACAAAATCCTGATAAAAACAACATCCATAATGGAACAAATATGGGCCACAAGCTGTAATCAGTATTGCTATAACCGGTAGTTGTCGCAATGGAAATAACATTGAAAGCGGCATAGCGTAATGCTGTTAATGGATCCGTGTAGACATCGACAAACCATAAGTAGAATGCCAATCCAATACAACTAATTAACATAATCACGACGTACCAGCCAATTTCAGAATCATAACGATAGGAAGTTAGACTTTTTGCCCGCCATGCCAAAAAATGAGTCGCAAAATTTACCCCTGCAATCAGCATGAATACGATTGCAACAGATTCTATAAGTGGTGAATCCCAATAACCATAGCTCGCATCATGAGAAGAAAAACCACCCAAACCAAGAGTTGTAAACGCATGCATCACGGCATCAAACCAATCCATACCGGCCCACTTGTATGCAATAACACAAACCAATGTTAAGCTTGCATAGATCGACCACAATCCCTTAGCGGTCTCAGCGATACGCGGCGTAAGTTTGTTTTCCTTCATTGGGCCTGGTATCTCAGCATTCAGCATCTGCCGACCACCCACTCCCAATAATGGCAAAATCGCCACGACCAGCACAATCAAACCCATCCCTCCAAGCCACACAATTTCACCACGCCATAAATTGATCGAGGGCGGCAGCGCGTCCAATCCTGACAATACCGTACCACCTGTTGCGGTTAATCCTGAAACAGCCTCAAAATAAGCCATGCTAGGATTGAGTTCAGGAAGGCAAAATAATAATGGCAGCATGGCAAAAACCGGCAACACTGACCAAATCAGGACAACCAGCAAGAAACCGTCCCTTGTTTGTAGCTCACGCTTATAGCGGCGTGTTGCCAACCACATCAGCAAACCACAACCCATAGTAATCAAAATGGACTCTTCGAAAGCGAATCGCGCACCATCATTGCCCCATAGTGCCAAACCAAGCGGAATCAACATTGTCAATCCGAACACCAGTACCATTTGGCCAAGTACATTAACAACTGCAAAAAGTCGACTCATGCCATCTCGTAATTACAAAAAACCGACATTAACCTGAAACAATTTCTCCACTTCACGAATCATCTTTCTGTTGATTACAAATAAAATAACATGATCCTCTTGTTCGATAACCGTGTCGTGGTGCGCGATAATAACTTGCACATCACCATCTGATCCGTGCAAAACTCTCTCTTGCTCCGCGATAAGGTTTTCATCCAACGTACCTTCGGACTTGGGTAAACCTCTCACGATAGCGCCGATCGTGGCACCTTTAGGCAGTTTAATGTCTTCTATCTTTCTTCCCACCACATTGGACGATTTTGCATCACCATGCGCCACCAACTCCAACGCTTCCGCAGCACCACGCCGCAAACTATGCACAGCGGCAACATCACCATGGCGAACATACGCAAGTAATGAACCAATCGTAACTTGTGCCGGTGAAATAGCGATATCAATCCGACTACCTTGCACCAAGTCGACATAGGCACTCCGATTAATCAGTGCAATAACCTTATGCGCCCCCATGCGTTTCGCCAGCAACGCCGACATAATATTATTCTCATCATCATTCGTCAGCGCACAAAACATATCCATCTCGGCGATATTCTCACTTTCCAGCAATGTTTCATCGGTTGCATCGCCATGTAACACCAATACGCTATTCAGTTCTGCTGCTAAACGTTCACTGGCCTGATAATTACGCTCAATAATTTTGACTTGATAATCTTTTTCCAAGGTCTCAGCGAGACGTTTGCCTATTTTCCCACCACCGGCAATCATCACATGCTTAACGGGTTTATCCATACTCCGTAGTTCGCGCATCACGGTTCGAATATCTTCCGCTGCAGCAATAAAAAACACTTCATCCTCAGCTTCGATCACCGTGTCACCTTCGGGAATAAGCGATCGCTCTTTGCGGAAAATTGCTGCAACACGTGTATCTACATTAGGAACATGCTTACGCAATTCCTGCAGTTGCTGCCCAACCAGGGCTCCCCCTTCTAGCGCCCGAACGGCAACCAGACTCACTCTTCCCGCGGCGAAATCGAGTACTTGCAAAGCCTCAGGAAATTCAATCAATTTTTCAATATATTCAGTGAGTATCTGCTCTGGAGAAATCGCAAAATCGACACAGAAATTCTGAGTAGAAAAAATCTCCGGATGTATCAAATATTCTGTAGATCGGATTCGTGCAATTTTAGTAGGTGTATTAAATAACGTCGCGGCAAGTTTACAGGCCACCAAGTTAGTTTCATCATGCTCGGTCACTGCCAGAACCATATCTGCATCATGAGCACCGGCATCCACTAACACTGATGGATAAGATGCATTGCCAACAACCGTGCGCAAATCCAAACGATCCTGCAATAATGCCAATCGCTTTGGATCAACATCAACCATCGTAATGTCATTAGCTTCACTAACCAGACTTTCTGCAACGGTTGAACCAACCTGACCAGCACCCAGAATGATGATCTTCAATTAAATTACCTATCCCTAACGATTCTCGCGCACCCAATCACGCCACTGCGCAAACAAACCAGGATCCAGAGCAGCAATCACCGAACGCTGCCATGGTGAACCCGCCCAATAATCATCCTGATCAAAACCGCACATTTTTCCACCGGCCTCTTCGAGAATGAGTGAACCTGCCGCATAATCCCATGGCTTTTGTCCCCCATGCAGATACAAATCAAAATAACCGGCAGCGGTATAACACCATTCAAGGGCACAAGCCCCATAATTTCGCTGCGATGCAAATGGCGGATAGGCCGCAACAGTTGCTGCGAATTTGCGATCCAGCCGTTTCAAATCCACATTCGCCATCGCACTCGATAATGTGGGCACATACTTCTTCAGCGGCAATGCTACTCCATTCAGAAAAGCGCCGCCGCCCTTGGTCGCATAAAACATCTCATCGGCCACCGGATTATAGATCACCCCCAGAACACTTCTGCCTTGCTTCATGAGCGCCACTGAAATTGCAAAGTAAGGCAGTCCGTTCAGAAAATTCGATGTGCCGTCAATGGGATCGATACTCCACAAGCCAGTCTGACCCTTAATCCATTGTTCTTCCTGCGCCTGCTTTGACATTTCCTCACCCATAGCAGCCGCTGGATAAATCTTTTGCAATTCGTGCAACAAAGCATTTTGTGCCGCAACATCCGCTTCCGTGAAAAAACTGCCGTCCGATTTAAGCTGTCGGTCCACTTGCAGATAGCGCGGCATAATAACTTGCTGTGCAACCTCTTTAACCACCGTAATCACTTTTTCTAGCACGTTTACTCCGTACGCCACTTAATTGAGCAGCCGATACTGGGAATTTGATTCTCCGGACCATGGCCGGTTTTGGCAACTTGCAACATCGCTTCAAACAAATCACGGCGCACATCGGCCGGTGCCGCTTCTTTTCGCGAAGCATCCAAGCGTCCGCGATATTGCAATTCCAGTTTATTATTAAATCCAAAAAAATCCGGTGTGCACACAGCACCGTATTGTTTGGCTATTTCCTGGGTCTCATCCCACACATAGGGAAAAGGATAATTTAATTGCCTAGCAATCAATGTCATATTCTCAAATGAATCTTCCGGATAATCGGCAGGATCATTGGACATAATTGCGATGGCATTCATACCGTTTGGCTTCAGCGCATTCACATCACGAATAATGCGATCCTGCACGGCTTTCACATACGGACAATGATTACAGATAAACATCACCAGCAAGCCGTTTTCTCCTTTAGCGGCAGCCAAGTTATAGCGCTTACCGTCAACGCCCAGCAAATCAAAATCAATCGCTTTCCAACCAAAATCACACACCGGTGTTTCCAAACTTGCCATGTACTTTCTCCTACGGATGGATAATATTTCGAAAAATTAATTTTCCAGCTTGCCCCTTCTAAAATCAGAGTGCAGTCAGATAATGCTGGATACATATCGTGCTATATTATCATGAGTCTATTTAATGAAATTGTTACTTGCCCGGAACAGACCCTCATCATGCATGCTCGCTTTTATCACCCGGTAAAAATCGCTGTCGGACAGATCGTAGCGTTATCCACCGAAAACAAGCATCATGCAGCACGGGTGCTGCGGCTGAGGAAAGGTGATGCCATCACGTTATTTAACGGAGATGGCGGCGAATTTTCTGCACATATCGAAACTATCAGCAAATCCAGCATCACGGTTTTAATTGACGCCTATCATGACATCGACTGTGAATCACCACTACATATCGAACTTGCTCAGGCAATATGCGTCAATGAGAAAATGGATTGGATCATACAAAAAGCGGTGGAACTGGGTGTGACGTGCATCCAACCGGTTACGACCGACCGCAGCATCGTACATTTATCCGATGAACGTTCTTCCAGGCGCTTACAACACTGGCAAAGAATCGTTATTTCGGCTTGTGAGCAGTGCGGTAGAAATCATGTACCGCAGATACTGCCATTGATTACTTTACTGGAATGGTTGAGTCAAAAGAAAACCACTCAGTCAGAACATGATATACGTTTTATGCTATCCACAACCGCCACAGAAGGTTTAAGAGATATCTCCCGACCGTCAGTCGATGCTAATCTGGCACTCGTGATCGGACCTGAAGGTGGGTTTACGCAGGAAGAAGAAACCGCTATTTTACACACCGGTTTCATTCCGCTACGTTTGGGAAAACGCGTACTTCGCACAGAAACTGCAGCATTGGCAACGATTGCAGCAATGCAGGCACTTTGGGGGGATTATTGAGATGACTTCCAATAGTCAAATGAACGCCACCACTGACTTTGTTGCCTGGTTTCGCTCAGTTGCCCCTTATATTCATGCATTCCGAAACAAAGTTTTTGTGATTGGCTTTAGTGGCGAAATGCTCACCGATGCCAAGTTTGTTCACCTCATTCATGACATCAATCTACTCGCGAGTCTCGGTGTCCGACTGGTATTGGTACATGGCGCACGCCCGCAAATTCAATTACGACTGGATGAATCGCAACTGGAAACCCAATCGATTATGGGCATGCGCGTTACCGACTCCGCTGCACTACAATGCGTCAAAGAATCGGTGGGGCGCATTCATCATGAAATCGCCGCGTTACTGTCGATGGGATTGCCCAATTCGCCGATGGCCAATGCAGCCATCCGCGTCACCAGCGGAAATTTTGTCACCGCGTGTCCACAGGGTGTCATTCAGGGTATTGATCTGATGCATACCGGGAAAGTTCGTAAAATCAACGCACAAGCGATTCATGCCCGCTTGGAGCAAGATGATGTCGTGTTAATCTCACCGCTGGGCTACTCACCAACCGGCGAAATTTTTAATTTAACGATGGAAAATGTCGCGACCGAAGTCGCTATTGCACTCAACGCCGAAAAACTGATTTTTCTGTTGGATACGCTGAGTGATACCGCAGCATCGGATGCTGGCGAACCGGAAGCACTCCCACGCGAACTCACCGTTGCCGAGAGCAAATCGCTACTGGAAAACAAAATACCGACAACATCGCCTTTAGTGCCGGATAACATCAGGCTATCGCTACACCATGCAACTAAAGCCTGTGAAATGGGTGTGGCACGCACGCATCTGATCAGCCGCCATAACGATGGCGCTATTCTGCAAGAGCTATTCACGCACAATGGCATCGGCACGATGATCTCGCAGGAAACATTGCAAGCGCTCAGAAAAGCCAGAATCGAAGATGTCGGCGGCATCCTGCAACTCATTGAACCATTGGAAGCCGAAGGTATTCTGGTCAGACGCAACCGTGAATTACTGGAAATTGAAATCGACCGATTTACCGTGCTCGAGCACGACGGCGTCATTCTGGGGTGTGCCGCACTGTATCCATTCCCGGAAGAAAACGCCTGCGAACTTGCCTGCCTGGCAATTCACCCGGATTATCGTAACTTCGGGCATGGTAATCGTTTGCTCAAGCATATCGAAAACAAAACCATCGCGCAGGACATCCATACCCTATTTGCACTCACCACACATGCCACGCATTGGTTTATCGAACATGGTTTTAGCGAGGCCACGCCTGCTGAATTGCCCAAAACCAAGCAGAATTTATACAATTATCAGCGCCGTTCAAAAGTGCTCATCAAATACCTATAGTTTTTATTCACGCAAGTAGTTTACTGAATGAAATGAACGTTTCATAATGGCGGCTTTTTGTATTCAAACATCCTTTTAGATTGATCTGGAGCAAGCAATCAAATGACACGAATGGTTAAATGCATCAAACTGGGCCGTGAAGCCGAAGGCCTGGATTTTCAAACTTATCCCGGCGAATTGGGCAAACGTATTTTTGACAATGTTTCCAAAGAAGCATGGCGTCAATGGATCGAACACCAAACCATGCTGGTCAACGAAAATCGCCTGAATCTTTCGGATATCAAAGCACGCAAATACTTGGCGGAACAACTGGAAGCACACTTTTTTGGTGCGGGTGCGGAGCAACCGGTGGGTTATGTTCCTCTAGAAGAGTAATCATAGTGGAGGGTCGCCAGCATGTCCTTTGTCATGTGTCCCTGCGAGTTCATTCACAAGCGCCTGTCGCTGAGCCGTTGTTTCAATAATCCTCGCCTGATACCGCCGAATCGGATCAAGCAGCTCATTCGCGGCAACATGGGAAAGCGCGGGAATCAGTGCTTTCAGAAGTGGCCTCACTTGATTGGACAGTTTTTTGCATTTCTTAAGTGGAAATCTTGCGTAAATGCCTACCCTGCTTTTTGCATTGCAGGCAGGTTATCGAAGTAGAACTCATTGGGTGTTTTGTCGTC
>JAGNZK010000035.1 GCA_017984435.1 Nitrosomonas sp. | reverse complement strand
GAATGGGTGGATTGGTTCAACAATCGAAGACTGCTGGATGCAATCGGATATGTCCCACCAGCAGAATTTGAAACGGCGTATCATCGCCAACAGGAAGAATCAGCTGATGCAACTTGACTCAAGAAAATATGTCTCCGGAAAAACCGGGGCGATTCACCCGTGTTAATCTATTTTCTTAAAGAAACTTACTCATCATCTTACGCAGCGATGGATTCCTTGAAAATCAACACAGCTCGGTTTGACACCGCATATTCTTATGCCAATGGATAAAACCGCTAATCTCAGCAATCCGCAGCGGTCCAACAATGCCCGACAAAAACTCTCGCGCAAGCCTAGACCAGTCGTACGTACCGGCAACAGCACACCGCGAAAACGCGTGAGAAAAAGCCAGCCGGGTGAATTCAAGCGCAAATTATTGCTGGTCAGCGTAGAAATCCTCGGTTTAAGTATTGCAGCGGTTTCTATCATCATACTGATGTTAGGCTATGCCGCGAACCGGTTCTCGGGCACCCATTTTTTCAACAACCTGTTACCCTTTGCGATCGGTGTATTGGCGTTGATCCTGGCCACTTCCGCTTTCTTCATCGGCTGGTGGAAATTGAGAAACTGGCTGCAATCTCATTCCGCATTATTGACGCCGATGCTATCCGTCTCACTTGCTTTGCTGATCGCCTGGTTCGTTACGCACGACCAATTCACGCTAGCTTACGGAAATTTCCGCACGTTGGTTGGTGGCAAGGAAGAAGCGGGCCGGATGACCATCTCGCATCAAGTCTATGCCGCTTATCGCAGGCATGATGCAACACAACTGCAAAAAATGATTAACCGGGCTCAAGAATTCCAACCAGCCATCAAGGACGCGGCCATTGCTTTCGATGTCGACGTCAATCTGTTACACGGTATCGCAGCGACGGAGTCATCTTTCATACCGAGAGACAGCAGTGATGGCGGTCGCGGTTTATTTCAAATTACCCGGGTGCCAGAAGCGGTCACGACTCAGGCACTCAAACGGTTAAATACTGAAAAAATATCGCTGGAAAATCCCCGCCACAATGCTTTTATGGCCGCAGCGACATTCAAACACTATTTGGCTGAAATGAAAGGCGATCTTTTCTTAGGGCTATTAGCTTACAATATCGGTCCCGCTAACGGCGGCCTACGCTTTATCATGCAGCAATACGGCGCTTCCGATTTCACCACCATCCAGCCTTATTTACAAACACTGCCACGCGACTATCCGATACGCGTATTATCCTACTCCCTGGCGTTCCGCCTATGGCAAAAAGAAGGTAAATTGCGCGCTTACGAAGAAGGCAACAATGCCATCCACATACAACGCATCGGCATACCGGGGCTGCATAGCGGGTTGTAATCAGCAGTATTAGAGGTGCCCGGCAATCCAGATTATGATACGATTACCAGGAGTCACACAGAATGAATGTTTACTTTTAGAGAGGAAATAGCATGAAATTCTTATCCATCATTTATGTCGTCGTGTTTACAAGCTTATCATTCCAAGTCTATGCAACGGAGACAATCACAGAATCGGCACAAGACCTTGGAAATGACGCCCGTCGCGAAGCTAACCAAAAGGTGAATCAATTGAAGGAAGCAACTTGCATGAAAAGCGAAGCGGAATGTTTGAAGGAAAAAGCGGAAAATCGTGCACAAGAAGCGACAGATACAGTTAAAGATAAATATCATGAGATAAAAAACAAGGTTGATTAATGGAACGTATGGATGCCTGTCAGAAGTACATGGTTGATTGCAGATTATGTTTACACGCTGTGGCAGGTAATTCAGTAACCGTACAATCAAATTTGAAAGTACACTGACCTTTAGCCAGCACAACGCCATCCGCTGCGAACGCAAATAGGTCACCATTTTACAAATAAATCAGGCACGTAGGCGATTACAAATGCGCTCCAGACAATCAGCATAGGCATCCGGAAAAACCATCTGGAGCGTAAGTACAGAAAAGCGAAAATTCTTGTTTCTTGGATTTAAGCGCCGTCAATATTCGCAAATTTGAAGTTTTAGATGTATCCACGTTGTTTTTACCTTGCGTGCATCCAATGGAAGAACTGCAACTGGAAATGATTTTGCTGTTTTGGTTAATGAGCGTGAATGGCGCCCCCGTTCTGCTGACCAAACTCGCCAATAAACGATTCGATTACCCCATTGATTGTAATCGACTATTCTTTGATGACCGACCTATCCTGGGTGCATCAAAAACCTTCCGGGGTCTGGTAGCCGCGCTATTGATGTCGCTACTCATCGGCAGCCTGTTTGCAATCCCTTTACTCACCAGCCTGCTGTTCGGCACATTATCCATGGCGGGTGACATGACTTCGAGTTTTATCAAGCGGCGTTTAGGGTTAACACCCAGCGCCATGGCGTTGGGTCTCGATCAGATTCCGGAATCTTTGTTTCCATTATTGGGATGCAAAGTACTCCTAGGGATTAGCGCCGCGCAGATTTTCTCAATCGTATTGGCATTCTTCTTGCTGGAACTGATACTTTCGCGGATTTTATTTCTACTTCACATTCGTAAAACGCCCTATTAAACCTGTAGGGCGTCTCTTAAAATAGCAACGATCGTAATCCGAGAGCAGCCAGAAGATCTGTTCCATAGGCTGCTTAAAGGAATAGAAACTGGCTACTCGGAGATACAGTATGAAGAAATGGAGTCTATCCAGAACCGATCGAACATTCTTTCAAATGAATGAAATTGTAGACGCTACACAGAATTAATCCGTTATCGCACCCACACTGGCACTGGACACCAGTTTCGCATATTTGGCCAGCACACCGCGCGAATAACGCGGTTGCGGCGGTTGCCATGCCGCGCGCCGTTGCGCCAGAACAGTATCCGCTACATTCAACTGCAACAGCCGCTGCTCGGCATCAATGGTAATCGAATCGCCTTCCTGAACCAGTGCAATAGTGCCACCGACAAAGGCTTCCGGTGCGACGTGCCCGACCACCATGCCATAAGTGCCGCCGGAAAAACGCCCATCGGTAATCAATCCGACGGAATCTCCCAAACCTTCACCAATCAAAGCCGAAGTGGGTGACAACATTTCGCGCATGCCGGGACCGCCTTTGGGTCCTTCGTAGCGGATCACCACCACATCACCGGGTTGGATTTTGCGCGCCAGAATTGCCGCCATACAGGTTTCTTCCGATTCAAACACGCGCGCAGGTCCGGTAATTTTGGGATTCTTGATTCCCGAAATTTTCGCCACACAACCTTCCGTGGATAAATTGCCTTTCAGAATCGCCAGATGCCCCTGCACATACATCGGATTATCCCATTGACGAATCACATTCTGATCGGTGCGTGGTGCATCCGGAATATCTTTCAATATTGCTTCGATAGTTTGTCCGCTGATGGTGATGCAATCCCCATGCAGCAGGCCATGCTTCAGCAACATTTTCATCACTTGCGGAATACCGCCCGCTCGGTGCAAATCAGCCGTGACATAACGCCCGGAAGGTTTCAAATCACACAATACGGGTACTTTGCCACGAATCCGCTCAAAATCATCGATACTGAATGGAATTTCCGCCGCATGCGTAATCGCCAGAAAATGCAATACCGCATTGGTCGAGCCGCCCACCGCCATGATTACCGCGATGGCATTTTCCACCGATTTGCGGGTAATGATGTCACGTGGCAGAATTTGTTGCCTGATGGCGTTGACCAGTACCTCGGCGGATTGTCCCGCACTGGTCAGTTTTTCATCATCTTCCGCAGACATCGTTGAAGAATACGGCAGGCTCATCCCCATCGCTTCAAAAGCGGATGACATCGTGTTGGCCGTAAACATACCGCCACAAGAACCCGCGCCAGGGCAGGCATGGCGTTCAATCTGTAGCAACTCCTCATCGTCTATTTTATGCGCGCTATGCTGCCCGACTGCCTCGAAGGCGCTGACGATGGTCAGATCCTGACCTTTATAATGTCCCGGTTTAATCGTGCCACCATATACAAAAATCGCCGGCACATTCATGCGTGCAATGGCGATCATGGCACCAGGCATGTTTTTATCACAACCACCAATGGCAATCACACCGTCCATGCTCTCCGCCTGCACGCAAGTTTCAATGGAATCGGCAATGACTTCGCGCGACACCAGAGAATACTTCATGCCTTCCGTACCCATCGAAATCCCATCCGACACGGTGATGGTGCCAAACATCTGCGGCATGGCACCCGCCTGTCTCAGTGCCGATTCCGCTTTTAACGACAGCTCGTTCAGCCCTTTATTACACGGCGTTATGGTGGAATAGCCATTGGCAACGCCTACAATCGGCTTGTTGAAATCTCCATCGTTAAATCCGACTGCACGCAACATCGCACGGCTGGGTGCGTGCTGGGCGCCTTGAGTAATGGTCTGGCTACGTTTATTGTCTGGCATGCTTGCTCCTGAATAAGATAAAAATACAATTTATGACAAGGCGTACGATTATCACAAACGCACTTGGTATAATGCCGGGTATTTTACCGTAAATAAGGCCGAAACTATGCTCGTTCATCCTCAAATTGATCCCGTTGCCATTTCAGTAGGACCACTTTCCGTGCATTGGTATGGTTTGATGTATTTGCTCGGCTTTGCGGCGTTTATCCTATTAGGACGCTATCGCATCAAACATAGCCCACATTCCGCTTTTACCTATGAAACGCTTGATGATGCACTATTCTATGGCATGTTAGGTGTAATTCTAGGTGGACGCCTGGGACATGTATTGTTCTATCAATTCGGTTATTACCTGGAACACCCGCTGCATATTTTTGCCATTTGGGAAGGCGGCATGTCTTTTCATGGCGGATTTCTCGGTGTCATCATTGCAATGTCACTTGTTGCACGTAAGCACCAGCTAAAATGGCTATCAGTGACCGATTTTATCGCACCACTGATACCTTTGGGACTCGGTGCCGGTCGAATTGGCAATTTCATTAATGCCGAGTTATGGGGCCGTCCCACCGATGTTCCCTGGGGCATGGTTTTTCCGTATGTCGACGAACTTCCCCGTCATCCCTCCCAACTTTATCAATTTGCACTTGAAGGCATAGTTTTCTTTATATTTCTCTGGATTTATTCCGCTAAACCCCGCGCTGTGGGTGCTGTTTCAGGCATGTTTTTGATCGGCTACGGTGTTTTTCGCTCACTCGCAGAGTTCTACCGTGAACCGGAAAATGGGTTTATGGGCGTATTGACTCTGGGGATCACGATGGGTCAATGGCTATCCATTCCAATGATTTTGGCGGGAATAGGCATGTTGATTTGGTCAAAGCGACAAATAAATAATCCACAGAATAATCTGCAAAAACGTAAAAAGCGCTAAAGATTATAAAAATGCCATGCTACTTGCTGGATTTCTTAAAGATACTAAAAAGCTATTCTTCACGAGAAAAACATAGTCAATAAAGCACCCCGCCGCAAGCAGCGGGGTATTAATCGCGCTCTTTAATCTGCTGGTTCTCAACCAGCTTTAGACACACCCAATCCAGCTAAGCAATCAGTATTATATAATGGTTTCCATTAGTAAAAAACAAGGGTTTCCCCAATATACTCGGCGTATTGCCCGGGCTAGGATGGCACCGATCATTCATCTCTGGAGAGAATCAATCATGAAAGCACCAAAACTTTTAGTACTGTTACCTTTGCTTGCCCTGAGCTTATCCGTATCGTCCGTATTTGCGAATGAGGTTGAAGGAATTGATGATAGCGACCACGCAGCTTTGGCAAAACATTATGAAAACCACGCTCGTGAAGCGGAAGAAAAACTGCACGAAAATGAAGCACTACTTAGAGAATATGAAGAGCATCCTTATTATTATGGCAGACAGGGTCAGGATATCCAATCTCATACATTAGCCAACATTCACGAATACGAGAAAGTTATTGAAGAAGACTTGCATCATGCCGAGGATCACAAAAAAATAATGACCGAAGGAAATACGCCGGTAGGTAAATTAGGTGCCAATCAATAGCACCTTGACAGGACAATGACATTTTAGAAAAAACCGAACAATCATCGGTTAACTGATGATTGTTCGGTTAAATAATGAAATGCGAAAATTGTTACTATATTTGCAACGCAAAGAAAAAGCTTGTTAATTTCTCAAAAAGTTTCCACAGCATTATAGAATCATCAGACAAGAAGATTTCTTCTCCATCTCCTTCTCTTACACGTTCAATCTTATTGCAACACTTAGTTTAAACTACATTCTCTTGTTCACTGTAATACGCAGCATATACTTGAGTCACGCGTATTACAGTGAACAAAATTTAAAATCAAATTAATACGAAACAGTCGGCCCTTCAAGCCAGAGACAATCGGAAATTAAGCACATACCACCAAAACCTTTTAAGGACGGTCTCAACTCGTTAACAACCTTTTGTGCCTGATCCTCTTTACATGCAAGTACGATCATAACATTCTCTTGTTCCATTAATACATCGCCAGGATCCCGCGTCCCCCGTGAGCCGTGACCGCCAAGATTTTTAATCACCGTATAACCACGAACACCGCTTCTTTCCAACAACTCCATCAATTCTTCGAGTTGCTCAATTCCGATGACGATCTCAAATCTTCTCATTGCTATTGTATTATTCATAAATTTTTCCCAAAAAAATTAGATAATCATTCAATAAAATTTAATAAGTTCTAAACTGCGATGCCATGAAACCAATGCGACATTTCCCAGTAAATCGGTACACCAACGAATATATTAAAGGGGAAAGTCACTCCTAGCGAAGCTCCGATTGAAACCGCTGGATCCGCATCTGGTACAGCAATGCGCATGGCTGCAGGAGCGGCGATATAGGAACAACTAGCATACAACACAGCTAATAACATGGTACCACCTTCCGACAAGCCAAACAGCCAGCCCAAGTAAGCACCAAAAAAACCGGCCAATAACGGGAAAAGTATACCAAATGAAACGATGAATACGCCTTTTTGTATAACTGTCTTCAATCGTGACGCTGCCAGCAGACCCATTTCCAACAGGAAGAAAGCCAACACACCCATAAACAAGTCCATGAACATTTTGTCTAGCGGCGATACATTCTTCGTCACACCGGCGTAGTAACCAATAATCACGCCAGCAATCAATAGATAAAGGCTTGTACCCGTCAGGATCTCGTGCATCAACTTGCCCCACTGGGTTTTTTCACCTTTGTTGGCCCCTGCACGTGCCAAGACCGTACCAGTAACCAGTGCCGGTATTTCCATCAACGCCATAATCAGCACCATATAGCCTTCGGAATACTCATCCTTCGCGGCCAAAAAAGCCACGCCTACGGCGAAAGTTACCGCGCTCACCGAACCATAGTGCGCAGAAATAGCTCCCGCATCAGCTTGCGTGAATTTACCCACGAATCTTAATATCGGATAGGCTGTCAACGGAATCAACGCTGCCAAGACAACCATCGCGCTAGCAATGGGCAGCACTTCCATGATTTCGTACTTGGACATTGATACTCCGCCCTTAAAACCAATGGCGATCAACAGAAAAAGACTCAAGCTTTTATATAAAGCCTCTGGTATTTTAAGGTCAGATTTGATTACCCCTGCCAAAACCCCAAATACGAAAAATAAAACTACCGGTTGTATAGTTGCCATGCAAACTCCCTATTCGCTTAATTGTATAATATTTTTATAAAAAATTCTTTTACCGCACCACGCTTTAAAGTATCGTAAATTCAAAATACAATCCGAACAACCTCAGCGCATCACAAAGTATTGTCCGTTTCTCTCGAAACTCTAAGGATCAAAACGTTAACATAAGAAATGTGAATAATTCGTGAAGAAAGTAAAATACTATCTATCAAATTATTAAGGAAAAATAATATGGAAAGTTGTACCTTTCCCAGGTGTGCTATCTACTTCGATGACCCAGCCATAGTGATCACAGATTCGCTTAACAATAGCAAGTCCAATTCCTAGACCTTGTCCTTGTGTCGCGCCACGAAAAAAACGCTCGTAAAGTAAGGGGAAATAAGCTGGCTCTATCCCGATACCAGAATCTGAGATTGATAATCGTTGATTACTGAACTCAACCCGAATAAAGCCCTTTTCAGTATATTGAACAGCATTTCGAAGCAAATTCATCAATGCGGTATGCAGTGCTTGACGATTGAGTGTAATAGTCACTGCGGGTGGAATGCTTACTTCAAAATTCAGTTTCTTCCGATAAATTTCTGAGCATATCGGTTCAACCGCATCAAAAACGCACTCAGCTATGGCAACAGGTTCCATAATACCTAACGCCTGTTCGCGCGCAAGAAATAGTAAGGCTTGCAATTGTTCGCCCATACGGGTAGCCGCCGATTCAACCATTTTTATTCGATGATGCGCTCTAACTGGTAAATCAGGCGTTGCAACCAGCAATTCACAACTGGTCAAGATAGTTGTAATCGGAGTCCTTAATTCATGGCTGATATTGGCGGTGAATTCTTGCTCACGTTGAAGCATGCGTTTAATACGGCTTTGATAATCATCCAATGCGCGTGCAAGTTGTGCGACTTCCTCATCCATATCCGGTTGTGTCAGCAATCCAACTTGAATATCTCCAGGGGCTAACAAGCTTACTCGCTCCGCCAAATCCGTCACCTGTTTGACGAGTATTCCGGCAAGTAAATACCCTACAACAAATGCAATGGCAACTACAACCACCCAGGATAACAAAATGAGCAGCCTCAGTTTACCCAGTCGCTGCTGATGCAGCGAAATTCGGTAAGCTACAAGAAACTTCACTTCATCAGTAGTACGCACCAAAACATGAAAATCCTCAAGACCGTAGTCTATTCGATGATAGCCAGCGTTCAACCCACGTAAATAAGCAGGTATCTGCAGCTCGTCGTCCATGGTATGGATAACATAGCCTTTAAGATGTGAACCTACTTGAGAAATGAAATCTGAGTGCTTCTGGTAACGATGAACAAGATGATCCATTTCCATCTCAATCACCTGTTCTATATGAGCCTCTTCGATGTTATCCGAAGCAAAATAGAGAATGATACAGAGTGTTCCGACAATAAAAATGCTGAATGTTGCAAGCGTTACTGCAACACGATAGCGCAGGCTGTGTTTAATCGGGAATCTGAGCACGAGACGCCAAGCAATACCCCAGACCATGAACGGTTTCGATAGGATCGTAACCGCCCGCTTTTGTCAGTGCTCGCCGCAAGATATGCATATGACTGCGTAATGTATCACTGGTTTCCTGAACATCTTCCCAAGCTTCCAATTCGAGTTCTTCTCGGCTAAATACCTTGCCAGGCTCACTCATCATCAGTGCTAATAAGCGTATGCACTTTGGCGGAAGCTTCACATTTTTATTCTCAAAACGAATGGAAAGTGTTTTAGGGTCAAAAGAAAGTTTGTCAAACTCCAACGTGCGATTGGCAACTTTACCGATATGTCTTTTATGCATCGCCAACAGACGAGCTTCAACTTCTTTTAACGCAAATGGTTTGATGAGATAGTCATCTGCACCATACTCAAAACCCGTTAATTTATCTTCCAATGTATCGCGTGCTGTCAACATTAGGATCGGTGTATCCACCTGTGATTCCTGCCGCAGCTTCCGACACAGCGTAATTCCATTCATGCCTGGCAAACCCAAATCAAGCAAAATTGCATCAAATCGTTGGGTAACAGCAAGATGAAGCCCAGCAATACCATTAGCTGCAGCATCTGCACTATGTCCTCGTGATTCGAGGAAATCGTAAAGATTGGCAGCGATGGTCAGATCATCTTCAATAATTAATATATGCATAGTCCCAGATGATAATTTAAATTTGCTTAAGTTTTCACTAAGTGAAATTTACGGCTTAATGTGTGAACAGCTTCTACTAACGCCGCCGCATTTTCTGGCGGTGTAAATTGTGAAATACCATGACCCAGATTAAACACATGTCCACTACCGTCCCCATAGCTGGCGAGTATTTTTCCCACCTCTGAAGCGATGACTCCCGGTGATGCAAAAAGCACCGAAGGATCCAGATTACCTTGCAAAGCAACCTTATCTCCCACGCGCCGACGCGCGTCACCAATATCTATTGTCCAATCTAATCCAACTGCATCACAACCAATGTTCGCAATGGCTTCGAGCCACAAACCACCACCTTTGGTAAACACGATACTTGGAACGCGCGCTCCATCCCGCTCACGTTTTAACCCGGTAACAATTTGCTGAATATAATGCAATGAAAATTCCTTATAGGCTGCATGTGAAAGCGCGCCACCCCAGGTATCAAAAATCATGACAATCTGTGCACCCGACTCTATCTGCGCATTCAAATAGGCAGTCACCGCCTTGGCATTGACATCGAGTATATGATGCAATAATTCAGGGCGTTGATATAACATGGTTTTGATTTCACGAAACTCGGTGCCGCCACGTCCTTCAACCATGTAGCAGGCAAGTGTGAAAGGACTGCCCGAGAAACCAATTAACGGTACTCGATTATCCAGAGCCTTGCGGATTTCTGACACTGCATCCATTACATAACGCAATTCTGCACCGGGATCCGGTACCGCTAATGCACGAATTTCTTTTTCCTCGCGCAAAGGACGTTCAAACATAGGTCCTTCACCTTGTGAAAAATATAACCCCAGTCCCATTGCATCAGGAATTGTCAAGATATCCGAGAACAATATGGCGGCATCCAGTGGAAAGCGCGCCAATGGCTGCATCGTTACTTCCGTCGCAAAACCCGGATTTTTGCACAGGGAAAGGAAATCACCTGCACGCGCTCGTGTTTCATTATATTCCGCCAAGTATCTCCCTGCCTGACGCATTAACCAAACAGGTGTATATTCAACCGGCTGCTTCAGTAACGCGCGCAGTAATGTATCATTTTTAAGTATTGTCATTAACAAGCCTATGTCTTATTGTTCTTTTGAAAGGCTACCCTAAGCAAGCATATTAACCTTTTCCTGACCGGTAATATTACCAGCGAATAGTCATTACGTATATTGCCAGTCGGTCACAAAAATTCCTATCCTATAAAAAGCCTCATGATTCAGCTCTCAGCAATTGTAAACAAACGCTGGTATTCTTTAATCGCATACCGGTCTGTCATACCCGCAATATAGTCAGCAATCACCTGATGCCCTTCCTGATCAAATCTTTTCTGATATTTGGTGGGCAGCAGTCGTATCTCCAAGTTAAAAGCCTCAAACAACTTACCGATGATATGGCGCGCTTTGTTGCTCATACGTACAACGCGAAAATGCCGGTAAAGATTATCATGCAGAAATTTCTTTAATTCCTGTTGTTCCTTATTTATCTGCTGGCTAAAACCGATCAATGGCGGTGCTGTATGTACCGCAGCCAGACTATCCACACAGGCATCCTCGATATTGCGGGTGCTTTGTCGGGTCAAATCAGTCACCAGTGTATTAATCATACTGCGTATGGTTTCATAAACCATCCGGCGCTCTGAAAGCATTGGATATTTATGCCTTATTTGTGTTGCGTGACGTGAAAAAATAGAAACTTCCTCTAGTTGACTCAGCGTAATCAAGCCTGAGCGTAATCCATCATCCACATCATGATTGTTATAGGCGATTTCATCGGAGAAATTTGCCAATTGAGCTTCCAGAGAAGGTCTTTTATGCTGTAAAAAGCGTTCTCCAAGTTCACCTAATTTTTCTATATTTTTTTTTGCGACATGCTTAAGTATACCTTCCCTTGTCTCATAACAAAGATTGAGACCATCGAAAGCAGCATATCGCTCTTCCAAAACATCCACTACGCGCAAAGACTGAAGATTGTGCTCAAAACCGCCATAATCTTTCATGCAATCATTCAATGCATCTTGCCCGGCATGTCCGAACGGCGTGTGTCCCAGATCGTGAGCCAGTGAAATCGCTTCAACCAAATCCTCATTCAAACATAAGTTTCTGGCAATCGAGCGCCCTATCTGTGCAACTTCCAAACTATGGGTCAAACGGGTACGAAACAAGTCGCCTTCATGATTGACAAAAACCTGGGTCTTGTATTCCAATCGACGGAAAGCTGCGGAATGTATGATTCGGTCCCGATCGCGCTGAAACTCGCTGCGCCCGGCAGGTGATTCTTCCTGAACGATCCGTCCACGTGAATTATCAGACGATACCGCATAGACAGCCAATTTATTCATCAGTCATACAAGCCAATATCGTCTCAGTGAGTAATACTGGCGGGATATCCGCTCGCATTACCGCCTCACCAATACGATTCAACAGTATAAAACGTGTTTTTCCCGCCTCCACTTTCTTGTCCAATAGCATCAATTGCAAGTATTTCTCCGGTGACATTTTAGGTGCAGCAATCGGTAATCCGGCTTGCATAAAAATCTTGCGGATGCGGTTAGTATCAGTCTCACCGATCAGCTTCATGCGACGGGATAATTCGGCTGCGAGTACAATTCCTGCCGCCACTGCCTCGCCATGCAACCAGACACCATACCCCATCCCATTTTCAATGGCATGACCAAATGTATGGCCCAGATTCAGCAAAGCGCGCACCCCTTTTTCCTTTTCATCGGCGGCAACTATTTCCGCCTTGTTCTCACAACTGCGTTGAATGGCTTCATTTAAAATGATTGGGTCACGTACCAATAAACGTCGCATATTTTGTTCCAGCCAATCAAAAAAGGCCGGATCGCGAATTAGTCCATACTTGATAATCTCAGCAAGACCAGCGCGCAACTCCCTATCGGGCAAAGTATCCAGGGTGGCACTGTCCGTTAGTACCATGCGCGGTTGATAAAAAGCACCAATCATATTTTTACCTAACTGATGATTAATACCGGTTTTACCACCTACTGAGGAATCCACTTGTGCCAAGAGCGT
The DNA here is from genome assembly GCA_017984435.1 of Nitrosomonas sp. GTDB lineage: Bacteria > Pseudomonadota > Gammaproteobacteria > Burkholderiales > Nitrosomonadaceae > Nitrosomonas. The sequence goes on along the minus strand of JAGNZK010000035.1, from coordinate 18,085 downwards.
CGTCGGTATCTGAATAAATGGCACGCCGCGTAAATAAGTTGCCGCTGCAAATCCGGTCAGATCGCCCACCACACCACCACCAAGCGCCAGTATGGTGGTATTTCTTTCACAATGATTCTTAAGTAATGCGTCAAAGATTAAATTCAGCGTATCCCAATTCTTGTGTGCTTCACCATCCGGAAGAATAATTGGCACGGAAGTAACCCCTTGTTTCTCCAGTGCCTTGCGTAACTTTTCCAGATACAATGGTGCAACGGTTGTATTACTAACAATGGCAACCCGCTTTTGCGGCAAGCAAGACACAATCAAGTTAGCCTGTTCCAGGATTCCATGTCCGATATGTATCGGATAGCTACGTTTTTCCGATGAAGGCGTGAAATCTACCGAGATGGTTTGCATAGTATTTTGGTGATCATCCTGTTTTATAGTATCGAGATTAATGGAAATTAACTTACTCATGAGTTTTTGAACCAGATTGCGCACCCCTTGTTTTCCACTATCGATGATGACATGCGCCGTTTCACGATAATGCGTATCACGTTGGGCATAAAGCTCATGTAATCGCGCAAATAAATCTTGTGTTTGTAGCAGCGGTCTGTTTTTATCGTGCCGGGTACGTCGATACAGATCGTTCACCGATGCTCGCAAATAGATAACAATCCCATGCTGTTTCAGCAGTTGACGATTCTCTTGGCTGAGAACCGCCCCACCACCTGTTGCCAGAATGATATTATTCTTTTTAACCAACTCGGTCAGCACTTCAGATTCACGCTTACGAAAACCAGTTTCACCTTCAATCTCGAATATCACGGGAATTTTCACACCCGTGCGTTCCTGAATTTCATGATCGGAATCGATAAATTCCTTACCCAAGGAATTAGCCAATGCTTTACCAATGGTTGTTTTTCCGGCACCCATCATACCCACCAGGATAATATTCGTATCGCCCAGTTTTTGCTGCATGGGTTGGAGTATTTTTGCTTTGCTTAGATTCATACTCGTGATTGTAGCTGAATTGGCAGCAAGTACGCAGACACTTGCTGGTTCATGATGCTTAGTAAATCAATCTTGGGATTTTTTAACAATCCTATAAGACAATGTTGCGGGTTGCTGTCGTGCATATCGCTTGTTCCCAGGCTGCTTGGGATCATGCTTGCTCACAAACCAGGAAAAAAATAACGGCACGAATATCGTCGCAATCGCAGTAGCCATGATCATCCCGCCAAAAACACCTGTTCCCATCGATTGCCGTGCCGCTGAACCAGCGCCAGTGGCGATCACCAAAGGAACAACGCCCAATATAAAAGCCATGGAAGTCATTACAATGGGTCGGAAACGCAGCTGCGCCGATTGAATGGCTGCCTGTGTGATATCGACACCATCCTTCATTCTCTGGCTGGCGAATTCAACCAGCAGAATCGCATTCTTAGCTGTCAATCCGATTAATGTCACCATGCCAATTTGAAAATAAATGTCATTCGGCATATCGCGCAGCAAAATCGCTATCAATGCACCCACCATCGCAAAAGGAATGGCCATGATGACCGCCAATGGCAACGCCCAAGTCTCAAATTGCGCCGCTAGAATCAAGAAAACCATCACGACAGCCAGACTGAAAGCAAAAATTGCGGCTGTTCCCATCTTTTTTTCCTGAAACGCGGCGCCGGTCCAGGCGATCTGATAACCTTCCGGCAATGTTCTGGCTGCAATGCTCTCAACCAGTACAATCGCCTCCCCGGAACTGACGCCACCGGCACCACTGCCCATTATTTTTGCCGACAGCAATCCATTAAACCGCTCTAACTGCTCTGCGCCCACAATGTGTTTTACCTTACTCAATGCAGACAATGGGATCATCGAACCGGATTCGGAACGAACATATACTTTTCCCAGATCCTCCGTTTTCATACGATAAGCCGCCTCAGCCTGCAATTGCACGCGATACGTCCGTCCGGAGCGATTAAAGTCATTTACGTAAAACGATCCCATGGTACTCTGCAACGCAGCATAAATATCCACAATCGACACACCCTGCGCCATCGCTTTGGCTTCATCCACTTCAACAAAATATTGCGGCACCGACGATCGCAAGAAAGTATTCACGGTTGCCAATCGGGGTTCCTGCCGCAGCGTTTGCATAAACTCATTCACCACACCGGTTAATTGTGCAACATCGGAATTTGAACGACTTTGAACATACAATTCAAATCCGCCGGTACTACCTAAACCGCGTATTGCCGGTGGATTAAACGCAATCGCCAGACCATCGGGCTGTTGCGTACCGACCAGAAACAACTTATTCACGATATCGGTCGCAGTGGTGGTGCGCTCCGACCAATCTTTCAAACGTATAAACATGGTCGAAACATTGGTCTTGTTACCACCGCCAATAAAATCCAATCCATTAACCGCAAACTGAAAAGCCACGGCAGATTCTTTCGCCATCTCGGTACTGATGGCATCTGCCGTTTTGACTGTTCTCGCAAGGGTTGCGCTATCGGGTAATACCACAGCCGCAATGACATAGCCTTGATCTTCCGGTGGCACAAAACTATCCGGAATATTTTTGACCAAATAAACCAGACCGGCAATCATCACCAGGAATATCAGCACACTTCTAACCGCATGACGCAGGCTCAAACCGACCATGCCGACATAAAATCCGCGCAAATGCCCGAAGTAATTGTTAAACCAAGTAAAAAAAGCCGATTGGCGATGCGTGGATTTGAGTAATGTCGCACATAATGTCGGCGTCAGCGTTAAGGCAACGATACCGGAAATAACCCCGGCCACAGCCACAGTCACCGCAAATTGCTGATACAGCTCCCCGGCAATTCCGCCAAGAAACGCAACGGGTATAAAGACCGCCACCAATACCATCGTCATCGCTACCACCGCGCTGGAAACCTGCCGCATGGCTTTCAGCGCCGCATCAATCGGCGACAGTTGTTCCTGCGACATTAACCGTTCGATATTCTCCAGCACGACAATCGCATCATCAACGACAATACCTATCGACAACACCATCGCAAACAGCGTCAGCGTATTTATCGAATAACCCAGTACCCATAGTCCGGCAAAGGTACCAATCAAGGAAATCGGTATGGCAATGATCGGAATCAGTGTCGCGCGCCAACTCTGGAGAAACAAATACACCACCAGAACCACCAGCAGCATAGCTTCCCCGAGAGTCTTCACCACTTCCCAGATCGATTCTTTAACAAATACGCTAGTATCGTAAGAAATGACGTATTGCATGCCTTCGGGAAAATAATGCTTCAACTCATTCATCTTGGTTTTAACCGCTGCTGCGGTTTCCAGAGCATTGGCGCCGCTACGCAAAAAAATACCAATCCCTAAACCAGGTTCGCCATTAAGTAATGTACGTATCGAGTAATCCTGCGCACCGAGTTCGATACGCGCGACATCTTTAAGATAGAGCACACCACGCGGGCCACCTGAACGCAGGATAATATTTTCAAATTGTTCGGGTTCTAATAGCCGGCCTTTTGCGGTCACGGTATAAACCAACTGTTGATCCGTCAACGCCGGTTCTTGCCCTATTTTTCCGACGGCTTGTTGCGCATTCTGTGCCCGAATGGCATTCGCGATATCACTGGTGGTGATCCCCAACTGCGCCATCCGGTCGGGCCGCAACCAAATACGCATAGCGTAGTCCTGTGCACCGAAAATTCTTGCTTCACCTACGCCCGGCGCACGCCTCAAATCATCTAAGATATTGCTCGTAATAAAATTACTGAGAAACAACGTTGTATGTTTGGGATCTTTGGAAGTAACCGCAAAAACCACTAACAGGTCGTTAGAACGCTTCTGAATGGTAATACCCGTACGTCTGACTTCATCGGGCAAACGCGCCAATGCCGTATTGACTTCATTGCTGACATTGAAAGTGGCGCGGTCAATATCGGTTCCGATTTCAAAAGTAACGGTAATCGTTAACCGACCACTGGAATCAGCGCTCGAATGAAAGTACAACAAACCCTCAATTGCGCTCAGTTTCTCCTCAATCGGAGCGGCAACGGTTTTTATCATCGTCTCAGCACTCGCACCTGGAAATGTTGCGGTTACGATGACCGTGGGAGGCGCTATCTTGGGATACTGTTCAATCGGCAATTGCGTAGCGGCAGCCAATCCTGCCAAGACAATGATGATCGATAGAACCGATGCAAAAATCGGTCGTACGATGAAAAATTTGGCCATGTGTGCTTTCTTTATTTATCTATGGAGCAGTATCTGATGATGAAGGCGGGGTATCCCGCAATTGCGGACTGACAACTTTGCCGGGCATTAATTTGATTAAATTATCCACGACTACTTTATCGCCCGCATTCAATCCATCCAGGATAATCCAATCCTTACCAATCCAATCACCCACAATGACAGGGCGCTGCATCACTGCATTATTTTCATTGATGACATAAACATACCTGCCCAAATCCGAAGTCAATACAGCAATCTGGGGTACCACGTAAACATTTTTGGATTCTCCTGCAGTAACCCGCATCCGCACAAATTGACCGGGCAATATGCGCTGATCCGTATTTTCAAAGGTTGCACGCAATTGTTGCGTGCCAAGTAACGGATCGATTTTACTGGCGGTAAAATTGATTTTACCTGCCTGCGAATATTCGGATCCATCTGGCAAAATCATTGTTACGCTATGCACGTTTTTTTCGTTTAAATGTCCGCCGAATCGCACCACTTCGTTGTCCGAAAAACTAAACCGTACCCATATCGGAGAGAGTTGGGTCAATGTTGTCAGTAAGCTATTGTTAGCAGACACCAATGCACCTTCAGAGAAAAGAGAGCGACCGGTTATGCCACTGGCCGGTGCTTCGATGATGGTATAGGAAAGATTGAGTTCTGCCTGCTGAACACGGATTTTCGCAGCCTGCAGCGCAGCTTCCGCAATAGCCAGATCTGCTTTTGCCTGATCATAGGCGCGCTGACTGACAAAATTCTCAGCCCGCAACTGCCGTTGGCGATTCTCTTCACTCTTAGCATGCATGACACGGACATTCTGTTCATGAAACCCGGCTTTGGCTTCTGCCAAGGTATTTTGAAAGGGCTCCTGGTCAATTAAAAATAGTGATTGTCCGGCTTTAACCGCCGCGCCCTCAGTGTAAATACGCTTGAGCAGAATTCCTCCCACCCGTGGCCGGATTTCGATCTCCTTTGCGCCTTCGGTTTGAGCGATCGTTTCCAGACTCATCGGCATATTGACCGGCTCTGCAATGATGAATGTCACTGCAATCGCTTGATCCATACGGGGTGCTGGTTGAGTTGATTGGTTATTTCCGCACGCGATCAGTAACAAACTTACTAATCCATAACAGAAAAAAATAACGCATTCCTTCTTCGCTAACTTAGCAAGTTGCAGGTATTTTAGGTCGCTCAACATTGTAAAAAAATCGTGGATTGTCACTCGAATAATCGCATCATAGATTAAAAATTTAAAACTTAGTCAGCTATGGAAAAACCACAAAAGCATAGTAGGGTTCTGTATAATAGACCAGATGATAGCGTGACGGATCATGTAGAAGTATTACATATATGAAGATAAGATATTTCTCATCATTTTACCTACCTACAAATATACAGTTACATGTATATTTTGTACTTACAGATCTGTCATACCAGATAGATGCTGGCTATTAAAAAACTGATATTGATCACAAAAAATTGATTGATCAAATCAGTCATATTTATTTTTATATTAGATAAATTTTAAAGGTGCGTTGATATGCCCATCCATATTTTTATTGCCATATTGACTTTCTATATGATGTCATCAGCTACTATTGGTCAAGCTTCTTTGAAACTGCCGGAAACAGTAAAAGTTGATCCGGCTGCGTTAACTACTGAGCCAATGTGTGATCCGAAGATCTCACCTGCATGGCGGGAAGCTCAGGAAATTGAAGGCGTCAAAATTCAAGCATCACCGGGTTGCAGTCCGGATAATCCCGCTTGGATTGCCGCAGCAGTTAAAGGAACCAATCATATCTCTATGGAAACTCTGATGAAAACAGGGCTTTCACCGGATGCCATTATTAAAACCGATGATCTGGATGGTGATGGTGATCCTGATCGAATTATCATCAAGCTGGAAATCATGGAACTGAATGGCAAGTCACCCGATTTTCCAGGACTGTTGCCTACATTTGATATTGCACCTGGCATACAACCGGGTGCATGGGTGTTTGCTCCAAAAACGAGTGGCATGTCGACAGAGAATTTTGAGAGCGTGAGAGCTAATCCGTTACTTAGGCTTCCTTCGCCCGTTATTCGTGTTGAGGTTGGCGATATTGTACAAATCGTGTTGGAAAATACCCATTATTTTCCACATAGCATTCATCTGCACGGCGTCGATCACCCTTTCTCTCATAAAGATCATGGCGGGAATGATGGTGTACCGCAAACCAGTGAAAGAGAATTGATGCCTGGAGAACGGCGTATCTATGAATTTCAAGCACGCCAGCCGGGTACCATGTTTTATCACTGTCACGTTCAGACGCATACCCATTTAGCAATGGGGCTTGGCGGAATGATTGTGGTTGAAGAAAACAAACCGAATAATTGGCTGCAGACCTTAAACATAGGCGCGGGTCATGTTCGTCATCCATCCGTCGCTGTTAAAGAACAATTTGATCAGGAATACGATCTGCACTATCACGCGATGGATAAAGAATTAACTGAGATCGTTCAGAAATATAACGATCCACGGCTTATTGCACGCGACATGAATCAACGTTATGACGCTACCGATTCAACCGAGGATTACTACACCCTGAATGGACTATCATTTCCATATACCTTAAGGGAATCTTTAATTATCGTTGAGCCTGATCAAAAGATAAAATTGCGCTTGTTGAACAGCGGCGGCGAACTCATTGCCATCCATACTCACGGGCACCACGCCACGATTACGCATTATGACGGTGTGGAACATAATCCGATTGCGCAGATTATGCGTGATGTGTTCGATATGGCGCCGGCGCAACGTCTGGATCTGAAGCTGGAGACTGTCAATGATGGTAAGCACAGTTATGGTGAAGGTGATTGGCTGATCCATGATCACCGGGAAAAGGGGATTACCACGAACGGTATGGCCGAAGGCGGCAGTATGAGCTCCATTGTTTATACATCCTATCTGAATGGCAGCGGTTTACCCAAGGTGAGCCACTTTGGTATTGATTTAAGTGAATTCTTCACCAAAGAATATTATGAAAGAAGGTATCCGATATGGCAGGATCTCGATGAATGGTCCAGTCTGGGTTCGCCTGCCGGGCAAACGATGGGTATCAGTGCTACGACACAAACCTCGTTGCTTAACGCACTATATGGACTGCTGATAGGATTGTTCATCTATCTGATTTTCGCCAAGCGGGAGCAAATCAAACAAAGCGCTGTTGCAGCGGTTTCACGTCTAAGAAGCCCCAAAGGAGGTGCTAACAATGGCTAAGACTACAACGATTACTTTTTTGCTGGCAGGTATCTTTGCTTTCAGTACACATGCGATCGCACAGCAGCAAACAAAACCAAGCGAACATGATCACCATGACCACAGTGGTCATGAGATGAGTAAAGATCAGCATGATCATAGCAGCAGCCATAGCATGAGCAAAGACAGCGGCGCTATGACAGATGATCATGAGGGACAACACACTCAGGACCACAGTGGCCACGATATGGACCATGACCATGCTACTGATCACAGTGAACACAGTACTAAATCCACCGATCATGGCGATGGTCACCACCACCACCACATGGATCATGATCATCTCATGGATCATGAAGGCACCATGATTATGGGACAAAATCTGGACAAACTGCCTAGTAGCTGTAAAAGCATCTCAGAAGAGATTGAAATTACAGTGCGCGCCGGCAGAAAATATGCCGCAAAATTTCCTGGAACGGCTTTTGCATTTGATCAACAACAATGGAATGTTAAACCTTGTGCAAAAGTTACCTGGCACTTTATCAACGAAGATAATATCCGCCATCAATTCATGATGCATGGCCTACCTAAGTACTTGTATAAATATGGCATGTTCCACCTTGAAGTAACTGGTCCCAAGACTGTATCCGGTACGATTATCGTGCCAGGATCTGATGATACCTTTCTTGTCCACTGTGATATTTCCCATCACATGGAAAAAGGTATGAAGGCACAATTAGTAGTCGGCAAAGGCGGGGAAAATATACCGAGCATTCCTGGGTTAACGCCTTACAATATAAACGACACCTATGAAGCGGAAAACTTACCCAAAGTCTCCGACAAAGCAGAGCAAAATGCGATGATAAGACAAATTACCGCATTTACGAATAATAACTTCCAAAATTATGGAATGATGCTGATTGGGGTTCTTATTGGATTGCTGAGTATTCCAGTGTTTCGAAGAATTTCTTTTCGCAAGAAAAAGGAATAAAACATAAGGAAATAAATTCAATACCCCACAGTAAACTTCGGGATATTGAATTTATAGATATTAACCTAGAACTAGAAAAAGAGATTGAGAATAAAAGTACAGCTTAATGCTTAATCACAGCTTCTACTAGCTTATCCTCTGCATTTGACTGTAGAGATGACTGTGCAATTGAAACCGGTAGCAACTCTGGTTTATGTTCTAGTGCTAAATCAAGTACTTGATCTATCCACTTGACGGGGTATATAGTCAATTGATTTTTAACATTTGCAGGAATATCAGTAAGATCCTTCACATTCTTCTCAGGAATAATCACTACTTTAATACCACCACGATGTGCAGCCAGTAATTTTTCCTTTAATCCACCTATCGGCAGCACTTCCCCTCTTAAAGTAATTTCACCTGTCATAGCAACATCGGCCTTCACAGCAATATTTGTGAGAACCGATACCATCGCAACACAGATACCAATACCTGCACTTGGCCCATCTTTTGGTGTTGCACCTTCCGGAAGATGTATATGAATATCATTCTTTTGATAAAAATCCTCAGGTATACCTAATGAATAAGAACGACCTCTCACCACAGAAAGTGCCGCTTGGATAGATTCCTGCATCACTTCACCCAGCTTACCTGTAGTAATAGTCTTTCCTTTTCCAGGTAATACCACAGCTTCAATTGTTAACAATTCACCACCGACCTCCGTCCAAGCCAACCCTGTTACTTGACCAACTTGATTTTTCTCTTCTGCAATACCGTATGTAAAACGCCTTACTCCTAAGAATTTATCCAGATTACGCGATGTAACAATCACTTTGTTTTTGCCCTTTTTGAGTAACATCGCTTTTACAGCTTTTCGGCAAATTTTTGAAATTTCTCGCTCCATTGCTCGTACGCCTGCTTCCCTTGTGTAATAGCGAGCAATATCCTGCAAAGCAGAGTTTGAAACAGTTAGTTCATTTTCCTTGAGGCCATGGTTTTGCATCTGCTTAGTTAATAGGTAGCGCGTAGCTATATTCAATTTCTCGTCTTCTGTATATCCTGACAATTGGATCACTTCCATACGATCAAGTAGTGCTGGAGGAATATTCAGAGTATTCGCTGTTGCCACAAACATAACATCGGATAGATCATATTCCACTTCAATATAGTGATCAACGAATGTATTATTCTGTTCCGGATCCAGAACTTCCAGTAATGCAGAAGATGGATCCCCACGGAAATCCATGCCCATCTTATCCACTTCATCCAGTAGAAACAATGGATTCTTAACACCTACTTTGCTCATATTATGCAAGATTTTACCCGGCATAGATCCGATATAGGTTCGCCGATGCCCACGAATCTCAGCTTCATCGCGCACACCACCAAGCGACATACGCACAAATTTTCGGTTTGTAGCATGTGCAATCGATTGGCCTAATGAAGTTTTTCCAACACCTGGAGGGCCAACAAGACAAAGAATCGGAGCTTTCATTTTACTAACACGCTGCTGTACTGCTAAATACTCAACAATCCGTTCTTTAACCTTCTCCAGGCCATAATGGTCCTTCTCAAGTGCTACTTCCGCCGCTTTGAGATCCTGATTAATTTTGCTTTTCTTCTTCCATGGCAAAGCTACCAATGCATCAATATAATTACGCACTACGGTTGCTTCTGCGGACATCGGAGACATCAAACGAAGTTTCTTCAATTCTGACTCAGCCCTAGTGTGTGCTTCTTTAGGCATTTGAGCGGATCTAATCTTCTTCTCAATTTCTTCTAAATCCGCGCCATCTTCACCTTCGCCCAGTTCCTTTTGAATCGCTTTAACTTGTTCATTAAGGTAATAGTCACGCTGGCTCTTCTCCATCTGACGTTTAACTCTTCCGCGAATACGTTTTTCTACTTGCAGTATATCTAACTCTGTTTCCAGTAAACCTAACAAATGTTCCAAACGTTTGGACACATCAAAAATTTCCAATACTTCTTGCTTCTGTTCAAGCTTTAATGGTAGATAGGCCGCGATAGTATCCGCTAAACGCCCGGCATCATCTATGCCCCCCAGTGAAGTAATGATTTCTGGTGGAATCTTTTTATTAAGTTTTACGTATTGATCAAACTGAGTTAGGATGGCGCGTCGCATCGCTTCGGCTTCAGAGTTACTTTCTATACCAGATGATATTTGCGACGCCCTACCAGAAAAATGAGTTTCCGAATCAATCAATTCCAGAATACGGGCACGGTAATTGCCTTCTACCAAGACTTTAACGGTTCCATCAGGTAGTTTCAGCATCTGTAATAAGCTAGCAACGCTACATACATCATAGAGATCCTCAGGGGCAGGATCATCCTTAGATGCTACTTTCTGAGCAACAAGCAGAATATTTTTATTCGATTCCATTGCAAGCTCAAGTGCTTTAATAGATTTTTGTCTTCCCACAAATAATGGAATGACCATATGCGGAAAAACAACCACATCACGCAGTGGCAGAAGTGGCAGTAACAATTGTTCAGAATTATCATCCAAAGGAATCATATCTACTCATTTATAAAATATACGATTTAGTAATAACATATGTACAGCAATCAAAAATTCAAGACAAAAATTTTTATATACGCTAACACACCTCTATCAAATGAAATAGCTAAAAATAGAAGGATAAATACAGATTTTATTCCCATTGACTAAAACAAATTCACCGCTATTCTTGAATCTGTACGAACCCTCTAGCTCTCCGCACGCGCTGCGGGGTGAAAAGATCAGCGCAAAGATTGAAACACCCGTAATCCGCAGGAAGTTCCTGAGTGCTTTATTTGGAACGTTTAGCAACTTTTGGTTGATCTGAGTAAATTAGTATTGGCTTAATATCGTCATTAACTGAATTATAGTCAATGACCACTTTAGAAATATTATCTAATGATGGAAGATCATACATAATATCCAATAGGATTTCTTCCAGAATTGAACGCAAACCACGCGCCCCTGTTTTTCGCGTCAAAGCCCTGCTTGCGATTGCTTTGAGGGCAGGTTCCCGGAATTCTAGATCAACCCCACCTTCCATATTGAACATCTTCCAGTATTGTTTTACAAGTGCATTCTTCGGTTCTGTTAAGATCTGAATTAATGCTGCTTCATTCAGTTCCTCTAGTGTTGCCACAACAGGTAAACGCCCAACAAATTCAGGAATCAAACCGAATTTAACCAAGTCTTCTGGTTCTACTTGCTGCAAAACCTTGTTCATATCCTTTCGGCTATGGTTTTTCACATCAACACCAAAACCAATTCCACCTTTCTCGGTACGCGCTTTAATCACCTTATCAAGACCATCAAATGCACCACCACAGATAAACAAAATATTGGTAGTATCCACTTGAATAAATTCTTGATTGGGATGCTTTCGCCCACCTTGAGGTGGAACCATGGCAATAGTGCCTTCAATTAATTTTAATAATGCCTGTTGTACACCTTCACCTGAAACATCACGTGTAATTGAAGGATTATCAGATTTGCGTGAAATTTTATCTATCTCATCAATGTATACAATACCTCTCTGCGCTTTTTCAGCATCATAATTACATTTCTGTAGCAATTTCTGAATAATATTTTCAACATCTTCACCGACATAGCCCGCTTCAGTCAAAGCTGTAGCATCTGCCATAATAAAAGGCACATCTAAAAGCCGGGCTAAAGTTTGTGCAAGTAGAGTTTTTCCTGAACCAGTTGGACCAACAAGAAGGATATTACTTTTTGAAAGCTCAATATCATCCGTTTCATCTGACTTTGCTACATTTCTCAGGCGTTTATAATGATTATAAACTGCTACAGAAAGTATCTTTTTCGCTGATTCTTGTCCGATTACATACTGGTCAAGTATTTGACAAATTTCACGAGGTACTGGTAAATTTGACTTAACCAATTTCGTTGCATCATCGCCTTGCATTTCTTCACGAATGATGTCATTACATAGATCAATACATTCATCGCAAATAAACACAGATGGACCTGCAATCAGTTTTCTTACTTCATGCTGACTTTTGCCGCAAAAAGAACAGTAAAGAAGTTTCTCGCTACTAGCTTTGTCTGGCATATTTTTATCCCACAGTAATCGAGTTTAAGTACTCGTGATTAAAATAAAATTCTTTTATAAGCGTCAGCATCATATATCACTTAATTTGCACTTTCGTCCCTATGTACTAGTACTGCATCAACTAAACCATAGTTTACTGATTCAGTTGCACTCATAAAATTATCACGATCTGTATCTTTTTCTATATCGGATACTGGTCGATCCGTATGTTTTGCCATAATCTCATTTAATCGGGCTTTAAGATACAAGATCTCGCGTGCATGTATCTCAATATCAGAAGCTTGTCCTTGAAAACCACCCAACGGTTGATGGATCATCACACGCGAATTTGGTAAACAGTAACGTTTTCCTTTTGCTCCCGCAGTTAGTAATAATGCTCCCATACTTGCTGCTTGGCCAATACATAATGTGCTTACATCTGGTTTAATATATTGCATTGTGTCATAAATAGCCAGACCAGCCGATACCATACCGCCAGGTGAGTTAATATAAAAATGTATGTCTTTTTCTGAATTTTCAGATTCCAGAAATAAAAACTGTGCAACAATTAAGTTCGCACTCGCTTCTGTAACCGGACCAACCAGAAACACAACTCTTTCCTTTAATAAACGGGAATAAATATCATAGGCACGTTCACCTCGCCCACTTGTTTCTATCACCATAGGAATCAGACCCAGATTCCTAGGTTCTGAATCGCGTAAATTATCAAATAGTGGTGTCATCAGGTATCCCCATTAACTCATCGAATGTTATCGTTGTATCTATTAATTTTATTTTTTTGAGTGCCCAGTCTACTACATTCTCTTCTAGTGCCAATGATTCTGCTTCTTGCAAGCGTTCTGAGGAGGCGTAATGCCACTTGATAACTTGTTCTGGGTTCTCGTAACTTTGCGCCGCGCCTTCTATTATGCTGCGAACCTGTTCTGGTGTAGCTTTTAAAGCATGTACCTTTATAAGCTCCGCTAGAATTAAACCCAGCTTCACTCGATATTCTGCTTTCTCTTTAAAAAGATCCGCTGTCAGAGATATCTCTTTAGTTTTCATCCCCCGTGCTTCAAGGTTGCCTCTTGCTTGTTGCATTAGCCGCTCTATCTCCTGATTAATCAGAATACTTGGCGCATCGATCTGAGTTGTATCTAATAGCGACTGCATGATTTGTTCTTTAATCTTCGATCTGGCCCTCTTCGAAACCTCACGTTCCAAATCCTGCTGAATTCCTTCTCGCAGTTTCTTAATATCCCCATCAGGAATACCGAGTAACTTAACAAAATCTGCATCTAAATTCGGCAACACTGATTCCTCAAGTGCATTCAGTTTTACTTCAAACGTGACAGTTTTTGCTGCAATATCTTTATCATGGTAGTTTTCCGGAAATACAACATCAAATGATTTGCTGTTCCCCATCTTCATACCGATAAGTGAAGTTTCGAATTCCTTAAGAAATTTTCCAGCTCCAAGTATCAATTGAATATCCTTGGCTTCCCCGCCCGGAAAATCACGACCATCGATAACACCATGATAATCTATCTTAACCCGATCACTTTTTTTTGCTGAACGAGTAACTGATTGATATGCCACACGTTGCTTACGCAGCATATCCAATGTCTTATCAATATCGGCATCCCCCACTTGCACATTAGGACGTTGTATATTCTGCTCACTTAAGTCCCCAATAACTATTTTGGGATAAACTTCAAATGTCGCACTGAATACATAGAATGCATTGTTATCATTTAATGATTTCGCTTCAAAACGCGGGTACCCAACAACCTGTAAATTTAATTCCTTAATAGTATCTGTAAATTCCTTATGCACGGCATCATTCAAAACATCCTGTTGAACTTGTGCGCCATACATTTGTGTGACCATCCTTAATGGAACCTTTCCAGGACGAAAACCCTGCAACTTAGTTGTTTTTACCAGTCGCTTTAGGCGATTCCCAATTTCATCCTGCAGTTTCTCCAAAGAAACTGTAATATCAAAACGACGCTCCAATGCACCGAGGTTCTCTACATTTGATCCCATTAAAATTCCCGACTGATTAAATATTTTTCAACACAGCGCACACTATCCGTATATTCCATCTACCAATTTTTGATATCCAGCAGATAGGATAGTTCTGCAATAATATACAATCTAACTTGGTGCGAAAGGGGGGACTCGAACCCCCACACCTTTCGGCGTCAGAACCTAAATCTGGTGCGTCTACCAATTCCGCCACTTTCGCATTACTCTATCTTCGCGATTATACCTTCTAATCCCTCTAACCGCAGCCAGATCATTCATTACTCTGACAAAATACTGTCTGACCACTTATTCCTTTACTGTCTGGTCCCATCAGGTATAAATAAGTTGTCACTAGATCTTCCGGTTGTCGCATCGTTTGTTTGACTTCGCCTGGATGGGTTTTAGCACGCTGTGGTGAATTAACGATGCCCGGCACAATGGTGTTGATTCGCAAATTTGACATAGCTTCCCATTCATCGGCTTGAACCTTCACCAAAGCTTCAATACCCGCTTTTGCAACCGTGAAACCTCCCCAATAGGCCGATGGTTTATGCCCATGAGAACTCGATGTCATAATCACACTGGCATCGGGAGCAGCCTTTAATAAAGGTAGACACGCCTTTGTTAAAGCAAAAGGCGCAATCAAGTTAACCTGCAACATGATTCGCCATTGCTCAACCGTCTGGTTCTCTATCGGACTTAAGCCATACAGAAATGCCGCATTATGCAAAATCCCATCCAAGCGTCCCAGTTGTTGTTCTATCGCTTGCGCTATGGCTAAAAAATCTTTGCCTTCAGCATTCTCCAGATTCAACGGATAAATAAGTGCCTGCGCTTTGCCTATGGTTTCAATTTCATCATAAACGCGCTCTAATTTCTCCACCTTGCGCCCATGTAAAATCACCGTCGCACCATAGCTTGCATAAGTCAATGCCACAGCACGTCCTAAGCCTTGCCCAGCGCCCGTGACAAGAATCACACGGTCTTTAAGAAGCTCTTCAGGCGCTGAATAACTTTCTAGTTTATTCATAAATTGGAATTTATCACGATAAAGTATCTTTAGAGAAAAAATAAAACATCTAATAAGTGCCTTTATTCCTCGAATCATCCCAATAAAAACAAAAAAACAGACCCCAAAGAATATCGGGGTCTGTTTTATATCAAATCATTGAGTGATTATGATACAAATACTTACATATCCATACCACCCATACCACCCATACCACCCATACCACCCATACCACCGGCTGGTGCAATATCTTCTTTAGGTAGCTCTGCAACCATTGCATCTGTAGTTAACATCAAGCTAGCGACCGAAGCCGCATTCTGCAAAGCGGAGCGCGTAACTTTTGTTGGATCCAAAACACCCATCGCTACTAGATCCCCGTACTCGCTCGTTGCTGCATTGTAACCAAAATTGCCTTTGCCCTCAGCAACTTTATTAACAACCACAGACGGTTCATCACCACAATTGATTACAATTTGGCGCAACGGTTCTTCAAGAGCACGCAGAACAATCTTAATACCTGCATCCTGATCATGATTGTCACCTTTAGTTTGTTTAACAACTGAAATGGCACGTAACAACGCCACACCGCCGCCAGGAACAACACCTTCTTCGACCGCCGCACGGGTTGCATGTAACGCATCTTCAACTCGCGCTTTTTTCTCTTTCATTTCCACTTCAGTAGCAGCACCAACTTTAATAAGCGCAACACCACCAGCCAGTTTAGCTACACGTTCCTGTAACTTCTCTTTATCATAATCACTGGTAGCTTCTTCGATCTGAGCACGAATTTGTTTAACACGGCCTTCAATATTACCGGCATTACCTGCACCGTCAATAATCGTGGTGTTTTCTTTACCAACTTCGATACGTTTGGCTTGTCCCAAATCATTCAATGTAGCTTTCTCTAAAGTTAAACCAACCTCTTCAGCAATCACAGTGCCACCCGTTAGAATCGCAATGTCTTCCAGCATAGCTTTGCGACGATCACCAAAGCCCGGTGCTTTAACTGCACAGGTTTTGAGAATTCCGCGAATATTATTTACAACCAGAGTTGCCAGTGCTTCACCATCGACATCTTCAGCGATAATCAATAATGGTTTACCGGCTTTGGCGACTTGCTCCAATACCGGCAACAAATCACGGATATTAGATATTTTCTTGTCATGCAATAGAATAAAAGGGTTATCCAGTAAAGCAATTTGTTTTTCTGCGCTACTCACAAAGTAAGGAGACAGATAACCACGATCAAACTGCATACCTTCAACCACTTCCAGTTCATTTTGCAGTCCTGATCCGTCTTCCACGGTAATCACACCTTCCTTGCCAACCTTATCCATTGCATCCGCAATGATCTTGCCTATTTCATTATCAGAGTTTGCAGAAATACTGCCAACTTGAGCAATTTCCTTGGCTGTCGCACATGGCTTTGACAGTTTTTTCAACTCACCAATAGCTGCAGTCACTGCTTTGTCGATTCCACGTTTGAGATCCATAGGATTCATACCTGCAGCGACATATTTCATGCCTTCCTTGACAATGGCTTGTGCTAATACGGTCGCGGTAGTAGTGCCATCACCGGCCACATCCGATGTTTTGCTGGCCACTTCCTTCAACATCTGTGCACCCATATTTTCAAATTTATCTTTCAGTTCTATCTCTTTAGCAACTGAAACGCCATCCTTGGTAATAGTCGGTGCACCATAAGAGCGATCCAATACGACATTACGGCCTTTAGGTCCTAAGGTTACTTTCACTGCATCGGCCAGAACATTAACACCGGCTACCATTCGATGGCGCGCTGAATCACCAAACTTCACTTCTTTTGCTGACATAACTTTTCTCCTAATTTCTCAAAATATTGTCTTTAGCAGGTAATGGATTGACACGCTCAACCTTCAATCACGCCCATAATATCTTCTTCCCGCATGACTAAAAGCTCCTCACCTTGGACCTTTACAGATTGTCCGGCATATTTACCAAACAATACTTTGTCACCAACTTTAACTTCTAACGGGCGAACTTTTCCATCATCACCCACTTTGCCTTTTCCTATTGCCAAGATTTCACCTTGATCTGGTTTTTCTGCCGCACTATCCGGAATAACAATACCTGACGCAGTTTTGCGCTCATCCTCTAGTCGCTTAACGATCACACGATCATGCAAAGGGCGAATTTTCATGCTGTTCTCTCCTATTAAAATTAACAATTTGAAATTACTACAATAGTCTGTAATTTGTTTTCATGAATTTCCAAAATACTCAAAACTCTAATTTGAAAAAACCAATATTAGCAGTCGTTAACCATGAGTGCTGATAATAGGATCTATCCATGAAAATTTCAAGACCAGAAAATATAAAAATTTTGTTTATTGTTGCAAGGAAGTGTAAGAAAAAAATAAATCCGGAATTAAATCTTGTTCATAATTATAAAGAACTCGGCCGCAAGCGACCGAGTTTTAGAAGAGGGGTAGTTGCCCAAACCTCTCTTCCATTTCATCCATCACTTTGAGTTGATTTTGTACATACTGACGAATAACCTCCTCGTTAGCA
>JAGNZK010000034.1:2756-33998 GCA_017984435.1 Nitrosomonas sp. | reverse complement strand
TACTGCCGTTCTTCGCTGAGCAAGGTATGGGCATCATCCGTATCCTGACCGACCGTGGCACCGAATATTGCGGCAAACCGGAGAGTCACGATTACCAGCTCTATCTGGCGCTCAATGACATTGAGCATGCCAAAACGAAAGCCAATCATCCCCAGACCAACGGTATCTGCGAACGTTTCCACAAAACTATCCTGCAGGAGTTCTACCAAGTGGCATTTCGACGCAAGATTCACCAGTCCATTGAAGAGTTACAACACGATTTGGATGACTGGATAGGGCATTACAACAGTGCGCGCACTCACCAGGGCAAGATGTGCTGCGGGCGCACGCCAATGCAAACTTTAATTGACGTAAAGGAGGTATGGGACGATAAAATCACCGCATTGAATAACTGAATCTGATCTAACAAGCACATCGTCAAATCGGGTGACTGTCAGATCAGATCTAAATTACTACAATATAGTTTACTCTTCTAGCGCCATTTCCAGCTCCAGCCAGCTTTCTTCCAGTTCTGCCACTTTTTTCTCGAGTGTTGCGTGGTTTGCGTTCAATTGATCAACTTCATTGCGAGAACGATTCGTGTACGTCACCGGATCAGCTAGCTGGCGGTTCGTTTCATCCAATTCTCTTTGTGCGATAGCCAAAGCGGCTTCAAGCTTTGACTGCTTGGAAAGCAATGCTTTTTTATTCGGTTTGGAAGTGGTTTTTGACTGTGTTTTTTGTGGAGATGGTCGTGATTCTGCAATCTCATTGGTGCGACGAGCTTCTATCCAATTTTTATAATCTTCTAGATCGCCATCCAGCAATTGTGCTTTACCGTCGGCTACTAACCACAATTCATCAGCGACAGCGCGGACTAGGCTGCGATCATGCGAGACCAGCACCACGGCGCCCGTATAAGCTTCCAATGCCAGAGTGAGCGCATCCCGCATATCTAAATCCAGATGATTGGTGGGCTCATCCAACAACAGTAAATGCGGTTTTTGCCATGCCAGCAAGGCAAGCGCCAGACGGCTTTTTTCTCCGCCTGAGAAACTGGCTGCCGGACGATTTTCACTATCGCTGCCCAGACCGAATCGCCCCAGAAATTTTCGCAAATCAAGCTCTGTTTGCGCGGGTGCCAGTCGTATCATATGCTGCAGAGGCGTCGCATGACCATCCAGATTTTCCAGTTGATGTTGTGCAAAGTAGCCCATACGGATATTGGGTGCCCATTCCAGTGTGCCTGATGTGGGTAGGATTTCTCCGGTCAGGAGCTTTATTAATGTGGATTTTCCCGCTCCGTTCGGACCCAATAAGGCGATTCGTGCACCTGCCTGCAGAATGAGATGGACATGCTGAAACAGTAAATGGTCGTTATAACCAAAGCTCATATCTTTTACACGTAACAAAACATCAGGGCTACGCTCAGGTGCTTCAATCTGCAATTCAAAATGGTTATCCTCAATGTGTACTGGCGTCATGCGTGTCAGGCGCTCCAATGCTTTGATACGGCTTTGTGCCTGCTTGGCTTTGGTTGCCTTGGCACGAAAACGCAGCACAAAATCTTCCATGTGCGCGATTTTTTTCTGTTGTTGCTGAAAAGCCTGAGTATGTTGCATGAGTCGCTCAGCACGCGTACGCTCGAAATCATCATAATTGCCGCTATACCCGTCAATTTGCCGGTTATTGATATGTGCGATGCGGTTCACACAAGCATTGAGAAACTCGCGATCGTGTGATACCAGCATCAGACTGCCCGGGTACCGTGCTAGATACTGCTCCAACCAGAGAATAGCTTCAAGGTCCAGGTGATTGGTCGGTTCATCCAGCAATAACAGGTCTGCGCGATGCATCAGAGCGCGCGCCAGATTTAAGCGCATGCGCCAGCCCCCCGAAAAATGATTGACTGAGTGTTCCAGCGCCTGATTGGCAAAACCTAGTCCATTTAGTAATTGCGCCGCCCGTGCTTGTGCTGTATAGCCATTAATCGCTTCATAACGTTGCTGTGCTTCAAACCAAGTTGTGTCATGTTCAGCTTGTGACAGAATTTTTTCCAGTTGACGTAATTCAGTATCACCGTCTAACACAAACTCAATTGCAGATTGATTAGAGCTGATGATTTCCTGTTCAACAAAAGCAACCGTTTTTCCGGATTGTAAGTTGACTTCTCCGCTATCTGGTTTGATTACTTCGCGAATCAGCTGGAACAAGGTGGATTTGCCACAACCATTTTTACCAACCAGACCAACACGTTGATTGGCAAAAATCTTTAAGTTACTGTTTTCCAGTAGTGGGATTCCCCCTCGGAAATAAGTCAGGCAATGGATATTTAACATGACATCTTAATGGCAATGGAGTATTCAAGATAGATAGAATTTCTTTTGCAAGAAGGATCGTACATGCACATAATAGGTTAGTTTCTTTGCTGAAAATTTAATTCTCGATTATCCACTATATTTTTTGTGCTGAGCCGACACTGCTGATGGTATCCAGTACAGTCTAAAGAGTATTGAGATGCGTTGACAGTGACCAAATTTGGTGTGTTGTTTCTGTGCAACAGCGGCTTAATATTGCCTTGACAGGGAAAAGCACCTTATATAAGCTGCGGAGTGGTCAAATATGACACACTCATATTTATTAAGCAATGTCAGCGGTAAGCGTTTGAATGAAAATTTTCCAGCCAGCAAAAAGTGCATTATTAAGGATTAGTAATCAGAGTTGGCACGCTCAACCAGGATCTCTTGCTTATAAAAGCAAGATGACAAGCACTATTACTTCGAGGGGAAGATCTTGAGTTCGACAATAACCAAGTTGAACGCTCCGCTAACGCAAGCGTTTGATTTTCAACCTTCAAGCGAATCACAAATAACACCGACACCGACACTCAATAAACTAACTCAGCAGTTGGCGGGTTTTGACACCCTAACGAGCGCTTTAGAATATGCAGCGAAGGGAACAACGGGATATAATTTTTATGATGCGAAAGGTAATTTACGTTCAGTTCTGCCTTACAGTGTACTTAGACAGAATGCACGTATCTTAGCCCAACGCTTATCTGGCTTTGATTTGCCCCATAGTAGCCGGGTAGCAATTATTGCCGATACTTCCCCAGAGTTCATCGAGTTATTTTTTGCATGTCGCTATGCAGGCTTAGTGCCTTTTGCAATGCCAGTCCCAGTCAACCTTGGCAGTCATGCAATATATGTTCAACAACTGAGAGGCATGCTTGAGAGTAGCCAAGCGAGTATTGCTCTTGCAAATATCGACTACATCAGCTTTTTGGAAGAAGCGGCTGAGCAGACGATTAATTTGCAGTGGGTAGGAACGCCAAGAAACCTAAACGAACAGCCTGCAAAAGATATAGAACTACAGCCCAATCATCCTAATGAAACTGCGTACTTGCAATTTACATCTGGGAGTACACGTACTCCTAGAGGCGTAGTTATTACTGAACGGGCTTTGATGTGCAATCTACAAGGTATTGTGTGTAATGGACTAGAAATAAAACCAGATGATCGTTCTGCATCGTGGTTACCCTTTTATCATGACATGGGGTTAGTTGGACTAGTTCTGGCGCCAATGGTCACGCAAATCTCTGTTGATTACCTGGCAACACGGGATTTTGCAATACGACCACTGCAATGGTTACGTTTAATTAGTCGCAATCGATGTACTGTTGCATTTAGCCAACCTTTCGGTCTCAAACTTTGCACTTTGCGTGTAAGAGAATCTGATCTGAAAGAGCTGGATCTCAGCAGTTGGCGAGCTGCTGGTATTGGTGCTGAGATGATCAGGCCGGAGACGCTAAGAAACTTTGCTGAGAAATTTGCATCAGCAGGTTTTGATGAAAATGCTTTTCTACCTTGCTATGGTCTTGCTGAATCAACACTTGCCGTTACCTTCTCAAGAATTGGTAAGGGATGTAAGAGCATACAAGTAGATAGCAAGGCTCTGATTGACAAAAAAATGGCTGTTCGACTAAAAGCTGACGGACGCAAACAAAATGAATTTGTAAATTGTGGACGTCCATTACCAGGGCACATAGTTAAGATAGTCGATGAAGGTGGTCAGCAATTATCTGAAATGATGGTTGGCAGTGTTTTGGTGCAAGGTGATAGCGTCATGACGGGTTACTATAATAATCCAGAAGAAACTAACAAAGCATTAAAATCCGGTAACTGGTTAGATACCGGGGATATCGGTTTTTTATTTGAAGGTGATTTATATATCACTGGGCGCCGTACAGATGTGATTATTGTTAATGGTCGGAATATTCGCGCACAAGATATAGAAGAGTTGGCAGAGCAACAGCCAGAAGTCAGATCACGCGAAGCCTCAGCATTCGGGGTAAATGATGAGAGTGGAACAACAACCGTTGTGTTGGTCATTGAATGTAGGCTTACATCTGTGCCAGAGCGGCAATCGTTAACGACAAGATTGCAGCAGCTTGTTTATATGGCATTTGGGGTAAATTGTGTCGTGGAATTAGTTCCACCGCATACTTTGCCGCGAACCTCATCAGGGAAGCTTTCACGTTTTGCAGCACGGCAAGGCTATATTCAGAGAATGAATCTTACCGATCAATTATCGGTTGTAGAATCAGGCGATAGATAAGAAAGTATGCCAAAATTAGTAGCTGTAACAGGTGCTACTGGGTTTATTGGTAAGGTGCTGATTCAGAGACTAATTGAAGATGGGTGGACAGTTCGTGCACTTACGCGAGTGCATCGCCCTGACAGTAGGTCTATTCAATGGATTTGTGGTGATTTAGATAATTTGACAGCGCTACATCATTTAGTGAGTGATGTAGCGTTTGTAATTCACTGCGCTGCAACAGTAAGAGGAAGCTCTTTTCAAGAATTTGCTCATACCAATATTGATGGTACTAATAATCTTTTATGTGCTATTTCTGAGAAAAAACAACACCCTCACTTCTTGCTTATATCATCCCTGGCGGCAAGACAACCTGAATTATCGTGGTATGCTCAAAGTAAATATTTGGCTGAGCAGCAACTCTCTGAATATTCTGATCAGTTACAATGGACGGTATTCCGACCTACTGCGGTTTATGGTCCTGGCGATAAAGAACTAAGGCCACTTTTTCAAGCGATGCATCGTGGATTGCTTCCTGTTGTTGGAAAAATCCAGAATCGGTTTGGGTTAATACATGTCTATGATCTGGTTTCAGCTATTCAAGTTTGGCTGGCTTCAGAAACACTGGTCAATGGAATCTTTGAATTGGATGATAGTACGCCTGGTGGGTATAGTTACCAGAGTCTATCCGTCTTAGCGCAGCAGGTATGGAAACGCCCCATTTATTGCCTCGTTATACCGAATCTGCTAATCCGGGGTATCGCTTTATCAAATCTATGGTTTGCTCGCTTATTTCACTATTCTCCCATGCTGACTCCAGGAAAAGTTAATGAATTACAACATGACGATTGGGTATGTGACAATACTCCCTTAATTCGTGCACTTACCGCATGGCAACCGAGAATTCGTTTACAAGATGTATTATCTGAAGTAATCTAGCTTTAAGATTTAACTATTCCGAAGTGCAACCTTTATGACTGAAAGTAATTACGATGAGATCATGCAATTGCTCTGTGATCGCCTAAGTAGCTTGACTAATTCTGAATCCCAAGTTGCCCCTGAAACGAATCTAATCAGTCAACTGTCGATTGATTCTATTAAACTGCTCAATCTGATTATGGAGATTGAAGATACTTTCGATATCTCAATTCCTATTAATGCATTAACAGATATTCAAACTGTTCGTGAATTAGCCGACTTAGTATATAAAATTAAATCAGCATCATAATGAATTTACTTGAAAAACTAGATGCATCCGCTGCGGCGAGAATAGCACTTTTACCTAATGGAATTGGTGCTTTTGGTGTTCCGATAGAAGAAGTTTATTCAGCCACTGAAGCCAGAATCGGAGATCGCCGCGTACTTTTGTTGGGGACTAACAATTACTTAGGACTGACCTTTGCGCCTGAATGTATTCGCGCGGCGCATGAGGCGATTGATAAGGAAGGGACTGGTACTACAGGCTCGCGGATGGCAAATGGCAGTTATTTTGGTCATCGTGCGTTAGAAAGAGAATTCGCTGACTTTTATCAATGTAACTTTGGCATGGTTTTTACAACTGGTTATCAGGCTAACTTAGGCACTATTTCAGGCCTGGTAGGTCCTGGCGATGTCGTATTGATTGATGGTGACTCTCATGCAAGTATCTATGATGGTTGTATTTTAAGTGGCGCAGATATCATTCGTTTCAAGCACAATGATATGGCTGATATGGAGAAACGCTTGCGTCGATTGGGTGATCGTGTTGAAACGACACTGATTATTGCTGAAGGCATATACAGCATGCTCGGCGACCAAGCGCCGCTAGCTGAAATTGTCAAATTAAAGAATACCTATGGCGGCACTTTGCTTCTTGATGAAGCTCATTCACTGGGGGTACTGGGTGAAACTGGGCAAGGTCTCGTAGAAAAAACCGGATTACTACAAGACGTCGACTTTATTACGGGTACATTCAGCAAGAGCCTGTGTAGTATCGGTGGGTATTGTGTCAGTAATCATCCGCAGCTTGAGCTGTTGCGCTATGTCAGTCATCCTTATATTTTTACCGCATCGCCATCACCTGCTACGATTGCTTCAACTCGGGCGGCATTGGAATTATTGCGCAAGGGAAGCCATTTGCGTAAGCAATTGTGGCGTAACTGTACGCAACTCTATGCACAGCTTAAAGAAGCCGGTTATACGCTCGGTCCGGATCCCGGGCCAGTCATTGCCGCCATTCTCGATACACCGCAACAAGCACTTCTGCTTTGGCAAAATTTGCTGGAACATAATATCTATGTCAATCTGATATTGCCCCCGGCTGCTCCCGAAGGAAAATCACTTGTACGTTGCAGCGTAAATGCTGCGCATACGACAGAACAAATCACCTATGTGGGCGAAACCTTTTCCAAACTGCATAAGCTGGTACGTTCGTATAATTAGTCTGTGATGGATGGAAAATTTTTGTACATCGTTTTTGCTTGAAGATTGAATTTCTGAATTTTATTTCTAGCTAAAGCTGGTTTGCTTTTTGTCATGAGGTGAGAAACCATGAGAGTAATGCAAATATTTGCGTTAACATTATTTTCTTTCCTGTTTCACAGTCATGTTTTTGGGATAGCCATTGTATATGACGGATTGGGGTGTCTAAATACCGTAAATGCGAATGATCCTGCGCCAAACAACACGCCGGTGCAAAGCAAATTTGAGGTCATAGAAGATGTCGGCGGCGGAGTATTTCGTTTAAGTTTAACCGGCGGCATCCCTCGTTTTGTCAATAATAATCAGATTGTGTGTATTGATAGCGTTACAGCCATAGGATATACCGGAATTCCAGATGTGGATGGTTTTCCCAGACCACTGGAATCAATTAACGCGACGGCTTATTTTAGTGGGCAAGATTTAGTGATTGTAGTTAATTCGCTATTGACTGACTTGAGTGCCAGAAGGGATTCATTTGTATCATTCTTCAGTACGAGTAATATATTTGCCATTACAAATACGCTCATCTTCAAGTTTAATCCTCAAGTATCTTCATTTCGCCTAAATAAAGTGATACATAACAGAGGGTATGTTCATACAAGAAGTGGATCTACAAATTTCATCCCATTCCTGGAAACAGTACTACCATCGTTTAACGATTTTCCGCAAGATAAACCAAGAGTACTGACGCCAATATCCGATATTGAATATAGACTAGAGTAACAAGCTGGTGTCGTGTTTTACCCTCGCAGTGTTTCTGAACTCATTGTTCTGATTATTTTTGTTAGTTATGGGTTTCGGCTTGAAATGTGCCATAAATGCACGATCAATATGATTTTTCCACAACCACACCCATTTCCCACGTCCAGATAGTGGAGCCCATGAAGCGATGGCATGGCGATTGCCTGTGGTTAGTAAACTTTCATAAAACGTTTTTACGACTTAAAAGCCAGAAGAGGGCGATTTCAAGCATGGCATAGCATAGCATATTTCTTTGCCAATACAGGTCTTGGCGAACTGCATAAACTCTCGCTGTGGTAAATTTTGCGTGGATAGAGGTTTTATGGCGAATCTGACACTGATACCATCCAACCTCTATTGCTACGATTCGTTTTGAGCCATGGTGTGTTAGCTGAGAGTCGACATTGATAAATAGCAGATCGTAGCGTGGGGGATGGATGATAACAGTAACGCTCTGTCTTTAGCGGATTAATGCGTTGAACCTCACTGAAAATGAACTGAGTGCTAAGTCTATTGATAAGGCTTTGGCAAATCAATATGGCAGCCTTAAGAAGGATAATGACAGGCAATTATTCGGGTTAACATTCTGGATAAGCTATGAACATAGTATTATTGATGAGTGTGGTTCCGATACTGGAAGCGAATATGTTCACAGTTTCTTGATAACAGTTATATTACTATGATCGTCACCGATCAAGCTGATATCTTTTTTGAAGTGTTAAGCCATTCAGATTGCGTTATAGTCGGAAAAGTGTGATAGTTCACAATCGCAACATTATAGGTTAGTCCTGTCACTATAAATAAAATGAGATGTATTTCTATGGCCTCCGGGCTACTTAAGTAAGGCATCGAAAGTGTTTTGATTTATCATTAATGCGTGTAATTAATGATTTTTTATTTTATTCACTCATGGAGGAGAACAATGAAATCTTGCAAGATCAGTACATTAGTAGCTTACACTATTCTTTTGTTAATCGCAGGATTGTTATTCGGATGTAAGCCGATTTACGATAAAAAGCCAATTCCCGATAAGGAAAGTAAAGAAGTTGTAACTGAACCTGCACCTGCACCTGCACCTGCACCTGCACCTGCACCCAGTGCGCCTGCAGCTGCTGAACCGGCTACTAAAATTGAAGATGTGCAAAGTATACAAAGCCTGGAATCCACCGTAGAAACTTTTGATACAGCAGATAAAGCTACTGAAGCTTCCGCTCCAAGTGCTGCTGCGACTCAGGTACAAATGGTTGACGATGGGAACGATGTCGTAAAGGTAACTCCTATCATTATGCGTAAAGTTCAGCAAGCGCTTGTGGATGCAGGATTTAATCCTGGGCCAGTGGATGGTGTTAGTGGTGCTAAAACAGTTGCTGCTATCGAAAGTTTTCAGAAACAGAATGGTATTCCAGCAGGTAAATTAACCAAAAAAACACTACGTGCAATGGGTGTTGATTTCTAAGCAACAATAAAAACGGTTGATTTCTTAGATACACCAAGAATGAGCGTTCTTGGTGTATTCATGTTTGTACATAAAGGATTTCGTGAGTAAGTTAAAATAAAATAGAGTAGTTATTTGATTTGCTTATTTGATACTTATGTCTTCTATTTTTAGTTGATTTAAAAATATTTGCTATAGAAAGTGTCATGTTCTATAGTTAAATGCTTAAATAAAGCTGGTTTCGAAGCTTAATGCGGGTAATTATGGAAATTTGTGGGAATTAATCAATTAATAATTAACACTATTAAGTGGTTATCTTGCGAATCTCTATATCTGGTATTTAAATTTTTTCAGAATGAAATAAGCCGTGTTAATAGGGTGGATTTAGTTTTTTCCTGGTATCGTTTACTTATTTAAACAAGCTTGGGCTAATTCAATAAATTCTGTTGTTAGTTATTAACTTGCTTTTGAAGTATTTTTGGAGGTTTTCTCATGGGAGTTCCTTTACGTCAACAGATTGCAGTTGGCAGTTATTTAATCAAACAAAAGCTAAAAGGAGTTAAAAAATATCCTTTAGTGTTGATGCTGGAGCCTTTGTTTCGCTGTAATCTGGCTTGCGCTGGGTGTGGAAAAATTGCACACCCGGAGGACGTTCTTGATCAACGTCTCTCTTACGAAGAGTGCATGCAAGCAGTGGATGAATGCGGTGCGCCGATGGTTTCAATTCCAGGGGGCGAGCCACTGCTGCATAAAGAGATGCCGCAGATTGTTGCGGGCATTATTCAGCGCAAAAAATATGTTTACCTGTGTACAAACGCATTATTGTTAAAGAAAAGGATTGATGACTATACCCCGTCACCATATTTAACATTCTCAGTCCATTTGGATGGCATGAAAGAGCGTCATGATGCGTCGGTTTGTCAGGATGGTGTTTTTGATCGCGCGGTTGAAGCAATAAAACTGGCTCTGGATAAAGGTTTTAGAGTTACTGTGAACTGTACGTTGTTTCAAGGCGAAACACCGAAGGATGTCGCTGAGTTTCTGGATTATGCGATGGAATTAGGCGTTGAGGCAGCGACGATCGCCCCAGGATTTAGTTATGAGAAGGCGCCTCAGCAGGATGTCTTTATAAAAAGCCAAGATACAAAGGTATTATTTCGTGGTATTTTTGAATTAGGTAAGAAACTAAAACGGAAATGGAGATTGAACCACTCGGCACTCTATTTAGACTATTTGGCTGGAAATCAGAATTATGAATGTACCCCATGGGGTAATCCAACACGCAATATATTTGGATGGCAAAAGCCTTGTTATCTGTTGTCGGATGAAGGGTATGCAAAAACCTTCAAAGAACTTCTTGATGATACGCCGTGGGAAAAGTACGGTACTGCAAATAATCCGAAATGTGCTCAATGTATGGCGCACTGCGGATATGAAGCGACGGCTGTTGAAGACACGCTTCATAATCCTTGGAAGGCGCTGATTACCTCTTTTAGAGGTCCTAGAACCACAGGTCCTATGGTGGCTGAGCCCGCTCCAAAATGGACAATGAAAGAAAATAAAACACCGAAAAAGCTTTCCGATATACCCGTGACCCTGATCAACAAATAAACAAGATATAGGGTATCGGCACTTGGTTTTTAGAATTTGTAACAGGTAAGAATGATGGAATTAGTATTATACCTGTCGATGTTTGGTACTTTATGTTGGTGGTCATTGATACTGTTTCCATGGCGTCCTTGGAGCACCCGTGAGAAGATAGAAACAGGTGTTGCCGGATACGCTGATGTATTGCTGAATGACATTACAGTGTTGATTCCAGCGCGCAATGAAGGGCTTTATATCCGGCGTACACTCAGTGGAGTGAAAGTACAAGGTGAAGGAATTCGTATCATTGTGATAGATGATCAATCTGTCGATGATACTGCTGAAGAGGCTAAACGGTGTGGTGCGCAGGTCATACCTGGGACTTCGCCACCAGTCGGTTGGAGCGGAAAGCTATGGGCGCTTGAGCAAGGATTGCAAGAGGTTAGAACACCTTATACGCTCTTGCTGGATGCTGATATAGCATTGGCACCTGGAATTATTGCTGAGCTACGGCGGAAAGCGAAGGATGAACATCTCGCACTGGTATCATTAATGGCTGAGCCACCTATGAAAAACTTCATAGAATCTTTATTGATGCCTGCTTTCATATTTTTCTTTAAATTGCTATATCCTTTTGGATTAGCGAATAAGTCAGGGTCACGAGTTGCTGCCGCCGCCGGTGGATGTATTCTGGTGGAAACGCAGGCACTGCGTTCTGTGGGTGCTTTTATCAATTTGCACCATGCATTGATTGATGATTGTACCTTGGCTGCACATATCAAGTGCGCAGGTTTACGCACTTGGATTGGACTCAGTCATGCGGCATGTAGTCATCGCGGTTACCAAGCATTAAAACCAATTTGGGAAATGGTCGCCCGTACAGCTTATACGCAATTAAGATACTCGCTTAGTTTGCTTCTCATTTGTACATTGATCATGATAGCGATGTTTTGGGCAGCACCACTCGGGTTTTTACTGCTATCCACTCCAAAGGCTTATATGGTGAGTGCGTTGGCATGGGGGGCTATGCTTTTTACGTATATGCCAATTTTAATTTATTATCAACGCTCTCCATTATGGGGACTCGCGCTGCCCATAATCGGCACTTTGTATCTAGCGATGACTTGGACATCAGCACTACAATACTGGCGTGGAGAGCGTGCTTGTTGGAAAGATCGTCGATATGAAAGTAAAACAAATCATTAGATTAATTGCATGGTGTCTGATAGTGGTGATGCTGTTACCAATCAGTAGGGCATTTAGTGCGCCGGATGCAGAATCTGGAAATCCAGAACAAGTTATACATAAGTTGCAATCATCCTTACTTCAAGCCATGCGGGAGGGTGAGCGACTGGGTTATGAGGGGCGACTCAAACTCCTGGAACCTGTTATTAATCAGTCTCATGATATTGAAGTGATTATCAAAACAATACTGGGTGCGACGTATTGGTCGCAATTGGATACAGAACAGAAGAATTTGGTTATTGATACGTTCCGTCAACTCAGTGTTGCTACTTATGCAGGGCGATTTAACCAATATGAAGGGGAGCAATTCGAGGTTATTGAACAGCGAGCTTTGCCGCATGAACAAACATTGGTGCGTAGTCAATTAACTAAATCGGATGGCGGTACGGTGAATTTTGATTACGTTTTACATCAAACCGAAGGGCATTGGCGTATTGTCAATATCTTATTTGATGGTGTGAGTGACCTTGCCATCAAGCGTGGAGAATATCGTGCAATTATGCAACGGGACGGTTTCCAAGCACTGATTGAATTGCTGAAGGAAAAGATTACTCTGACCCGGCAGAATTAATAATCGGATGACTGCATTTTCTCCTAACACGCCCGCTAAAGGGTTTCTCTAAGCGTGGAAAAATCACATAGTCGTAGCTATCGAATTTTTGCACGGTGGGCCGAATTCTGCTATCAGAATGCCATTGGGGTCGTTCTGTTCGTATTGGTATTGACTGCACTGAGTGCGATTTATACAGCCAATAATCTTGGGGTGCACACCGATACGACAGACATGCTCTCTGAAGATGTTCCTTTTCGTGCCAATCATATCCGCTATAAACAATCATTCTCCCAATACGAAGATACATTATTGCTGGTACTGGATGCGCCCACACCGGAGCAGGCGCATGCTGCGGCAAAACGTATCAATGCCTATTTACAAGAAAATAACACGCAATTTCCGAATATTTATTATTTGAGTGGAGATTCTTTCTTTGAACAGAATGGTCTACTTTTCAAGAGCATATCGGAATTAGGTCGTATTACCGATCACTTAGCGACAGCACAACCCTTGGTTGCGCGCATCGCAGAAAATCCTACGCTGTATACTTTTTCTTCCATACTCACTGAAGCCATCGATGAATTAAGGACTGGCCGCACGTTAGAGTTGGAGCCGGTAATGCACGGGGTCAGTGCAACGATAGATGCGCAATTGGCTGGCAAATCCCGTGCATTATCATGGCAGGCACTATTGAGCGGTGAAGCGCAAGAGGAAACCTATCAGGAATTCATTGTAGTCAAGCCAAAGCTTGATTATTCTCAAATATTTGCTGCTGAGGAACCGATCAAGTTAATTCGTACAGCCGCTCAAGATATGGGGTTGACAGCGGATGCCGTGGAAAAATTGCGTATAACCGGTGAGGTGGCGTTGGCTCACGACGAACTAAATAGTGCCATGCATGGTGCGCAGGATGCCGGATTATTGGCACTCGTCATGGTGGCCAGCGTGCTGTTCATTGCGTTGCGTTCTGCCGGAGCGATGTTAACAGTAATACTGAGTCTGATTCTTGGTTTGTTGTTGACAGCAGCATTTGCCACCGTTGCTGTGGGATATTTAAATCTGATTTCCATCGCGTTTGCTGTGTTATACATCGGTCTCGGGGTTGATTACGCTATTCATTTTTTGCTGCGGCATGAAGAATTAAGAAAGCATAGCCGATCTGTTGTTGAGGCTTTGTATAAAACCGGCGGAGATATGGGGCAATCATTGTTGATTTGTGCAATCACCACTGCAATCGGTTTTTATGCATTTATGCCAACGACTTACAGAGGTGTTGCAGAGCTGGGGCTGATATCGGGTACAGGAATGATGATCAGCTTTTTGATTACAATGACACTGATTCCCGCCTTGCAAAGATTTTTTCCAATGCGTATCAGAAGTTCATCCGCTTCCATTACATCGATTAACCGTATTCTGGATCTACCCAGACATTTTCGTAAATCGGTGTATGTGCTCACAACGATTGCTATTCTGGCTTCTGCCATGGCATTGCCTCACGTCAAGTTTGACTATAATTTGTTGAATCTGAATAATCCACGCGCTGAGTCGGTTGTGACTTTTCAGGAATTATTAAAGAATACAGAAGATTCGCCTTGGCATATCGATATACTCGTTGATCAATTTCAAGAAACAGAGTCAGTGGTACAGCGCCTTAAGGCCTTGCCGGAAGTGGATAAAGTGATCAGTATTCTTGATCTGGTGCCCCGGGAACAAGAAGCAAAAAGTCTTCTGATTGAGGAAATGGCGATGACGCTTGGGCCAATTTCTTTTTCCCCGGCAGCATTTCAGCAGGCGGATCGCTATACGGTTGCAGAGCAACGGATGGCATTGGAAAAATTAAATCATGCATTAACACGGTTTATAGCCGAGCAACCAGGTCATTCTGCGATAGCTTCCGCTCACGTACTGCGCTCTTCATTGTCTGATTTGCTGGCACGTTTGGATAAAGGTGCGATAGAGAATACTCAGACAGAGGAACAATTATTAAATACCCTCAGCAAAGATCTGATCGGTCTGCTGCCTGATTCTATCAAACGTCTGCAACGGGCACTCGAAGCAAAACCCTTTACGCAAGAAACATTGCCAGCGACAATCAGTACGCACTGGCATAGTTACGATGATGCTTATCGCATCGCAGTCTATCCATCGGAAAATATTAATGACAATGACGCACTACGCAGATTTGTTCATGCGGTGCAGCGCGTAGTACCCAATGCAACCGGTGCACCGGTTATTAGTCTGGAAGCCGGTGAAGCGGTGGTGGATGCGTTTATACATGCTTTCTCATTGGCGCTATTGGGTGTTATCCTGACGTTATGGATAATGCTCCGAAGTATTACTTCTATGGTTCTGGTATTAATACCGCTTTTACTGGCGACTCTATTCACTGGCGCTTGTACCGTTTTGCTTGGCCTACCGTTCAATTTCGCTAATATTATCGCCTTACCATTATTACTGGGTATCGGCATCGACAGCAGCCTGCATATGGTGCACAGGAGTCGTAATACCGGCGTGGTGTACGAGAATTTATTGCATACCAGTACAGCACGCGCAATTTACTACAGTGCATTAACAACCCTGGTGGGGTTTGGTAGTCTGGTATTTTCCACACACCAAGGCACCGCAGGTATGGGACTGTTGTTGACAGTCGGATTGTTCCTGACGCTGGTTTGTGTGTTGGTTATTTTGCCGGTATTGTTACAATCAACTAGTAAAAAGAAAGCTAGCACCGCTTAACAAACAGGCCATTGAAGAATTATCTGCGTTGCCGCTACGGTGTTAGAAACAGGCTCAAGATGCTTATTTATCACGCATAAACTACGTTTTTCGCCTGTTTTTGCTTTGTGTCGACTGTTCGAAAACGTTTTTAAACGACCTGTTATTCTTTATTCCGATTGTTGTATGACAGCAGTACGCGTTAGAGCTGCAGCAAAGAATCCGTCGGTTTGATGCAATTTAGGGGATAGCTGCAAGAATTCACCCGTATCCAATGGTATTTTCTGTTGTGACAATAATTCTGAACAGTTTAACAAGGCGAATTGCGGATGTGCAGCCAGAAAATCGCTGATGATTGTTTGATTTTCTTCTGGTAGGAAACTACACGTCGCATATACCAATCGTCCGCCAGGTTTGAGCAAACCGGCGGCGGCGGAAAGAATGGCCGCCTGTTTTGCTTTTAGTTCTTCAATACTTTGTGAAGATTGACGCCATTTTAAATCCGGATTGCGCCGCAATGTTCCAAGACCACTGCAAGGTGCATCCACCAGTACCCGGTCTATTTTTCCATTCAGTCGCTTGATTTTAATATCATTCTCGTTTGTGATACGTTGCGCATGCAAGTTGGACAAGCCTGAGCGCTTAAAGCGCGGTTTTAGATTGCTCAATCGTTTCTCAGAAATATCAAAAGCATAAAGACGTCCTTTGGAATTCATCAAAGCGCCTAGCAGCAGTGATTTGCCGCCCGCACCGGCGCAGAAGTCGACAATCATCTCACCGCGCTTGGGCGCCAGTAAGTAGCCGAGTATTTGACTGCCCTCATCTTGTACTTCTATTTTTCCGGATAAAAAGAGGGTATGGCGATTGATCGCCGGCTTGCCGGTAAGACGGATACCACATGGGGAATACGATGTCTCTTGTGCTTCAATACCTTCCTGTCTGAGCATCTCAAGCACTTCAGAACGTTTAGTAAGGATTGTGTTAACCCGGAGATCAAGTGGTGCGGATTGCTGTAATGAGCGTCCTAGATCAAGGATATCTGCATCCGGCATAAATTGCTGTAATTTTTCTACTAACCATTCGGGAAATTCTGCTTGAACGGAAAGTGGTAATAACTCGGTTTGAATGGCCTTAATTTCCGACAACCATTTTGCTTCCGTTTCGCTGGTGAATGTAGCTAATTCACGTAAGTTCATACCTTGAAACTTCACCAGATAAGCTAAAATCAGTAAGCGAGGTGTTGCAAGTTTTGTCAGGCTTTCAAGTAAAAAACGGTGACGTAATATGCCAAAGACGGTTTCTGCAATGAATGCGCGATCTTGCGCACCGAGCATAGGATTTTCCCGGAAAAAACGTCGTAAGATTGCATCCGCGGGATATTCCAGAGGCAGTACGGTACGTATGGCAACAACAGCTGCGTCCAGCTGAAAAGGGGTGAATTGCATGGGCTTCCTGATGTGTGTTTGATCAGCTAATAAATCGGATTAATGGCGACCGGCTTTGTAGCTAATGTTAATTCCGGTAACTATTTTTTCGATTTCCCGGCCATTTTCTTCTACCGAAACGATGCGAACAGGTAGCATATGATTATTTGGCGCAAGCCATAATTTCCTTTTAAGTTTGGAGTTTTTATCTTCTTGTCGAGTCAATACAATGGCTTCCATTTCTCCGATTGGGGTGTTGATTATTTCTTGAGTCACTTTATAACGTGATAACTGCAGACTATGCCCATTCGTGACATATCGCTGTACATGATGTTTAGGCAATGGAGTAAACATGAAGTTGTACGATAAGCTCAGGCGATCCAAGGTACCTTCCGGTAATTTTTCTTGTACTTGATTTCCGTGGTGTTGCAGTGTGATGACATGATTCTTCCAGTCAAAAACAGCGAGACTGGGTTCTTTCTTGCCGCGTTTCTCATAGGCACGAGAAGGTCGTAATCCCTGTTTGGTGATAGTTCCTTCGCTATGACGCACAATACTATTGGGTTCTATGATTTTAAAAATGCCGGTAGCTTGTGCTTCGCTATTAATAATATAGTTATGCCCATCATGAGTATGCGTGATTTCCATCACTTCAGTGATTTCTCCTTGACCGATATCCGTGGTCACGGCATAACTGATTTCAATGCGTGATGGTATGTCCGTTGCTGATGCCGAGAAACTGAGTATCCACAGTAGAAAAATTGACACTAGCAATTTCATTCCGGTAATCCTGGCGAATAAAGTGCTGTTTTACTGACGCCGGAATTGATCACTTCCACATGATTTTCATTTAGTCTGATTCGATCTTCCATAAACCAGCGTACAGCTTGAGGGTAAATGCGGTGCTCCTGTTGTAAAACTCTAGCTGCCAGCGTTTCCTCGGTATCGTTGGGCAATACAGGGATGGCGGCCTGAATCACAATAGGGCCATGATCGAGCTGCAGCGTGACGAAATGTACAGTACAACCATGAATTTTGATACCTTCTTGTAGCGCTCGCGCATGTGTTCCCAAACCAGGAAATGCAGGTAGTAATGAAGGATGAATATTTATTAACCGGCCTTGATAATGTTGTACAAAACGATCGCTTAGTATACGCATGAAGCCAGCCAGTGCAATCAGTTTTGGCTGACAGGCATCAATCTTTTCTGCTAATGCAGTATCAAATGCCTGGCGATTCGGGAAAGCGTGATGATCAAGAATAATGGTTTCAACGCCATATTTTCTGGCAATTTCCAGTCCTGTTGCATGGGGATTGTTACTGATTACCGTGATACGATCCATTTTAAACTCAGCTTCCAACAGTGCCTGCATGTTACTGCCGCGACCGGAGATCAGGATAACCAGTGATTTCATGATGTTGTTTTACACTAAAACAGTGGCAGTCCGGTGAGTCAAACGCTGTTTGATTTCGCCGATTTTCCACACGGTTTCACCGGAAGCTCGTAAACTATCCATGGCATTTTCAGCATGATCAGGAGCGACTACGATCACCATACCGATGCCGCAATTGAATACCCGCGTCATTTCATGATCAGTGACGTTACCTTGCTGTTGCAGCCAATGAAAGAGTGGTGGCATTTGCCATGAATTTTTTTGTAGAACTGCCATAGCATGATGCGGCAGAATACGTGGCACATTTTCGACCAACCCACCGCCGGTAATGTGTGCCAAGCCTTTAACAGGCAACTGTTTAATCAGCGCAAGTAATGATTTTACGTAAATGCGTGTCGGCGCCATAATGACGTCAGCAAGTGTTTTGCCATGAAAATCCGCAGATAAGTCAATGCGTTTGTTCTCAATGATCTTGCGAATCAATGAATAGCCATTGGAATGTGCGCCGCTAGATGCAAGACCCAGCGCAATATCGCCTTCCTGAATGGTGGCGCCATTGATGATCTGTTCTTTCTCTACAACACCGACAGCGAATCCGGCAAGATCATATTCACCGTGTGAATACATGCCGGGCATTTCAGCTGTTTCGCCGCCAATCAACGCGCAGCCCGCCAGCTCACATCCTCTTGCAATACTACTGATCACGGTAGTCGCTGTTTCCACATCGAGTTTACCGCAAGCGAAATAATCCAGAAAAAATAAAGGCTCCGCGCCTTGCACCAGAATATCGTTAACACTCATTGCTACCAGATCAATGCCAATGTTGTCATGCTGATTAAGCTGAAACGCCAGTTTCAGCTTAGTGCCAACACCATCGGTACCGGAAACCAAAACAGGGTTCTGATATTGTTTGGAAATTTCAAACAATGCGCCAAAACCACCGATCCCGGTGAGTACTTCGGGGCGTAAGGTGCGCTTGGCAAACGGTTTGATATTTTCAACTAACCGGTCCCCCGCGTCGATGTCCACACCGGCATCACGATAGGATAATTGTGTTGTATCAGGGGGATCAGAATTTAATGAAGTCAAGTTGAGTTCTCACGTGCGGTTACAGAATAAGTGTTGTTTATAAATTGCGATTTTACCGCAAATGCACGATGCGCATGTTGTGGATATTGGTCGCTCCTGAAAAATCTGCTCTTTTCAAGAGCTGTATTTGGATTGGGCAGTTAATCCAAGGAAATGATGGGGAAAGTGCCAGATCAAAAATATTTTCAATAAATCAAAGACATTATAAGTATTTTTACTGTCTCTATTGATTTTCATCGTCGATGTATAGACAATGGTTGTCATTGGGGATATAGCAGCCTCCCCGCTTCAAGACGAACCTTCGTCCAAGGACTGCTCTATAATTGGATAATTCCAAGGAGGAGTAATGGACACACCAAAACCGCAAATTCCTGACAACACGGAACCTCCGCAGCAAGTCACGTTAGCACAAGCTTTTTGGTATTGGCTAAAACTAGGTTTTATCAGTTTTGGCGGACCGGCGGGGCAGATCGCTATCATGCATCAAGATTTGGTCGAGCGCATGCGCTGGATTTCAGAACGGCGTTTCCTGCACGCACTCAATTATTGCATGATGTTGCCAGGCCCGGAGGCGCAGCAGCTTGCCGTATATATTGGTTGGTTAATGCACCGCACATGGGGTGGAATCATCGCCGGCGTCCTGTTCGTATTGCCTTCTTTGTTCATTTTGATTGCACTTTCCTGGATCTATCTGGCTTTTGGGGATGTTTCTCTGGTAGCCGGTTTGTTTTATGGCATCAAACCTGCGGTCACTGCCATTGTGGTACAGGCAGCGTATCGCCTCGGTTCGCGAACACTCAAGAATAATCTGCTATGGGCAATTGCAGCTGCTTCGTTTGTTGCGATCTTCGCGTTTAACGTGCCGTTCCCTATTATTGTCGCTAGTGCGGCATTGATCGGCTACATTGGTGGACGTATTACTCCGGATAGTTTCAAGGCAGGTGGCGGGCATGGAAAAACGCATAAATCTTTTGGCCCGGCATTGATTGATGACCACACACCGACGCCGGAACATGCGCGCTTTCGCTGGCCCAGACTGGTTAAGGTAGCTGTCATCGGTGGATTCCTATGGCTGCTTCCGATGACATTGTTGACGATAAACTTTGAATGGGATCACACCTTGACACAAATGGGTTGGTTTTTTACCAAGGCTGCCTTGATGACTTTCGGGGGTGCTTATGCCGTATTACCTTACGTTTATCAAGGCGCGGTTGAATCTTATGGATGGCTCACACCGGCACAGATGATTGATGGCTTGGCGCTTGGTGAAGCTACGCCGGGACCATTGATCATGGTGGTGGCTTTTGTTGCGTTTGTTGGCGGGTATGTAAAAGCGTTGTTCGGACCGGATATGCTATTTCTGGCGGGAACGATGGCTGCAATCGTGGTGGTATGGTTTACATTTTTGCCGTCTTTCATTTTTATTCTTGCGGGTGGTCCGCTAGTGGAATCTACGCACGATGACCTCAAATTTACAGCGCCGCTGACCGCAATCACCGTGGCAGTTGTGGGTGTCATCCTGAATCTGGCCATGTTCTTCGGTTACTATGTGATGTGGCCGCATGGTTTTACAGGCGCATTCGATTGGATGTCGGCGTTGATCGCTTTGATGGCTGCTATCGCACTGTTTCGCTTTAAACGCAACGTTATTGAAGTTATTGCAGTTTGTGCGGTAATTGGGCTGGTTATAAAAACTTTCCTGTGAGGTGATATGATGAAATGGATTACTCGTGAGCGCCCAAAAATTGATCGGATTGCTTGTCCTTGGTTGATTACCCGTTTTATCGATAATGCGCCTGAATTCCTGTTTGTGCCATCCGCTCGTGTCATGGCTGAAGCAGGAGCTACTGGAGCCATTCCGTTTGATGTGCCGGATGTGGCATTGTCCCATGTCGGTGACGAATGCAGTTTCGATACGTTTCTCAAAAAATATAATCTGACCGATCCAGCGCTGCAGGATTTGGCTGTCATCGTGCGCGGAGCGGATACCGATCGCCTTGATCTGACACCTCAGTGTGCCGGCTTGCTGGCGATATCATTGGGTTTGTCGCACAATTTCAAAGACGATCATGAAATGCTTGCACATGGGATGGTGATGTATGACGCGCTCTATGCATGGTGCTGTCATGCGCGTGGTGAACGGCATAACTGGAATTATTGAGATTTCTGAAGCGCTAGCGCTTTATGTTTTTAGCTAAAATTTTATAATGGTTTTATTCATAAACAAGATGAATGGCAGTACTGATTATTTGCTTTTAAGATGTTGTAATTCGCAGTAAGCACTCTGCAGAACAGAAAATTCATAAATGCAAGGTGCTATCGGTTTTATCGTTTATGTGGTCTTGCCTCAGCGGTTGAATTTGCCGCTTCTTTGCATCAGAATACCGCCGGAACATTTGCGCAGTTTTAGGGCGTCATAGTAATGCGTAAATAACGCAATCACTACGTATTTTTAGCAGCAATAAAAGGTAGATGAATGGTATGATCAACCCTAATTTTACTTGCAGTGATACTGTCACTGAGCGGTATTAGTTTTTTCTTTTGCCAGGAAACAATGGATTCCAGCTTCCAGTTTTACTGGTGGTTCTTCAAATGCAGAGGTCGTTAATGTCTTTCAGTATAGCCAGCCTGTTATCACAACATCGCACGGATAAATTTGACTTGCACGAGCGTTATCTGAATGCTCAGATGGTCAGGGTTCTGAAAACAATCGGTTATGACCGGAACTATGAACGCGCTGTCGGGCAGTATCTGTATGACGAATACGGTAACGAATATCTTGATCTGCTGAGCGGTTTCGGTGTTTACGCATTTGGTCGCAACCATCCAACCATCGTCAATGCCTTGAAAGAGGTATTGTCACTCGAGATGCCCGATTTGGTGCAGATGGATGTATCGATTTTGAGCGGTTTACTGGCCAAAGAGATTCTGCTCACGACACCGGACAATCTGGAAAGGGTTTTCTTTTGTAATTCGGGCACGGAAGCGGTTGAAGCGGCGATAAAGTTTGCGCGTTACGTGACCAAGCGCAATCGGATTATTTGTTGTGATCATGCTTATCATGGTTTGACGATGGGGGCTTTATCGTTGAACGGTGAGCAGATTTTTAAGGATGGCTTCGGTCCGTTGTTACAGGATTGTGGTTCGGTTCCATTTAATGATCTTGCCGCATTGGAAAAAGCTTTAAGCAACCGTGATGTCGCGGCTTTTATTGTCGAACCGATTCAGGGTAAGGGTGTCAACATCCCGGATGACGACTATTTGCCAGAGATCGAGAAGCTATGCAAGAAATATGGCACATTGTTTGTCGCGGATGAAATTCAAACCGGCCTTGGACGCACCGGTAAATTCTGGGCGATTGAACATTGGGGTGTAAAGCCGGACATGATTTGCATGGCTAAAGCGCTTTCCGGCGGTTTCGTTCCGGTCGGCGCGGTGGCCATGACGCAGCAGATTATGGACAAAGTGTTTAACCGTATGGATCGCGCGGTCGTGCATGGTTCCACGTTTTCCAAGAACAATATGGCGATGGCTGCCGGTCTGGCCAGCCTGGAAGTGATCAAGGCAGAGAATCTGGTTGAGAACAGTGCAAAAATGGGCGCTGAGATAATTAGTAGAATAAATGCACTGACCGGTCAATTTGAATTCCTGAAAGAAGTACGCGGTAAAGGCTCAATGATCGCGGTGGAGTTCAAATCGCCCAGCAGTCTGTCACTCAAAGCCGCATGGATGATGCTGGAAGCGGCCAACAAAGGATTATTCTGCCAGATGATCACCATCCCGTTATTCAAGGAACACAGAATCCTGACGCAAGTGGCGGGACACGGCATGAATGTGGTCAAACTATTGCCGCCGTTGATATTGACGCAAAAAGACCTGGATCACATCATCAGCGCATTTACTAAGACAATTGCCGATACGCATCAAGTACCGGGTTCGATTTGGGAGCTCGGTAAGAATCTCGCCAGTCATGCGTTAAAAACAAAGGCTGGTTAAGTCACACGATATGAACACCGAGCGCGCTGACGATATGCATTATCTGTGGTGGTTGATACTGGTTTGCATGACCGGCGGATTGATTTATCTGCTCAGTCCGATATTGACGCCCTTTTTACTGGCGGCAGTGATTGCTTATATCTGCAATCCGATGGTGGCATCTATGGCCGGTAAAAGAATACCGCGGACAGTGGGCGCGGTATTGGTGATGTTGTTATTGCTCGGGGTGTTTGCGGCTTTGATTCTGATCATGGTGCCGCTATTTGAAGAAGAAGTGCGGCGCTTGCTGGACAAAATGCCTGCTTATTTGGAAATGCTCAGAAGTCATGTGATTCCTTGGCTGGAGGCAAGACTGAACATCAGTTTGCAGCCGGATATGAATGTATTGAAGCAGGCCATATCAGAACACTGGAGAAGTGCAGGCGGCTTTGCTGCGAAAGTGCTGCCTTCCTTAACCAGCGGCGGAATGGCGGTGATTGAGTTTATGGTCAATCTGTTGTTGGTTCCTGTTGTACTGTTTTATCTGCTGCGCGATTGGAATAAGCTGATCAAATTGATCGATGAAATGATTCCGCGCTATTGGCATTATCAAGTATCGCTATTAGCGCATGAGACGGACCGGATTTTGGCGGAATTTTTGCGCGGGCAATTATCCGTCATCGTGCTGATGAGCATGTGCTACATCACGGGCCTCTGGCTGGTGGGACTGGAATTTGCGTTACCGATCGGATTAGTGGCCGGGATTCTGGTGTTCGTGCCGTATCTCGGCATGATTGTCGGTCTGACGCTGGCAACGTTTGCCGCAGTGATGCAATTTCAGGGTTGGGGTGGGGTGATCCCGGTGTGGATTGTGTTTGGCGCCGGGCAATTGCTCGAGGGTATGCTGATTACACCGTGGTTGGTCGGCGATCGCATCGGATTGCATCCGGTCGTCGTCATTTTTGCATTACTGGCGTTTGGTCAGTTATTTGGATTTTTCGGT
This sequence comes from Nitrosomonas sp., assembly GCA_017984435.1. Classification (GTDB taxonomy): domain Bacteria; phylum Pseudomonadota; class Gammaproteobacteria; order Burkholderiales; family Nitrosomonadaceae; genus Nitrosomonas. Next base: position 9,802 of record JAGNZK010000034.1, on the reverse strand, counting down.
ATCTTGCTGGCGCTGCCGGTGAGTGCCGTGCTGCTGGTTTGGTTGCGTCATCTGCATCAGCGCTATCTGGGGAGCAATCTCTATAATTCATAGTCAGTTGCAAGGCTGGGCTATGCCTATTGAGCAATTACCATGCAACAGTTGCTGTTAGACATTCAACCCCTGCCATCACCAACGTTAGTAAATTTCCTGCCGGGGCGCAATACTGAGCTGCTGCACATGCTGACTACTATCCTGTCAGGGCAAGAAAAAGAACACTTTGTTTACCTATGGGGCGGTGTGGGATGCGGTAAGAGCCATTTGTTACAGGCAACCGTTGCTGCCTATACCCAAAAAAACTTAAAAGCGGTATATTTCTCAGCCGGAGAACGCTGCGAATTTTCTGCGAATGGCGAGTTGGATTGTGTTGCGATCGACGATATTGATTGTTTGGATGCATCGGCTCAGATTGGACTATTCAATTTTTATAACCAGTTGCGCGATGAAGGCCGTACATTTCTGTTGATGAGTGGGGTAGCTGCACCGATGTATCTGGATATGCGGCAAGACTTGGTTACCCGCTTGGGATGGGGGCTGGTGTATCAAGTATTTGAATTGACTGAAGAGGAAAAAATACAAGCGATGAAAGGTCATGCCGCTGATCGCGGCTTTGATTTGACACAGGAAATTTGTCTTTATCTGCTACGCCATGGTCGACGCGATTTGCCGTCGTTGATGATGACACTGGATGCATTGGATCGTTATTCACTGATACATCAGCGTCAGATTACCATCCCTTTATTACGAGAATTATTACAGGTGGCTTCATGAATTTAGCATTATTTGATCTGGATAACACACTGATTGCGGGTGATAGTGATTTCCAGTGGGCGCAATTTTTGATTGAAAAAAAAGCATTGGATCGTGAATTGCATGAGACCAAAAATATCGAATTTTACGAGCAATATAAAGCGGGAACATTGAATATTCATGAGTTCTTGGATTTTCAGCTAAAGCCGCTGGCGCGTCATCCGCGCACTCAGTTGGAGGCGTGGCGCAGTGAATTTATGTGCAAAAAGATTATGCCGCTGATTGCCCCAGGTACGCGTCAGTTGATCGAACGGCACACGTTGGATGATGATCTGTGCATCATTATTACCGCCACCAATAGTTTCGTCACCGCACCGATCGCGCAAGCACTTGGCATCAATCATTTGATCGCGACCGAGCCGGAAGAAAAAGATGGCGAATTTACCGGCCGGGTATCTGGAACGCCTTCTTTCCGGGAAGGAAAAGTCGAACGGTTGGAGAAATGGCTGGATGCGCACAATCTGACCTGGCTGTCGTTTCTGCGCAGCTGGTTTTATAGCGATTCTCTCAATGATTTACCCTTGCTGAGCAAGGTGACGCACCCGGTCGCGGTAGATCCGGACCCTACATTGAAGAGCCACGCCGAAAAAAATAACTGGCCGATTATCAGTTTGCGTTGATGAGGTGGGTTGGTAATTAGCGCTTCAGGGAGGCCCTTGTCAGAATGATTAAAAGAGGGTGACGGGATGTCAAGATGTGACCCCTTTGTACTGTGTTTATCAAGGCCTAATCCCTATGCTTTAGTTCGATTTCCGAGAAGAAATGACAATAATAGAAAAAATCAAAGATATTGATGAGCACTGGAAAGCTCTTTTTAATTCAATATTAATCGTTTCTTTAACTGGCCTGCTACCTAGTATTTATTATTCAAATTGGGAATGGTTTTCAAGAAGTGGTGCGCTACTAATCATCTACGGTGTATATATTGTCTGGCTTGACTATCAAGGAGGTATTGATTCTGCTTTATCAAAAATAGAATTTGCGGCCAAAGAAAAATTCGGGGGAGCTTACTGACGAGTTATCAAAAACCATAAACCAAATAAAAGTTTCAAATAAAAAAATGTATCAAACAATGGAGTTTCTAATTCTTGGCTTTGGTACTTTGATATGGGGATTTAGTCGGAAAATTATTCTAATTCTCGCTTGATCCTGCTGCCACTGTGCAGTCCTAATCCAATCTCAATCAATAACTGCGAGTTTCCAATGCTTTCTGAATTAGTTGTTCTGCAATTGTACGTTTGTGCTCATCGGTTTCGTCGAACAGGTAGATGAAAACATTGGTGTCGATAAATTCACCGCTCATTCATTTCGTCTCGCGTGAATTTGCGACCGCCTGTACGTACTTGTCCACGTAGTTCCTCGATTAATGCCATCGCAGACTCGGTTTGATGCTCCTGTCGCACATAATCTGCCAGCCAACGGCGGAATTGCTCGTTGAGAGTGGTCTGTTCGGCGCGAGCCCGTTCACGGGCGGCTTCAATCAGTTTATCGTCCGCACTTAAGGTGATATTTTTCATTGGTTGTATCCTTCCTTAAAATAGTGTACACGATAACAGTGTACACTACTTATGCTGGATGAATTGGCAGCAGGCAAAAAAGGATCTTGGCATTATTCCCCCATAAAAACTTCGTTGCATAATCATCGGTGAATTATTCAGCATTTCCCTAATCTTCCTGCCGTAACTGCGGAAACAAAATCACATCGCGGATACTGGGACTGTCGGTCAACAGCATGATCAGTCGATCGATGCCGATGCCTTCACCGGCAGTGGGTGGCAGGCCGTATTCCAGTGCGCGGATATAGTCTGCATCGTAATGCATGGCCTCGGCATCGCCGGCCTCTTTGGCATTGGCTTGCTCCTGAAAGCGCGCTGCCTGGTCTTCCGCATCGTTGAGTTCCGAAAAGCCATTGGCGATTTCACGTCCGGCGATATATAGCTCAAAGCGGTCGGTGATGTCAGGATTGTTGTCATTACGCCGCGCCAGCGGGGAGACTTCCGCCGGATAATCGACAATGAATGTCGGTTCAAACAGAAGGTGCTCGATGGTTTCGTCAAACAGCGCCAGTTGCAAACCGCCGATGCCGTCTTGCGGGTTATAGTGAATATTGAGAGTTTGCAATTGTTTGATCAGGAAATCACGATCACACAATTGTGATTCGGAATATTGCGGATGGAATTTTTGTATCGCTTGCGTGATGGTCAGGCGCATAAACGGTTTTGCCAGATCAATGGCCTTGCCCTGGTAGGTGATCTGTGTGGTGCCGAGCACCTTTTCCGCCACTTCCGCCAGCATCTTTTCCGTGAAATCCATCAGATAGGTAAAATCCTGGTACGCCTCATAGAATTCCACCATGGTGAATTCCGGATTATGCCGCGTGGAAATGCCTTCATTGCGGAAATTGCGATTGATCTCAAACACTTTTTCCATGCCGCCGACCACCAATCGCTTCAGATAAAGCTCAGGCGCGATGCGCAAATACAGCGCCATATCCAATGCATTATGATGCGTGACGAAAGGCCGTGCCGAGGCGCCACCGGGAATCGGGTGCATCATCGGGGTTTCTACTTCCAGATAATCCCGTGCGACAAAGAATTCACGGATCGCTTGAATGACTTTCGAGCGTACCGTGAATACCTTGCGCGCTTCTTCATTGGTAATCAGATCGAGGTAGCGTTGACGGTATTTCTGTTCCTGATCGGTCAAACCATGAAATTTTTCCGGCAGAGGACGCAGCGATTTTGTCAGTAATTGTAAATCCGTGACGCGAATCGAGAGTTCACCGGTTTTGGTTTTAAATAATGTGCCTTGTGCACCGAGGATATCGCCCAAATCATGATGCTTGAACGCAGCATGCACCGCTGTGCCGGTGTGATCATCTGAAATATATAACTGGATTCGCCCGCTCATGTCCTGAATCGTGGCAAAGCTGGCTTTGCCCATGACGCGTTTCAACACCATGCGCCCCGCCACTTTTGCAGAAACTGGATGCTCTTCCAGTTGTTCTTTCGAGAATTCATCGTAGCGTTGATGGAGTTCTGACGCTAGATGTTCGCGCCGGAAGGTATTCGGAAACGCATTGCCTGCTTGTCGTATTTCAGCCAGCTTGGCACGGCGTTCAGCAATGATTTGATTTTCATCCTGGGGCGGGATCGACTGATTTTCCTGGGTCATATTAGGTTCTATTTTGTGAGAAATTGAGTTTTGATTCTGATTGATGCTGAATTTGTGATTGTTTTTTTAAAATTGGTTGGCCAATTATACGCTTCAACCATTGGATTTTAGTAATGAGTATGTGTGTGAAACTGCTAAGAGAGAAATGACTGATTATTCCAAAAGGTAAAATCATACTGCCTCAATAACACAGCGATTGTTGTCTCTAAACCGTAGCTTTAAATAATGACCTATCAAATAAGTCACAATCCATGGATTTCTACTTTCTAAGTAAATGCTTAGATGAAAATAAGCGGAACGCTAATTTACTTCTGAGGTTGATAATCTTACATTGGTATGGGGGAGTGAGTATAACGACGAACCTAGAGCGAGCATAACTGAAATGAAGCGATTAGAGCCGAGGATGTGAAATTTTATGTATTCGATTCGGCGGGAGCTGAGTACGGAGGATGCTCAAGTTCGGCATTGAATCTTTAGCGCGATAGAGATGCTTTCCGCATTAGTCACTTCTAAATCATTGTGGAATATTTTTATTGGATGGAACCAAATTATGGGAAGTTAACGCAGATGGAAATAATAATAGGTGGTTATCAGTTTTTGCAGAGTATTAATTCATATACAGTAGAGGAGGAAACAGATCATGAAGTTGTCTAAATTAGAAGAAATTTCTGCGATGAGCAAGAAATTTGGTTTTTCTGCCATTTTGGTGATTGCAATGATGGGTCTGAATGTGCAATCAGCAAAATCAGCATTGACCGACAAAGGTGTATTACATCCAATTAATCATTTTCCTACGTGGTTCTCCGATGCCAATGGCGTTACTTTGCAGTTGTGTTTGGATGGTGATGGTGTTACCGGTATGTGTGTTTTTGATCCTGTGATACCAAATAATGCTACTTCCCAAGCGACTGGTTTTGGAGCAGAAGCATTTTGGTGGTCGGGGGATGCGGCATTAGATCTGGCTGGCGGCGGGCGAGCTATTCTAGTATTGGCTCTGGAAGCGGCCTATGCTGCAGGAGATCCCGCACCGAATGATCAGTTTGCCTTCGGTCGCGTGCGTTTACGAGTCGATGTTCCTGCCGATGGCGAATATAAAGTTTGGCATCCTTTCCTGAATGAAGCCAATGGTTGCCAGCCGGAAATCTACAATGCAACGGCCGGTACTCGATCCATCAATGTGACACGGGATATTGGCGGCGCTGCGCCGTTTGAAACCATGTTGACCGGTGAGGTCGGTCCTTTCCTGACATGGGATCCAGCCATTTCTCCACCCGCACCGGCTGGTTATGTGGGCGATCCTAATGTCGATCACGAGGTAGTCGGCGGCCATTGCGGTATTAATTACTTTCGTATCGAAGCCCCGATTGGGGTGGATTTAGATGGCAACGGTAATAATTTTGTGCAAACTAATTTATTTTCGGTACAAGGAAAGATTTATGACGAAGCTAACACGCCGCCAGGGATTGAGTCTGTACGTACAAGCTATTTTCGTAGCACCGGCCAGGCTGGTGCAGGTATTACGACGGCTCGAATTAATTCATGGGTAAAAGCGCCCAATACTGCAAACGTTGTGCTCAGCGGCTTATCACAAGCCAATCAAAATGGCGCAATGGTATCCGATGGTGAAAATACCTTCTTCAAGCGTGCTACGTTGAATTCAGCCAATAGCCTGACGATACCGAGTCAGTTGACGGTTACCGCCACAAACCTCAATGGTATGAGTACCGTGCAAGTTGTTAATGTTGTCGATCAAGTGAATATTGAAACAGTTACTTGGGTGAAAGGGACTGAAAGGTTGAGAGTTATTGCCTTTTCGAGCGACAAGATACATCCATTTACAGGGATCGAGACACCTGTGCTTACGCTGCATCTAGGAACAGCCACTTATGCAATGCCGCAGGTTGGCCCTGTTGGCCGATATGAGGTGGTATTGAATGGGTTTGCGGTGCCGCCAGCGCGAGTTACCGTGACGTCTTCAAAAGGTGGTGTCGATACTGAGGCATTGGCGGATTAGTTAATGCAAGAAGGTAATCCTCCTGGCTATGTCAGGAGGATTGATCGAAGTTTGATCTTCACTATGCTTGGTGTTAAATGTTAAGAACATATAAAAAATCGTATGATTCGGACGCATGCTGTTTGAATATATTTTATTAATTAATAAGATGAAGTTTCATGGATCTGTGTGTGCAGTTGAGGTCCATGCTGATACAATCTATCGGAGTTTCTGATAGCCATTGGACTGTAGAATTGCCAGTCACGACAAAACAATTAAGGGATTAATATGTCTATTACGGTCGATTTAAATGCACTTAGTGTTAATTACACAGAAAATCAAGGTAATCTGACTCTATTTGATTCGGCTATATTTTTTTCTGACGAGGATAGTCTTGTTGATACCTTGACAATAACTCTTGATGGCGCATTGCCAACGGAATTTCTTTCAGTTCTTTTTTTACCAACAGGGTATCTATCCTCGTATGATTCAAATACTGGCTTGCTTACCATTAGCAGTGATACGGGTGATATATCGGATGCCAATTGGCAATCAGTACTTAGGTCTGTGCAGTATAACAATTCGTCGAATAATCCTCCCGGGACTCGGGAACTAACAGTTATTGCGTCAGATACCATTGGCGCAGAAACATCAAACAGTGCTGCAGTCACTTATACGATCGCTATCGCAGCAGTCAACAACGCACCGACTGGCGCGGTGACGATCAGCGGCAACGTACAAGAGAATGCCACGCTGACTGCCAATGTCGACAACATCGCCGATGACGACGGACTGGGCGCATTCAGTTATCAATGGTTCCGCGATAACGTGATGATAAGCAGTGCTACTAACAGCACATACATTCTGGAAGATACCGACGTAGGCAAACAGATCAGTGTGGAGGTGAGTTACATTGACGGCCAAGGTACGGCGGAAAGTCTGACCAGTGCACAAACGGCGGCAGTTACTAATGTCAACAACGCACCGACTGGCGCGGTGACGATCAGCGGCAACGTACAAGAGAATGCCA
>JAGNZK010000034.1:0-2656 GCA_017984435.1 Nitrosomonas sp. | reverse complement strand
ACAAACAGCGGCAGTTACTAATGTCAACGACGCACCGACTGGCGCGGTGACGATCAGCGGCAACGTACAAGAGAATGCCACGCTGACTGCCAATGTCGACAACATCGCCGATGACGACGGACTGGGCGCATTCAGTTATCAATGGTTCCGCGATAACGTGATGATAAGCAGTGCTACTAACAGCACATACATTCTGGAAGATACCGACGTAGGCAAACAGATCAGTGTGGAAGTGAGTTACATTGACGGCCAAGGTACGGCGGAAAGTCTGACCAGTGCACAAACAGCGGCAGTTACTAATGTCAACGACGCACCGACTGGCGCGGTGACGATCAGCGGCAACGTACAAGAGAATGCCACGCTGACTGCCAATGCCGACAACATTGCCGATGACGACGGACTGGGCACATTCAGTTATCAGTGGCTACGGGATAACGCAATAATCAGTAACGCCACCGATAGCTTCTATGTTCTGGGGGACGCTGACGTAGGCAAACAGATCAGTGTGGAAGTGAGTTACATTGACGGCCAAGGTACGGCGGAAAGTTTGACCAGCACGCAAACAGCAGTGGTTGTTGGTGCGAATCACGCGCCGATTCTCGCAACGTCTTTGGTTGATCAGGCAGTGCAATACAATCCCAATACAGCGGGCTGGAATTATAATGCCGGCGCATCTTTCAGTGATGGAGATATTTCAGATTCTCTGCTTTATAGTGCCACACTTGCCAATGGTAATGCTTTGCCAGCTTGGATTCAGATTGGTGAAACTACGGGTCTGATGACAGGATCCCCCGGTTTTGGTGATCTCGGTGGTACTTATACGTTGAAAGTAACTGCGACGGATACGCATGGGCTCTTTGCCGATGGGACTTTAACGGTTGCAGTCACTGCATTTGATGCGGGACGATTGCTGGTCAGCACGAATGGAGGTGATACGCTTGCCGGTACATTATCTAACGATACTGTGACCTATGCGTATGCGGCTGCTTCAGTGTCAGTTTCCTTGGCGATTACTGCTTCACAAAATACCGGGAGTGCGGGATCAGATATTTTGACTAACATCGATAATCTGATCGGCAGTCATTACAACGATAACCTGACAGGCAATGCACAAAATAATGTATTGGACGGTGGTATCGGTGCAGATACTTTAGTCGGTGGATTGGGTAATGATAGCTATATTATTGATATTATAGGAGATGTTGTCACTGAGAAATTCAATGGAGGCATCGATAAAGTCAACAGTAGTGTGACTTACACGCTTCCGGGTAATGTTGAAAATCTCACATTGATAGGTACATTGGCTATTAATGGCACGGGGAATGCACTGGCTAACATCATAACCGGGAATGCGGCAAACAATACACTGAGTGGCGGTGCCGGTGCCGATACTATGATCGGTGAATTGGGTGATGACACTTTCGTTGTTAACAGCGAAGATGATGTCGTCATAGAAGATATTGAAGAGGGTACGGATAAAATCAATAGTAGTGTTACTTACGTGTTATCAACGAATGTAGAGAATCTTACATTGACCGGTGCATTAGCTATTAATGGTACAGGAAATGATCTGGCCAATACTCTGACGGGTAATTCCGCGGCGAATCAGTTGGATGGTGGTGCTAATGCAGATACCTTAAAGGGTGGTGCGGGTGATGACACTTATTTTGTTGATGATGCAGGTGACATCGTTACTGAGGCGCTCAATGCAGGTATTGATACGGTTAACAGCAGTGTGACCCACACGTTAAAAAACAATGTTGAGAATCTAAACCTAACGGGCATACTGGCTATTAATGGTACGGGGAATGCGCTGGCTAACCTCATTACGGGAAATGCGGCAAACAATATACTGAATGGTGGTACCGGTGCGGATAGTCTAATCGGTGGGTTGGGCAATGACAGTTATACTATTGATAATCTGGGAGATACTGTCAGTGAGAATAGTAATGAAGGGGTCGATAGAGTCAATAGCAGCGTGACCTATACATTACCCAGTAACGTTGAACATCTCACTTTGACGGGATCATCAGCCATTAATGGCACAGGTAATGAGGCGGCTAATACCATAACCGGGAATGCAGCAGCTAATCAGCTGGTTGGAGGGGTTGGTGACGATATCCTGAATGGGGGTGCAGGCAACAATGTTCTAACGGGTGGAAGTGGTAAAGATTACTTCCAATTTAAAACAGCTGATCACATAAATGGTGGTCGCATGGACACGATTACTGATTTTAGTGTGGCTGATGACACGATCAAGTTGGACAAATTGGTATTTACGGTATTTACGAACCCGATTCCCAGTCCAATAACTGCTGGTCAATTGATTATCGGTTCACAAGCACTGGATTCGAATGATTTCATCATATACAACAGTGGAACGGGTGCGGTGCTCTACGATGCGGACGGTAGCGGTAGTGGTGCTGCGGTACAATTTGCCGTGGTTAGTATTGGGTTGGCGATGACCAATGCGGATTTTCATGTGATCTAGTAGAACGTTGAGAAGCTATCTGCGTTGCCGCTGCGGTGTTAAGGAAGCTCTGATTAAGTCATTTATTTCAGTTTTGGTAACAAAGCTATCGACAAAGTAGCTAATATTGGCATTATTGTGAGGTTAATAGCTGTAATTTTTAGCAGATTCCACACTATTCTGTCC
>JAGNZK010000072.1 GCA_017984435.1 Nitrosomonas sp. | reverse complement strand
ATCAACCTGAATACATGATGACTATTTCTCTGCAGTTCCATAAGCTGGATAGTCTACAATGGCCTATCGCCATTGTAGACTATCCAGCTCGGGGGCAAGCCCCCGAGATTTTCGCGATGCGGTTAAACTTCTCAATCAGCGAGGAGACCTTGCGTACAAACTACATTCTCATTGATTATGAAAATATCCAGCCAGAAACCCTGCTGGGACTGGAGGCAGATCACTTCAAGGTGGTTCTATTTGTCGGCGCAAATCAGACCAAGCTCCCATACGAACTCGTATCTGCAATGCAAAATCTTGGAGCTCGCGCTGAGTATGTAAAGATCGGTGGTAACGGCTCTAATGCGCTTGACTTCCACATTGCTTTCTATATTGGGCACTTAACCGTTCAGGATCCTGGCGGGTATTTTCACATCATTTCCAAAGACACTGGGTTTGATCCGTTAATCCAACATCTCAAAAGAAAGAAGGTTGCGGTGGCAAGATCGAAAACGATGGAAGACATCCTCTTGCTTAAAACAGCCAACTCAAAGTCAACTCCAGAGAAGGTAGCTGCTGTTGTAGCAGATCTCAAGCAGCGCGGAACATCTAAACCCAATACGGTAAAAACGCTATCCAACACTATCAACTCACTATTTCAAAAACAGCTTGGCGAAGATGAACTGACTTCTCTACTCGCAGAACTTCAAACTCAAGGCCTTATCGTACTCAATAAAAATAAGGTATCGTATGCACTATCCTAGGACAATGCGCGACCTAAACCTAATTTGGGCGGTTGATACCAATCTGTATCAATACCATTATTTCCCAACCGGAAATTAAATCCACAGAAGTTTCCATTAGAACATTGACTGACTTGAGTACTTGGAAATAGCGACATTATTTCATTGCTATTTGTCATATCAGTTTACTGCGCCATCTAAGATAATTGAGCTCACCCAATACGGAGTTGAGCAAATGTCAAAAACCATGGAAGCACCATCTGGAACAGATGGAAAAAAAAACAAGAAAAGCCTAATAATTATCATCTTGATAGCAGTCATCGCTATCGGCGCAGGTGCCGGTGGTACATGGTACGCAATGAAGATGTTAGGTGGTGAGGAATCGGAGCCTGAAAAACCTAAGGAAAAACCAACCACGTTTGTAGATCTCGATGTTTTTACGGTTAATCTCCAGCCCGAAGAAACTAGCCAATATCTACAAGTCGGATTAACCGCAAAAACCAGAGAAACTCCTGTCGTAGCCGAAATTAAAAAGCAAATGCCGGAAATCCGTAATCGCATTCTGATGCTACTTTCCAGTAAAAAAGCAGCAGACATCACAGGTATTGCAGGAAAACAGCAGTTAAGTCAGCAGATTGTTGATGAAATCAAACAATCATTAAGCCCGGCAGAACTACAAGAGGATGTCATGGAAGTATTATTCACCTCATTCGTAATCCAGTAAAACTCAAATGGCTGAAGACTTTCTCTCACAAGACGAGGTTGACGCACTTCTCAAAGGCGCCACTGGCGAAAGTGATGAGGCGCCACAAGAAGAGGAGAAGGGAGGCGTTCGAACCTACAACATTGCCACGCAAGAACGCATTGTTCGTGGACGAATGCCTACGTACGAAATTATCAATGAACGATTTGCACGCTTATTGCGTATTGGTTTATTCAATTTTATGCGTCGCACAGTGGATATCTCCGTTGGCCCGGTTAAAGTCATCAAGTTTAGTGAGTTTGTACGTAATCTGGTAGTACCCACCAACCTCAACATGGTTCATATGAAACCGCTGCGAGGTACGGCATTACTCGTTTTTGATCCAAATCTGATTTTCCTGATTGTGGACAACTTATTTGGTGGCGATGGCCGATATCACACGCGCGTTGAGGGAAGGGATTTTACCCAAACCGAACAACGTATCATCCAGCGTTTGCTGAATGTGGTATTTGAAGATTATGAAAAATCATGGAAGTCCGTGTATCCAGTCAAATTCGAGTATATCCGGTCTGAGGTAAATCCCCAATTTGCCACGATCGCCACCCCCAATGAAGTGGTCGTTACCGTTACTTTTGATATTGATCTGGGCAATCAAGGCGGCGAGTTACATGTGTGTATTCCATACGCCATGATTGAGCCTATCCGGGATACTTTATACAGTGCTTTACAAGGCGATCACTTGGAAGTTGATAAACGCTGGATCACGCTACTATCCCAACAAGTCCAAGGCGCCGAAGTGGAGCTAATTGCCAACCTCGGAAACACAAAAGTTACCTTTGATCAGATTCTGAGTATGCAGACAGGCGATATCATCCCGCTAGAAATTCCCCAAACCGTTACCGCACATGTTGACGGTGTACCTGTTATGGATTGCCGTTATGGCACTCTGAATGGGCGGTATGCGCTCAGAGTTAATGCAATGATTTCCTCATCTGAAACCGAATAATTTATTGGAGATTCATCCATGTCAGAACCTACAGCAAATGATCAAACCGAGACCGATGATTGGGCCGCAGCGATGGCGGAACAAGCGGCATCGACTCAACATGATTCTGCTGGAAAAGAAACAGAAACTGATGACTGGTCTGCAGCGATGGCAGAACAAACCGCATCAACGGATACAGAAAAAAATAACAACACTACACTGGGTGCACAAGCCGCAACTGCATCAGTTTTTCAGGAACTCTCAAAAGATAGCGTATCGCATAATACCCGTCATGATATCGACATGATTCTCGATATCCCCGTACAAATGACGGTCGAATTAGGGCGCACTAAGATTGCGATCAAGAACTTGCTGCAACTGGCACAAGGCTCGGTCGTTGAATTAGATGGCATGGCTGGCGAACCAATGGATGTGTTGGTCAATGGCTGTTTGATTGCGCAAGGTGAAGTGGTGGTGGTCAATGATAAGTTTGGTATCCGATTGACAGACATCATCACACCCAGTGAACGTATCCGTAAACTTAATCGTTAGAGCCTATCCATGTTAAATCGTTATTGGACACTGCCAGGACTGATATTCCCGCTTCATGTTCTTGCCGAAACGGGAAAACCAAGCTATGTCCCTCCCCCAGCGGTGATATCCACTGAAAGTACGCTACAAATGATGGGTGGATTAATACTGGTATTGGCAATTATCGGCGGTATTACATGGCTGCTCAAACGCTTCGCACTGATTCCAACTACCGCCACAGGCACACTCAAAGTGGTTGCGACAACCGGAATAGGCCAAAGAGAACGTGTCGTTGTGGTTGAAATTGATAATACTTGGTTAGTCCTTGGTGTCGCACCCGGCCGCGTTAATAAGCTACATGCGATGGACAAGCCTGCACTGGACACTACTGATAAAACGCGAAACGATCCATCCACTGAAGCGTTTGCTGCGCAGCTTAACGAAAGTATTCAGAAAAATAATGCTTAAATTAAATTTCTACCGCGACCTGGCCAGCTTGAAAAAGCGCAACCTACTGCAGATTATACTTTTCATTATTGGTTTCATTGCGCTTCCAGCATTTGCACAAAAATCCGGTTTTCCGGCATTCACCAGCTCGCCTAATGCAAATGGCAGTACCACTTATGCACTGAATTTACAGACACTGTTATTGTTAACTTCCCTGACATTTCTACCCGCAATAGTACTCATGATGTCAAGTTTCACCCGTATCATCATTGTCTTATCATTGCTCAGACTGGCACTAGGCACGCAATCTTCCCCGCCCAATCAGGTATTGCTTGGACTGGCATTATTTTTGACCTTTTTTATCATGTCGCCGGTGATTGACCGGGTTTACACGGAAGCTTACTTGCCTTTTTCCGAAGATAAAATAAGTATTATGGAAGCAGCGGATAAAGCCAGCGTACCACTCAAATCATTCATGCTGCACCAAACCCGGGAAACTGATCTGGCACTTTTTGTGCAAATCTCCGGCAGCGAAGAAATCGAAAGCCGAGACAAAGTACCGCTGAAAATACTGGTTCCCGCATATATCACCAGTGAACTGAAAACTGCATTCCAGATTGGCTTTGTGATATTTATCCCGTTCTTGATCATTGATTTGGTAGTATCCAGTGTACTGATGGCCATGGGTATGATGATGCTGTCACCGATGATTATTTCACTGCCCTTTAAATTAATGCTTTTCGTTTTGGTCGACGGCTGGCATCTTATCATTGGTTCATTGACGCAAAGCTTCTATACCTGACAGGAAAACAATAATGACTCCAGAAAGTGCAATGACGATTGGCCGGCAAGCGCTTGAAATCACATTTATGGTTTCCGCTCCCCTACTGCTTTCAGCTTTGGCAACCGGTTTATTAGTTAGTATTTTTCAAGCAGCAACACAGATTAACGAGATGACCTTGTCATTTATACCTAAATTATTAGTCATGTTTTTAGTGATGGTGTTGGCCGGACCTTGGATGATCAATCTCATGACAGATTATATGCATCGACTCTTCACCAGCATCCCCTGGCTGGCCATTGGTTAACACCGTCAGCGACAAAATCAGCTTAAGGCAGATAATTTCAGCCATGAGTATGTACAACGCTGATCAACACAATAAATTAGCACCATGATCAGTATAACCACCGCAGAGTTAAACACATTACTGGCGACATTCATTTGGCCACTCAGCAGAATCCTGGCATTGATAGCAGCAGCACCGATTCTGGGCAACCCAAGTATTCCTGTCCGGGTAAAATTGGGATTAGCGATTATGATCACCATCTTGGTCGCACCCACAGTAGAAAAATCATTACCACAGATTGATCCCACCACGGGCCTGGGTTTAATCGTTCTGTTACAGCAATTGTTGATTGGTGTTGCGATTGGGTTTGTCATGCGCATTGTTTTCGTTGCTGTGGAAATGGCAGGGGAATTGATTGGCTTGCAGATGGGCCTCGGTTTTGCAGTTTTCTTTGATCCGCAAAACTCCGGTCAGATCGACATCATTGGTCGCTTTCTGGGTGTCATTGCCAGTCTGGCATTTCTCGCAATTGACGGCCACTTGATGATGCTTGCTCTGATCTCACAAAGCTTTGCCACATTGCCTGTAGGCTCTGACGGAGTCACCGATGTCACATTCACTACGCTTGCAAATTTGGGAGGAGAAATTTTCAAATCCGGTCTGCAATTGTCGCTCCCGGTTTTAACGGCTTTACTCATTACTAACCTTGCCTTAGGCATCCTGACACGGGCTGCACCGCAATTAAATATTTTTGCGGTTGGTTTTCCACTGACACTTTCCATCGGTCTTCTCGTTCTAGCACTCAGCATGCCTTTTTATTTACCCATATTGGAGCGTCTCGTTTATGACGGTCTAAATTTGATGATGGGAATTCTTAACGTCAGCAAAATTAATATGCCATAAATATTCCCGGTTTGAACATGCATTGACCTAGATTGATTCTCTAGCAGCTTGCTGACAATCAGATACGCAATTTACTAAAACAAATTTCTAGTCACTAATTCATAAACAGACACTATTTCCCCTGCTTTTTTAATACAAGTCTTTTATCTAAAAATTGCTAAAGTAACAACCTATTTATCCAAAGCTATTTATTAACATGAGCAGCTCAAATATTCACTGGTTTGGTTAATGACTTATGACATTTAAGTCACGTTTACTCAGCTCATTACGCAAAATTTCATCGTCTGAATCTCACGATGACAAAAAGATTGCCACGTTTGATGGTGAACTTCAATCCGACGACGGATTGAATCTCGATCAACAACCTGCATCCATCAGTGATATCAAACAGCTGCTTGAAACAGCCTACCTGGAACGGCTTGGTGCGGAAGATCGGGCTATCAAGGAAGCGCAAAAACGAATTGAAGCGGAAAGCATTGCAAGAGTCACTGCTGAAGCAAGAGCCCGGGCCGAAGCCAATGCCAGAATCGCGGCAGAAACCAGGATTCAGGCTGAAGCGGTTGCTACGGAACAAGCTCGCACCAAAGCTAAATCCGAAGCACTCGCAGCCAAAGAAGCCAATGCCCGCCAAGAACTTGAAATTAAAGCCAGACACCTTGCTGATGAAAGGTATAAAGCTGAAAAAGCCTTAAATGCCCTATTAGAAGCCAAGATCAAAGCAGAAGCCTCTATTGTTGAGAAGATGCAACAGCGCGTTGCACAAGAAGCTGCAACTTTAGACCAAGTTCATGCAACTGCATTGAAAGAAAATGAAGCTGCCGAAGCGGTCAGGCATAGCGCAAAAGTAGCAGAAGCAGCCTGCTTGATTGCATTGACTGTTATCGAAACGGAAACAAATGCAGCGATGCTTGCACATGCAAAAATTCAGGAAGCACAAAATGCCATTGCCTTGGCCAGAGCACGCGAAGAAACCGAAAGACAGGCACTCGAAGAAATACAAACCCGTTCACGTATAGAAGCACAGGCTCTAGCGCAAACTACCCGGCGCCTGGATGTTGAAAAGCAAGCGAGAGAAGCGGAAGAAAATAGAATGCAGGCTGAGATTGCTGCCGTACAGGCCGCAGTGGAAAAAGCTGAAACGGAAACCATAGCGGCCGAACAAGCAAGAAAAAGAGCAGCGTCGGATAGCCATGCAACAATCGCAGCACGAGATAGAATAGATGCTGAGACAGTGGCAATGGAGATAGCAGAATCCATTATTGCCAAAGAAAATACCGCTGCTGATGCCATTAAAACCCGCCTTATGGTTGAATCCGAATTGTTGGAAGAAACGAACAAACGCATGCAGATCGAAGTTGAAGTCCTCGCTGCTGCTGAAATCGCTCTATATACTGAAAAAGAAGCCACTGCAATCGCCGATGCAAGGAAGAAGGCTGAAATCACTGCGTCCAAAGAATATCAAAAACGTATCAAGGCTGATGAAAAAGCCATTAAAGAGACCAACGCGCGTACAGAGGCTGAAATAGCCGCTAGAAATGCAGCAAAAAACCGAGCAGAAACAGAGCTACGATTAAAAACCACCGCAGAGGCAAAAGCACAGATTGATGTACTTACCACACAAGAAACCAATGCCAAAGCTGAATTAGAACAACGCTTATTAGAAGATGCGGAAATTCGCGCCAAGGCAATGGTTGATGCAAAACAAGCAGTCGCTGAACGTCTTGAAATCGAGCAAAAAATTACCGGCCTGGCGATAACCCGGGCACAAGCAAAGATCATTGCCACCAACAAAGCCAGAGCTCAACTTGAAGCAGAAAAAGCGGCAACCAAGATCGCCCTAGAAAAAGCTAGAACCGAATCGGCTGCGCTCGTCGCTATGCAAGAACGCATCACTCTGGAATCAAAAGCACTCGAAGCCGCAATGGAAAGAGAAGCCGTTGAAGTCATGGCAAAAGAAGCACTATTCGCACGTTCTCAAGCGGATAAAGAAGCAACTGCTGCTGCATCTGCAAGAATACGCGCTGAAATTGCTGCCGCAGAGCATTCCCGTAATAGAGCAGTTTCAGGTATTAAGTTTTAGTTACAGTCTTAACAAAAAATTCAGTAGGATATTCTACCCTCCGAGGTAGGTAGATAGCTGCCTATCTTCGCGACTTCTATGTGTACATTTCCCTATAATCAATCGCATATTTTTTCTTGACATTTCAAATAATCCACAATCTACACAAGATGTGAATATTACTTTGAATAAATCTACACGACAATTGCAGACTACATTAACCTACTGATATATAACACATATAACAGATGTTAAAAAATTAATCAATCTAAAAGAAACTCTTAGAAACATATCACATATCTAGTCAAACTCAGAATTATTCACAAAGTTATCCACAAAAATTGTGGATAATAAGAATTATGCTAGTCTAGTCCACCCTGAAAATTCTATTTTCAGGCATATGCGTCAGCAAGGGGATGATTAGTTCTGTCATCACAGATTGGTAGCCAATCCAAGCGTAGGAAAATCAAGACAAGAAGAAGCCGTAGCTTTCTCAAAATCATCCGCAGGTTATGTCCGCAATCGCAGAGGATGGCATGAAAGGCATCGCCTTCTGTGCCTTGCAGCCAGTTTCTGCGAAGGCGACCGTCGTTTTTCATATGCCCGATTACCGGTTCGATGGCGCTGCGTCGCCGAATATCGCGTTTCAGCTGAGGTCAGTTGGCAATAGTGGAGTCCAACGGGTTAAGCGACGAATAGCTTTTCATAATATTGCCGTATGAATGCAGCGGTTGACAGGTAGCCGAGGCGGGCCTGTTTTCGTTGCCGGTTGTAGAAGATTTCGATGTACTCGGTGATCAGAAGTGGCCTCGCAAATTCGGACAGTCGGATAAGTGGTAATCTTGCTCAATCTAAATCCGTGAAGTACGCGGCAAAAAAGGAGCAAGAGTATGAGAAGGACGAGAAGGAATCACGCAGCGGGATTCAAAGCCAAGGTGGCAATAGCTGCGTTGAAGGGTGACAAGACACTGGCTGAGTTAGCTGAACAATTTGATGTGCATCCGAATCAGATTTCGGAATGGAAGCAGCAGTAACAGGAATCTGCAATCGATGTATTCGGGCATAATTCAAAAGTAAAGGCCGCCGCGCCTGATCTCAAGATACTCCACACAAAGATTGGACAGCTCACGTTGGAGAATGATTTTTTAGAAGGCGCGCTCATCAAGGCGGGATTGTTGAGCGCAAAGCGATGATAAACCGAACTCACCCACTGCCGCTGGTGAAGCAATGTCGGCTGCTGGATGTGGCACGCTCGACAGCATACTACCGAGCGGTTCCGCTATCAACACAAGAGCTTGCACTGATGCGCCGAATAGACGAATTGCATCTGAACCAACCCTTTGCAGGCGCCAGAATGCTTTCCAAAATGTTCAAACGTGAAGGAAGTCTATTCGGCCGACGTCGTGGAGGGTGTAAATAATTTTGTGTAAATGGTCATTTAGCAGGAAACTGCGTATTTATTTTTGGAGTAAAAATGACTACACCTAAATCCCTACCGACTAACTTAATTGATAGCTTGCTGGCGGATTAC
>JAGNZK010000033.1 GCA_017984435.1 Nitrosomonas sp. | reverse complement strand
AGTTGCACCAAGGGATGACTCAGGTTGACCAGTTCATCCAACCGTTGGCGAAATAAGTCATTGTTCTCTGGCGTGCGCGGTTTTGGTCCCATGTAACTCTCGCTAAATTTGCAGGAAATTGCTGCAAATTTACCAAGAACTGGTGAATTTAACCGCTCAAATTTATCTATTCATTACATAAAATCACATCGTTATGGGTTATTCAGAGCGGACTATCGAGGAAGTGGAATTCGCCACCCTTGAATGGGTGGACTGGTTCAATAATCGCCGGTTACTGGAGCCAATCGGAAATATTCCACCGGCTGAATTTGAAATGGCATATTATCGCCAATTAAGGGAGTCAGCCAATGAGGTTTGACTCAAGGCAGATAGTCTCCGGGAAACCCGGGGCGATTCAGAAAAGGAACCAAAACCAATCTTTTTGTTGCTGATCTGACACAAGTTTTGCGAATTTCGGATGACTTTCCGGCCAGATTGACGACCAAACTGTTTCCCGATACATTCGGTTCTTATGGAAAAGGGCGTTTATTTTTCCTATACGCGCCTGCATCTGGCGTAAACCCGCATCTCCGGTAGCAACGTGCTGCTGCCGGATGAGCTATCAAATGATCTGGATGTGGAAACCCTGCGTGCGCTGGAAGATTCCCTGCTGGAGTTTGCTGGTTGCGTGCTGGTGAGATCTCCCACGACCGCCGGTTCCTCGACCGCATCGTCATCCACATACTCGCCTGCGAACGCGATTCCAAGCGGACCTTCTTCGACGGCAACTATCAGGAATACGAAGCGGATAGGAAAAAGCGCTTGGGTGAGGAAGGCGCGAAGCCTAAGCGGATTCGGTATAAGCCGATTGGTCGGTGAGAATGTGGTGTATCTTTAATTAGCTGTCGACTGGTTAGTATAAAATGCCATCAATGGAAAAAGAATTTTCTCAAGAACTCATAGTGGGGCACGGGGCGTGCTTGGCAAATGAAAAACAATCCTTAAATGAGGCGCAGGAATGGCATGGGTCGACATTAGGGGGGCAGCAATGGAGCATCTATCAAGGTGATGCTGTAGTAAATCTCAGTAAACTACCGGATGAATCGGTCCATTGCGTCGTAACATCCCCACCTTATTTTTGGCTTCGTGATTACGGTGTTGAAGGCCAAATTGGTCTCGAAGAAACCGTCGATAGTTACGTGCAATCAATTTGTGCAGTGATGGATCAGATAATGCGTGTACTGCGACCCGATGGTTTGCTCTTTCTGAATCTAGGTGACACCTATTATTCAGGGAAAGGTAAGTCACACGGTAATGACCGAAAAAGCAATAAGCGCCGCTTTGGTCTGCGTGCAGTGGATAAGAGTGGTGGCCTAGGTATCGGGATTCAACGTAAGTCAATTATCGGAATACCATGGCGTGTTGCTATCGAGATGACGACCCACGGATGGGTGCTGAGAAGTCCAATCATTTGGCATCGCGAAAGATGCTTGCCAGAATCTGTTGCAGATCGGGCTAGCAGAAGCTATGAAAATCTCTTTATGTTCGCAAAGAACAGGCGATATTATTTCAACAAACAACCTTTAATTGAACAAAAAGTTGAAGAAGATATGTGGACAATTGCTGCAAGACCCAAAGCATCTAATGGCCTAGATACGGCTCCATATCCTGACGAGCTGGTTCAGAGATGCCTTCAGATCGGTTGCTTGCCAGGAGGGGTTGTACTCGATCCATTTCTTGGCAGCGGCACAACTGCCCGTGTTGCCTTGGCAATGGGATACCATGCAATCGGTATCGATTTAAATCGAGAGTTCTGTGTATATTCAGCTAACAATTTGTCGAATTTATGAGTAAATATTTTACAGCTACGAAGATTGCTGATTCGATAGAAGCTCTTGCAGACGTTCACCCGTTTCATGGCATTACTTTTTTAGCTTGCAAGCAAGCCAACTTGCCGGTTGATACATCGGTCACGTTTGCTATGGACTCATTTACAGATGCATTTCTAAAAGAACATCACCAAATCGATCCCACCTCAGATTGGTTCTTCCAGCCTTTCAAGTCTTCCGATAAAAACAAGAAATGGGTGCGTCCTGACTATGCCCCCAAAGGTCTAAATGCAGTAAATACAGGTTCGTTTCTCGACGCTTTCATCCATCCACGCGCTTCACGAGTTTGGGGCTGGGATAGAAACTATGTGTCGTTTCTAGAATCACGACTTCCCAAGAAAAAGAAGATACCAGCCTTCCATTTGGCAGTATGGTTGTATCAGCGCAGTGAATGGCCAGACACAATTTCATTCGAAAAAATTTTGACGACGTTCATGGAGGCATTCAACATAACACCGCAAGAAAAAGCGGCTCTGCTTGATACTTCGTTGCCTGATTCATCGATGGCTAAGACCTATTTTGATGACAAAATTTATGTGTGGCATGAGCTTCGTCCTTTACTGCCTTCCGCACCAGACTCTAAGCCAGATCAAGGTGGAACTCTTTCATATCTAGAGTTGGTTGGCCTTGGTCCAGCAGAGAAATTTGTGCTTGAACCTGCTGACCGGCTTACGTTGATAACTGGAGATAACGGACTTGGCAAAACGTTCTTGCTAGAATGTTGTTGGTGGGCTTTAACTGGAACATGGGCCGGTCGTCCAGCGTTATCAAATCCAGGATTACCTCATGGCAAGACTGAAATTACGTTTGAAATAAAGGGGAAGGCGGCCAAACCAGAGCGAAAGACTATCGCGTTCGATTGGAAAGCATTGGCTTGGCCCACTCCAAAGAATCGTCCTACTATTCCAGGTTTGATTGTTTATGCGCGCGTAGATGGCTCATTTGCTGTTTGGGATCCGGCAAAGCAGGGGATTCCGCAACTTGGGCAGCAAGCTGTTTTCTCTAGCGAGGAGGTGTGGGATGGATTGTCTGGTCGTATTGAAGGGCTAATTCGTGATTGGGTTCGTTGGCAAAGCAGTCCATCTACATCCCCATACGAAACATTCAAGAGGGTATTGGCACACTTGTCACCGCCTGACCTCGGGGTCTTCGAACCGGGCGAGCCAGTGCGTGTGCTTGGAGACCCGCGAGATATACCAACAATCAAACACCCCTTTGGAACTACTCCAATTATTTATTCGTCTGCTGGTGTTCGTAGAATTGTAACGCTTGCATACCTCATTGTTTGGGCATGGACCGAACACGTCATCGCCGCCAAATTAGCTTACACTGACCCCCAACGGCGAATCGTAGTATTGGTTGATGAAATGGAAGCGCATTTACATCCACGTTGGCAACGTGCGGTATTACCTGCGCTAATGTCGTTACAAGAGATGCTTTCGTCTGAGCTAGAAGCACAATATATTGTGGCAACACATTCGCCTTTGGTAATGGCCTCGTCAGAGGAGGTTTTCGATCCGGCCACAGATTCTTTGTTTCATCTTGATCTGGAAGGTGGCAAGGTTATGCTCAAAGAAATCGATTTTATAAAATTTGGGGACGTGTCATCGTGGCTCACGTCACCTGTATTTGAGCTAAGGCATGCACGTTCAAGTGAGGCGGAGGCGGCTATTGAGGCGGCGAAAGCGTTGCAAAGTAGCGCTACGGCTTCTCCTGATGATGTACGTAACGTCTCAGAGAGGTTGGTTCGTTACCTTGCTTCTGACGATAAGTTCTGGCCTAGATGGATTTTCTTCGCTGAGGAGCATGGAGTAATTCTATGATTCCTGTCCAGCTTAAGGCGGAACCTGCATCATTCAATTCAAAAGTTAGGCAACCTGGAAAGGCATTCCTTAAAAAATGCCCAAACCCAACAAATACGGAATTTCGGAAAAATGCGTTTTGGAAAAATTCTGTGCATGATTTACACGCGGCATATTTAGGCATCTGTGCATACACCTGTTTTTATCTCGTCCCGCCTGGCTCAACAGATCACTTTCTTCCAAAATCCATTCATCCAAGCGAAACGTATGAATGGAAAAATTATCGCCTTTGTTCACACCGAGTAAATGGGTATAAAAGTGACAGCAAAGATGTAATCGACCCATTCGTCGTGCAATCTGGATGGTTTGTTCTTGATGTGCCGAGCTGCCTTGTTAAGCCGGGTGCAGGGTTGTCCAAGGTTTTGACAAATCAAGTTGAGGCCACCATTAAACAATTACGTCTTAATGATGACGATTATTTTGTCCAGGAAAGATGTGAACTGATGGTGGATTTTGCATTTGGTGAGGTCACATTGGCACATCTGTTAAAGCGCTATCCCTTTCTCGCTGCTGAAATTATAAGACAAGGATTGCAGGCAACGGCCGCACAGATATTTAAGAAGAATTAAGAAGCCATCCACCGCGTCATGAGAGCATTGACCCGCCATGGCGCGCTCATTGAGGAGAGGGGGAGGGCACGCCCCACACATCGTCTTGTCTTCACTTGAATTAATGCAACGGCTGACTGCATTAATTCTCCCCGTAAGAAAAAATTGAGCTACCGCTCCACCAACACCACTTCAGCCACCATCACCGCATTATCCCTTCGATACCGCAGTTCTACCTTCTCTCCCGCCTTCAACGTGCGCAAAATAGCCGCATACGACGCTAAATCACTAACCGGTTGCCCGGCCAGTTGAATCAAAATGTCGCCTTGTTGCAATCCCGCTTGTTGCGCCGGGGAGCCGGGTAGGGTGTTGTCGATGCGTACGCCTTCGCCTTGGTAGGAGAAATCCGGGACGGTGCCGAGGCTGGCCGTGCGTTTTTCTTTGGGTGCGGCGGATTCTGCGGAGGAGGGGGCTGATGATAACGTAACCGTTAGCGGTTCGATGCGGTTGGCGAGGTATTCGGTGGCTTCTTTCAGGATCGCGGCGACTTTCACCAGTCCGGCGGTGTCGATTTTGTCGGCGGTGTCGCCGGGGGCGTGGTAGTCCTCGTGTGCGCTGGCGAAGAATTGCACGGCCGGGATGCCGGCTTGGATGAATGCGGCTTGGTCGCTGGAGCCGAAATCGTCTTGCACGGCGTTGATCGGGATGCCGGTGACGAAGCCCGTGCCGCGGAAAATATGCACCAGTTCGCGCGCGGTCCCGGTGCCGAACACGGTGACCGGATTGCTTCCTAACCGTCCGACGGTGTCGAGATTGAGCATGGCGATAATTTTATCGGACGGGAATTGATCGTTGCTGCGGACATAATGCTTGGAGCCGAGCAGATTAGCTTCTTCGCCGGTGAATGCGACGAAAATGACGGTGCGTTCCGGCTGCCATTTCGGCACGATCTGGCGCGCGAGTTCCAACATTACGGCGATGCCGCTGGCGTTGTCGTCCGCGCCGTGATGGATTTTTCCCTGATGCGCGGCGCGCATGTCGGGCCAGCCGGTGCCGAGATGGTCGTAATGCGCGCCGATTACCAAACTTTGCCCAGCGAGCTGCGGGTTGGTGCCGGGCAGGATGCCGACGACATTGCGTAGCGTGATGTTGCCTTTCGGCAAGCCGACGTCCTGTTGCCAGGTTTGGAAAAAACTACCGTCGTCGCCGCCAGGTAGCAGGCCGATTTGTTGAAACTGCTTGGCGATATACGTAGCCGCTTTGTCCAGTTCCGGTGTGCCGAGCTCGCGGCCCTTGAACGATTCATGCGCTAAGTGGTTAATATCCGCCATCATGCGGCTTTCGGAAAACACCGGCGGCAGTTCCGCCAGCGCGCGGCGCGGTTTGGTGATGCCGATGTGCGTGGTGTGAATCGTGTGGCCGTCTTTCTGTTTGATCCATTGCGTTAGCGGCGATTGTGTAATCGGCCATTGACCCTTGTCGATATTGGTCAATTCATCACCTTTAAACACCAGATAGCTGTATTTGCGATAGTGCGGCAATTTGTTCGCGAGTTCGGCAATCGCCTTGGGGTTGTCGGCGGCGACCCATAACAGCGTTTTGTCCGGATTGGTGGGCTGCCGGGTGGTCAGCACGATGGCATGATCCGCTTGCGGATAGTTTTTTTGATTCAACTGCAATTGCTTGGATTGATAAGACACCCTGCGATCCGCCAAGGTTTGGGCAACCGCGGCGGCGAATTTATTCTGCCACCCCATGATCCAGACGGTGCGATCTGCGGGGAGTGTTCTCAATTGATCGTCGGTGACGATTTCCAATGGACTCGATTGCGTTTTCTGCCAGTTCGTTGCGAGCGCTCGATACGCTTCCAGAGCCCATTTATCCGCTTGCGCAGGCAAAATCAGCAACGGTTTTTCCGCGCCGAAACCTTGCGACAACGCGGAAGGAATCTCGCGGCTATCCAAGCGCCGGAATACATCGAAATGCGGGTCGAGTTCGACGCGCACCGGACGGGCGGGAAAATCCAGTGCGATGGTTTGCGTGCGCTGATCGACGGTGATGTGCGATTGCACTGCCATGTCTTCACCTTCCAACGTGACGGAAACCGGAACCTTCAAGCGATACGGATCGCCCGCTTGGGTTTGCTCGACCGTTAGCGTGAGTTGGAATCCTTGCGCGGTGGGCTCGGTTTCTGCGTGCTGCAACAGCAAGCTGGGCGCACCTGTGCGGTGTACCCATTGTTCAAAGTGCCGGGAAAAATCCTTGCCGGTGAGTGTGTTGAAAGTGTTTTGCAGATCGTTGAAAGTCGCCTGCTTGAATTTAAACTGCTTATAGAATTGTCGCAAAGCGCGTACAAAGTCTTCATCGCCTAATTCCTGGCGCAGCATATGAAAAAACATCATGGTTTTGCCATAGCCCACGGCTTCAGAACTGGCGCTATGCCGCGACACGAATTGAATGATGGGAAAATCTTTTTCCTTGTTCACGAAATCGGCGTATTTTTGCAGCACGTCGCGGCGGTATTCCTCGCCTTTGCCGCGTTGTTCATTCACTAGATGATCGGCAAGGTAGGCGGTCAGGCCTTCCGCCCAGTTTCCCCTGGCGTAATCGACAAACACGCCGTTGCCCCAATAATTATGCAGAATCTCGTGCGGGTAGGAGGAATGCAGGATGAAAGGGAAACGGATCACCTTGGGGCCCAGCAAGGTAAAGGAAGGCATGCCGTAACCGGTTTCCCAGAAATTCTCGACCAGGGCAAATTTGGTATAAGGGTAGGGACCGAGTAGTTTGTTATACATGGCGATATATTGCGCGGTGGTGTCCAGGTATTTTTGGGCTAATGCATCATCGGTGCTACGCAGATAAACCAACGCATCCGCCGCACCTGCGGATTGTGTGTAACGTTTGTAGCGTCCCGCAACGATATAGATGTCATCTTGTGATTGTTTTTCTTCCCAAATCACATGTTGCGCAGTTGAGGTTTTTTGTTCGCTGACTAAAGTACCCTGGCTGACGACATCCCAGCCGGCGGGCACTTGAATATTGAGTCGGAATGACACCAGTGCATCGTCAAATTGCGGATACCAGGCGCTGGAATTAGCCAGAAAAACACCTTCACTCGAAATAACGCCCGGCGTATAGCTGAAACTGCGGGCGTATTCTTGCCCAGGACCTTGCACCGGATGATTGATTTTTCCACTGAAATGTAGGGTGACATCTTTCTGTTGCGGCGGTAACGTCAGTGTGTAATGTTTTAATGGAATTGGCCTGGTGTCCGAAGCAGCATTACTTTGCCGTAAGGTAACTTGCGCACCCTGGGCATCGGTAACCGTTAAATCGCCATGCAGGCTAAAGTCAAGTTTGATCGGTGTTTTATGATTCTGATTTTGTACCGGAATAGAAATGTGATCTTTAACCCAGATCTCAGCGGTGCCCGGCGACAGCGTAATTTCCATCTGATGATGAAATGTTTGATCGCCTGCTGATGCAGTCATGCTATAGAGCATGCAGTTAATGATGACAAACCATATCACACTGAAATTTTTTATTTTTCGCATTATTTCTTTAAACTTATATGTAAGTGTTAATCAATGGAAGTAGCTGAACTGCTTCGTAGCGTATCAAACATCCTTCAAACATACCTGATTGATCCTGAATTATGCTATAGTTCGCTGGCTTGAATCATAAGATTTTAAAAACAAATGGCCATGATATTTATGATTGTGATAAATTCATGTTTGGAGAGTCAGGTGCGTTAACATTGGCTTTCTTAATACAATATTTATAGTATAGGAGTTAAAAATGAACAAACTTGTTATTGCAGTATTCGCTTCAGTCTTTTTATTTGGTTCCTCTGTTACTCTGGCAAGTGGAAACTTGGAATCTGCATTGCCACCGGTATCTGCTCAAGATATTCTGAACAAAATGTCGTGTGAAGGTAAAAAAGCTGGTGAAAAATTCAAAGATCGTACGGATGGTGAAATGCTGACCTGTCCTGCAAAAATTAAGAATCCTAGAAAAGGTGGACCAGCAGCAGGATCGACCTACTAATATAATAATAAATGAACAGTCGCTTGCCTTGTTGAGCTAAACAAGCTGTGAAATAAGCAAGCGTAATTATTATAGAATGGTCCGTATTTAGGCCAAGCTGGGTAGATTATTAGGGTTATTTCTTTTAGATCCAACCAACTAAATGAATTGGTTCAGTGAGTTTACTAAGAGAAGTAAAGTGCATTACAACTATCGGCTTGGCCATCTTGGCAAATTAAGATTATTCGCCCCAAACCCTTCTACATTAAGAAAATCTGTTTGTACTAAACAGACTTCCTCAGCCTGATTTCAGTAGTTCATTGTCTTTATCTTGTGCGTGACAGTAAAGCGGAATATTTCAAAATTAGAATCGCGGTATTTCTAAAACTAAGAAACTTATAGGACATATCGCGCCAGATCTTCACTTTGCGAAAGACTCTTGAGACGTTCGTCGACATACGACGCATCAATAATAATGGTTTCTCCGCTGTGTTTAGATGCACCGTATGAAATTTCCTCCAATAGTTTTTCCATGACGGTGTGTAGGCGTCTGGCACCGATATTTTCAGTTTTGCTATTCACGGAGTATGCGATTTCGGCCAAACGTTTGATGGCATCACTGGCAAATTGCAGTTGTATACCTTCTGTAGCCAGTAGCGCCTCATATTGACGCGTCAGGCATGCATCCGTATTGGTCAAAATTTGTTCAAAGTCACTGACGCTCAGGCTAGACAGTTCAACCCGAATAGGAAAACGCCCTTGTAATTCGGGAATCAGATCAGAAGGCTTGGACATATGAAATGCACCGCTGGCAACAAATAGGATGTGATCAGTTTTGATCATGCCATATTTGGTTGAGATCGTAGTACCTTCAACCAGCGGTAGTAAATCCCGTTGTACCCCTTGACGTGAAACATCACCGCCTGTATTGCCTGTACGACTGGCGATTTTGTCTATTTCATCCAGAAATACAATGCCATTCTGTTCCACATTCTGTATCGCCGTCAGTTTCAATTCTTCATCGTTGACCAGCTTCGAAGCTTCTTCTTCCAGGAGCATTTTTTTTGCTTCACGAATCGTCAGCTTGCGTGTTTTCTTTTTGTCTCCTGTCATATTCTGAAACATACCCTGAATTTGGGAGGTCAGATCTTCCATGCCGGGTGGTGCAAAGATTTCCATATTGGCGCGCGGCATGGCGACTTCTATTTCAATTTCCTTGTCATCTAATTCGCCTTCGCGCAGTTTTTTACGGAATTTCTGCCGTGTTAAATTATCTCGATCCTCGGCAGTTGAATGTGACTCAAAATCCCTGGCAACGGGCAATAGAGCATCCAGAATGCGATCTTCGGCACGGTCTTCCGCGAGCGGTTGTTTCTTCCTGGTTTCCTGTTCTCGCGATTCTTTAATGGCTGTTTCGACCAAATCACGGATGATTGAATCGACATCACGTCCGACATAGCCGACTTCCGTGAATTTGGTCGCTTCGATTTTTATGAAAGGCGCATGCGCCAGTTTTGCCAGACGACGGGCGATTTCGGTTTTGCCGACGCCGGTAGGGCCGATCATCAGAATATTTTTCGGCGTGATTTCCTGACGTAACGGATCGGCAATCTGCTGCCTGCGCCAGCGGTTCCTGAGTGCAATAGCCACAGCCCGTTTGGCTGAATTCTGGCCGATGATATGTTTGTCCAGTTCATGGACAATTTCTTGTGGGGTCATTTGGGACATAGGTATAAATTCTGCGATAGAGGTAATATAAACAGCATTTCTAGATGACAGGCTCGGATAAATTGATTGGCGTGATATTTGTCAAAATAAAAAGGCTGCTGAGAGAATAATTAATCAATGGTTTCGATGACATGGTCCTGATTGGTGTAGATACAGATATCACCGGCAATGCTGAGTGATTTTTGTACAATCTCCTTAGGGGATAAGGTTGTGTTTTCCAATAACGCACGAGCAGCGGCTAACGCATAAGACCCGCCGCTACCAATGGCGGCAAGACCCAATTCAGGTTCGATCACATCGCCGGCACCGGTGATAATCAAAGTGGCATCTTCATTGGCAACCACCAGCATGGCCTCCAATCTGCGCAAAATCCGGTCTGTACGCCAATCTTTCGCCAGTTCGACAGCTGCACGCATGATATGGCCATGATGTGCTTCCAGTTTGCCCTCAAATCGTTCGAACAGCGTAAATGCATCCGCAGTGCCACCGGCGAATCCTGCCAGAATTTTGTCATGATAGAGTCTGCGTACTTTACGTGCGCTGGATTTAGCCACCACAGCCCCGAGCGTTACCTGACCATCACCACCCAATGCAACTTGACGTCCGCGTCTTACTGAAACAATTGTTGTCATGAAATTTATTTAGCTTGTTACAAAATGCCATTATAGCGTATAAAACATAGCCGATTCGGATAGAAGGAATCTGCAAATGATTAGCTTCTTTTTTTTGCGCGTGGGTGTGCCGTATCATAAATTTTGGTAAGGTGTTGAAAATCCAAGTGTGTGTATACCTGTGTGGAAGTTATGCTGGCATGACCAAGCATTTCTTGTACGGCACGCAAGTCACCGCTGGATTGTAAAAGATGAGAGGCAAAAGAGTGCCGTAACACGTGCGGATGCACATTCTGGTTGAGCCCTTGTTGCCTTGCCCGATTCTTTAAACGGTGACTGATCGTGCGCACGCTAATGGCATCGCCATGTTGCGATAAAAAAAGTGCGGTTACATCGGGTTTAATGATCTGTAGGCGTTGTTCAATCCAGGCTTTTAGGGCTTGAATGGCATAATCGCCAACTGGAACAATACGTGTTTTCCCGCCTTTGCCAAGCACCTTAATCGTTCCTTCCGTAAAGTTGATATCCGCAGGCTTAAGTTGCGCCAGTTCTGCCAGCCTTAGGCCGGAAGAGTAAAATAGCTCAAACATGGCGCTATCCCTAAACGTCAAAATATGATCAGTGCGAAACGTTAATAACCGTACCGCTTCATCAGGGGAGAGTGCATCGGGTAATTTCTGCGGTGATTTGGGAACACGCAAGCCAATACAGGGATTGTGCCGGTATTGATGATCGCGTATCAAATACAGATAAAAACTGCGCCAGGCCGATAACATTCTCGCTAAACTTCTACCGGAAAGGCCTTTGCCATGCAGTTGCGCGATCACCTGGCGAATATTGGCTGATTGAACCTGTGTTAAATTATCTGTGTTGAGATGTTTAAGCAGAACACGAATATCACGTGCATAATTTTCAGACGTCAACGGTGATAAACGCCGCTCATAAGTGAGATGATGAATAAATGCAGCAGCTAATGACTCAGGTTTGTTGTTCATTGGACAGGTCGTCTTGAATGGCCTCTTCGCCATTTGCAGTTTCTGCCAGGTCATAGCGGGCAATGGTGGTACACACCAGTTCTCCCAATCGTTTTAAATGCAGCGTTCCCATTTCCGGATAAAATCTTTCGGCATCAGGGCTGCCCAGAATCAGTAAACCAATGGTTTGTGTGGTATTCAATGGAATCATGGAAAATGAATTGAGGTGCTCAGCACCTTCACCAAACCAGCATTTGATTTCGTCCGCGATATGATTGCCACAATAAGGTTGCGACAGGCTTTCGGCAATCATATGAACATCCTGATTGACAGGGGTAAATTCAACATGATCCGGGGCACTGCAGGAGAGATTCCACAGACGCATGGCTACAAGCGGCACGGCGAAATCCTCTCGCAAACTGAAATAGAGTGCAGTAAAAAATTCACCTATGTTGGAAACGGAAAGTAATGCGATGGTTAAACGATGCATTTTCTCCCCGATGGCATCGTTTTCTTCACCAAAGCTGATCAGTTCCAGAAGCTTATCCTGTAATACGCGATTTCTTTCTCTTAATGAGATAACCTGTCGTTCATTGATTGAGACAACCTTGTTATCGTGCGTGCCAGGAATAGCAATGTCCGCCAGCAAATCGGCATATTCATTGAAGAATTGTGGGTGATCCTGTAGATACTGTGCGACATCTTCCGGTTTCATCATGCTTCCTTAATGATTAGTTACAAATTTATTTCGCCTTCGAATACAGTGACTGCCGGTCCCGTCATCCAAACGGGCTCGTCCGGCCCGTCCCAGTGGATCTTCAATTCACCGCCCCGCGTGCTGACAGTTACCTGATGCGCCAATAAATCCAGACGGATACCGGCGACAACTGCTGCGCACGCACCCGTTCCACAAGCCAGCGTTTCGCCCGCGCCACGTTCAAAAACCCGTAACTTGATGCGATTGCGATCGATAATTTGCATGTAGCCCACGTTCACTCTTTTGGGAAAACGTGGATGCGTTTCTATCAACGCACCCTCGGTAGCTACCGGCGCACTGTCAATATCCGCTACGACACGCACGGCATGCGGGTTACCCATTGACAAGGCACTTATTTTAACCGGTGTATCCTGTATTTCAAGCGAATAGGTTAATGCATCTTTTTCAGCGACAAATGGAATTTTTTCAGGCTCAAATATGGGTTTTCCCATATCAACAGTGATATTGCCATTGATTTCCAGTTTAGGGGATATCACGCCACCGAGTGTTTCAATGCGGATTTCATTTTTCCGGGTCAGACCATGATCGTGTACATAACGGACAAAGCAGCGCGCGCCATTGCCGCATTGTTCCACTTCACCGCCATCCGCATTAAAAATGCGATAACGAAAATCAGCCTGACCGGATGCTTGCTCAACCAGCAATATTTGATCGCAGCCGATGCCAAAATGACGATCGGCGAGCAGCCGCATCTGTTGCTGATTAAGACTGATCGATTGATTGATGCCGTCCAGAACGACAAAATCATTGCCTAACCCGTGCATTTTGGTAAATTTCAGTTTCATGGATCAGCTATTCCAGCGATTCAATTTTGTCAGAGTCATCAAATAATCGTTCATGGTAAAACCACCGCCAATATCTACCACACTATCCTCCATAATTTCAAACCCATATTGCTGATAAGCCAGAATAGCAGTTTGGTTCTGTTTATTGACGGTCAGGATCAGCGATTGCAAGTTGTTTTCTCGCATAATTTCAATGGCATCTGCCATCAATAGGGCACCATAGCCTTTGCGCTGATGATCACGATGAATATACAGTTTGTCAATTTTAAGTTCACCGGGTTGATGTGTACGCATGCAGCACGAAAAGCCAATAATCATTTCATCCAGTACCAATTTTCTCCACCAGATTTCCGGATTCAATAGTTGTTCCTTGATCAACGCCGGCTGATAGCGCTGTGCCAGCATATAATCAATCTGTTCAGGCGAAATGATAGCAGCATAATGATGACGCCAGATTATTTCAGCCAATGCGGAAATAGTGCGTGCGTCAGACATGGTTAAAGCCAATATTCTAGGTGTCATGTGATCCGAAAGTTTAGTAAACGCATTTTACAGACTGTTTTAGTGCGCGCTTCCATGTGCCACCCTATTTTTTTTATCGTGTATCAATTCAAACAGCGCTTGATAGGGAATGGGCCGGCTGAAGTGATAGCCTTGCTGATAATAGCACTCATGCCTGAGTAACAATCTGGTTTGTTGTTCTGTTTCCACACCTTCGGCGATAATTGTCAACCCTAAGTTTTTACCCAAGCCGATAATGGCTTGCACAATCTTCAGATCATTAATGTTATGGTCCAATGTACGCACGAAAGATTTGTCAATTTTCAGGATATCGATGGGCAATTCACGCAACAGCGTGAGCGAGGAATAGCCTGTACCAAAGTCATCAAGGGCAATTGAAATACCCAAGCTCTTGATTTCCTGTAAAACTTTGCTGATGCGCTCCATGTCATTGACAATGGCATCTTCAGTGATTTCAAGTATCAAAGATTTGGCAGGTAAGCCGGTGTCCTGGAGTATTTGGGAAACCATTTTCGGGAAATTTCTGTTCAATAGCTGACGTGGATTGACATTCACTGAAACATTGACAGGATAATTCAGTCGTAAAAGTTTACAGGCAGCGATACACGAAGTTTTTAGCACGATTTCACCGAGTTGCTCAATTTGTCCGATATCTTCGGCCAGAGGAATAAATTCGCTGGGTGATAAGTATCCTCGCTTGGGATGCGGCCAGCGTACCAGTGCTTCCATGCGTGCGATGTGGCGCGATTGCGCATTGACGATCGGCTGGAATAAAACCTGTAATTCGCTATTTTTTATGGCTGCGCGCAGTTCTCTTTCCAATGCAAGCCGGTCGAGCGTCCAAACCACAGAGGATTCAGGAGAATAATAACCAAACTGGTTGCCGCCATCTTGCTTGACACGGTACATGGCTGTCCCAGCTCTTTCCAGTACGGTTTCACTGGTTAATCCATTTTCCGGGTAAAAACTGATACCGATGCTGGCGGAAACGAATACTTCCAAATCATCAATCTCGAATCGCTGTCTGATGGCATCGAGGATTCTCTGCGCCATATCCAATACGGAATCCCCTTTATGTAAATGATCGGAAAGCAAAACAAATTCATCACCTCCCCAACGGCCAACGACGCCCTCCTTGCGAACGATTTCCAACAATCGCCAGGAAACCATCGTGAGTAATTTGTCTCCGGCATGATGTCCCATCGCATCATTGATTTTCTTGAAATTGTCCAGCGTGACAAAAAATACAGTAATTATTTTGTCGGTATTCCAGATTGCTTTGATCATGTGATCGAATTGAACCACCAGTTTTGAGCGGTTCGGCAGCTTTGTTAGCGCATCATGGCTTTCCTGATGCGCTACTCGTTGTGTCAGCTCAACAGTATCGGTAATATCCGTCATCGCGATCACTGTACCCATTATCACTTTTTGATCATCGTATAACTGGTTGCGGGTAATACGAACGGTTCGATCGTTACCATAGGTTGTTTTGAGCATGCACTCGATCATAATGGTTTTATCCGGATCAACGCTCAGAATATCTTTTTCGGCTTGAGTGATCAATGAATTGCCTGATTTTGTGTGAAGCCCCAGAATTTCTTGCGAAAGCCTTCCCTTAATTTGATCGAGCTGTGTTTGCAGGATCTTTTCAGCGCCTCTGTTGATGTAAATAATATGATCATAAGCATCGGTAATAATGACGCCATCACCAATGGATTCGAGTGCAGTGCTGGAGTGGACCTTAGTAATCCAGACGGACCGCAGGAATTCATTAATACGCCGCCAGTTCCACAACGGATAAAGTGACAATGTACCTAATAAGGCAGCTCCGGGTGGAATCCAGATATGGCTCAATTCAAGTATCAGGCCGGGAATAAATAAACCGAGAGCCAGTAAAGCCAGTAGCGTTGGAATCGTCAGATTTCTTTTTAACAACGCGATAACTGTCAAAATAAGGACTATCCATAAAGCTGAGATTATTGCCGTCAGCGTTTTGGTAACCGGATGAATGGCACGATTATTCTTTAGCATTGAAACAACATTCGCATGCCACTCAACACCCGTCATCGGTTGACGATTTCCCAGCGATACCGGCGTTGCGAAGCGCATCCCCATACCGGCTGCTGTCATACCGATAATGACAGTTTTATTTTTCAGACTGGCTAAAGCCTCATCGTCGAATAAAATCCGGGCATAGGATATTTTCTGAAAACTGCCGGGTTGACCGGTATACGGTATGAGGGCCTCTTGCGAGCGGACCCAGTGTTGTTGCCCAAATGTTCCTTTGCCGGTATCCGGTGATGAATGTGCTGTTCTTGTTGTTGTAGGATCTGCCAGCGCTAAACCTAATGCTGGCCATGTTGGCGCATTGATACCCGCATACAGAAAAACGCGCCGCGCAACACCGTCGCTATCTAGCTCAACATCAGCATGACCTAAAACTGCATGTTCCCTAAAAATCGGGAGCGGTTGCGCCAAGGTTAATGATTCTGAATCTATGTTTTTGTCAGATATCGGTGCTACAGGAAAAATGACATTGCCATGTGCAGCAATGGCCAAAGCCAGTAAATGATCAGCGTAGGGATCCGTTCCCTGTGATTCTGAAAAGAGTATATCCAAAGCGACCACCTTGTTATCAATGGCGGTCAGCCGGTTGATTAACTCTGCATGCACTCCCCTGGACCAGGGCCAGTGGCCTAAGACTTTGAGACTTTCTTCATCAATGGCGACAATGATGATGTCGGGGTCTTGCGGGTATTGTTGTAGGGTGGATATTTTGTCATAGAGAATGGAATCAAAACGCTCTAACATTTCCGTATAAGCGATGAGTGCAACACCAAACAGAAGTATGATAATGCGTAAAGCAAACGTATTATGCTTGACCAGATGACCACCCGACTGAATCATAAAAGCACAAACAGTGGTAGCAACATCAACAGCATGAACCAGTAAGATATGCCACGCGGCACTTCAATAATCTGATGTGGTCCCCATGGACCCTGAAAGCTATCCGATTCAATGGTTTTGATACGCAAATAATAAGTACCGCTATCCGGTTTTGCTATGGTTATTAGAGAAGTTGTCACCGGCAGATCATGAATGATATCGGTAAATGCTTTATCACGAGAAAACTGCAAATGAAAGCTTTGTCCCTCCGCAGCGGCACGCCATGCAAATGTCATTTGGTTTTCATCCAGCTTTGTATTCTCCAGCGATGGTCCGGGATAAGGAACCCTAAACGGCATGGTGTCACTGAATGGGCCCGCACCCTCGCTGGCTGAGACAGAAAAAATACGCCAGAAATAATGACCTGGCGTCAATGATTCAGATAAGGTGACACTGTTTCCTTTCACTTCAGGATTAGAGTAGATCAGATCGGAAAAATCAGCATCCCTGCTAACCATCATGGCGTAATGAGATGCTTCGGACTGGATCGTCCATTTAAATTCCTGATGTTCCGGTGCTGTTGCTCCGCCAGGCAATGGCGCAATCACAAAAGGCGCTTCCGGGCGTGCATTGAGTGAGAAAGAAATGACTGCATCCTTGCCTTCTATCAATGATTCATCAATACCGCGGATTCTTAGCCAATAATCACCATCCGGAATATCACCATCACGGAAAGGCAGACTGGTGGTGGTGAATTCAGACCATAAATCCCTGAAATCCGGATCAGTGCTTATTTGCGCGCGGTATGCCTGAGTACCCGGTAATGGTTTTAATTGAATAACCAGCGGCAGGCTTTGATAATAAGTGGCTGTTTCAGACAGATCAGGGGGCGGCAGTAATTTTACAGGCGGTGTTGGTGGTGTTTCCTTGGATATCACCGCACCATAACCGGCCGGTACCCTGAGTTTTCTTTGCTCGCTGTTGATTTCTGTAATGCCGGTTAACACTTCATTGCGGGTAGCAGAATGCACTTCAAGGGTGCCAACACGAAAATCAGTACCGCGCACCGAACTGATCGCCGACGGCGTTTTAATTCTGAAGCGCGTGCCGTTCTCAGATTTTGCCGGTATTGAGCTTTCAGTACGTCCTTGTTGCAAATTAATTAGGGTATCCACAAGACCATAATCACCGAATATCTGCATATTTTCCAAACGCAGATTGGTATTGTTCTGTATTTGTAAATAGGATTTATCAGCAAATTCCATGGTGACAAACGTATCGTTTCCGCTGCGTATTTCATCACCTGCCAGTAGTTGCATGCCCAGCTCGATCGGTATGTTTGGGTGATCTTTGCGGTGCAAGGTGGCTGTGCCATGTACACTGGTTACGTTTGCGGATGCTTCATGCAGCAATTTTGTCCACGCTATAGGGATTCGTAGCCGGGTTCCGGGAAGTATGACATAGGGGTTCTGTACATGATTTAACTGCTGCAATCCCTGCACATATTTTATGTTTTTGAGATGACGCTCGGTCAGGTTCCACAGATTGTCGCCCGGCCGTACGGTATAGATCCATTCTTCAGCAGCCGCAGAAGCGGATAGAACCATTAAAACCGCTAATAATAACCCGTCAGTTTTATTAAAAAAGCTGCTGCTGAAAATTCTTAATGGCATACCATTTCCTTTTCCCCTCGTATTGTCGAAGCATGAATTGGCAAAACAAGGTGCGTATTCTGAATGAGGATATTCAACCCTCGGAAAAAATAGAATATAAGATTAATAGCAGTCTATCTTTAGTATCTTACATGATTAATAGCGATAAATAAGCCGGAAATGATCGCTACCCTATGTGTAAGAAATCACACATTATCGCTATAACATATGCATTCTGCCAGTCATATTGTGATAGCTGTCACTGATGTTATTAGGAATTCTATTGATGGGATAAATTGGTATATGTGTAAATAAGAATACAGAAGAACTAACAATTGTGAAGAAAAGTAGTGTTAGAATTCTAACGCTTAGCTTATTAATCTAACTCAGTAGTTAAGAAATAGACGAGATTAAAAGGTTTTGACAAGGTTTGCCCTTTCTTTGAGTGACTTTGAATATGGGTAAATATGAAATAGAACTTATGATCAGATGACTAATTACTACAAAGGATATATAAAATGTTTGAAAGTTTAAAAAATCTGTTAAAACATTTTACAGGCGGTCAGGAAACAGAATCTGTCGTGCCTGCTGCAGGCAGTCAGCACTCGGAACCAACTCCACAAGCTGCTGATGAAAGCGGCCCTCAATATCACACGTTAGGAAAATTTAATTTAGGTGTGGGCACCATCGGCCCCGCAAATCGCAACGATATCGATCAGAAAGTATTAGGCGATATGTATCAATCAATTGCATCCGGTGCATTTAACATACCGGCAAATGGCGCTGTTCCGGAGATATGCGTCGATGGCCGTACTGATAAGGATGGCAAGCGTAAAAACGCGCCATGTGCTGCCGGCGGTACGTTAAGTATCGTTTACGGCGGTGATCTTGGTGGCGCTTCCACTTCCGGCGATACCAATGAAACACAATTAACCATTAGAATAATGAATACGCTCAAAGAAAAAGGCCATGCGACTGGCGTGCACGGAGATGATCACAGCAGCTGTGGTTGCGGTGCCTGCGCAAAAGCAAAAACCATCTATCAACATATCACTGAGCATATTAACGATATTGCATCACTGACCAGCCAACTTGGCATCAATCTCAGTCAAACGGAAAAGGAAACGATCGTTCAGCAAGCCAAGACTCGCCTGAGTCAATCCGATTTTTTTGCGGAAGATAGAGCGGCTATTCTCCACGTAGCACAGGAAAATGGGGCGGTTTTTGAAGAACTGGTCGGTGTACACAATGAGCTGGGAATTGCCTTGAATACGAAACCTGGCACAACGATAGATCGTTCGGCGATCCGTGCAAAATACGGCCCGCAATATGATATGTTTGTGGTCGATGCATGGGCATTTGGCGCAGCAGCCAAAGATGTCAATCCAACCGGTGACGATCAGGATACGCAACGCATTGCTAAGGCAATTACGTTGCAGAATGTAGCGACCGCATCGGTTCTGGGACACGGTTCCTTATGTATCATTCCTATCGGCTGATCGATTGGATAAAAGGCGCAAAGCTGTTTTCGTGATTTAAGAATCCAATTTTGCGCCTGATAGGCGGTACTAGAATCAAGAAAATTTCCGGAATGATTTACCGGTGAAAGTGAAGTGAATCAGTGATTATTCCGGGACAGACTGTTGACGTACAGACAGATCAAGAATCGCCGCCGCATTACTGCTTGAAAATACTTTCTCGGCTGCTTGCTGCCATGGCAGCCACATATAGTTCAAATGTTCTCTGGCAGCGAGCCTGATCGGTGTTATCTCGGGCAAACACAAGCCAAATGCATGCTCGGTATTGAATCGGACATCCGGCGCGTACCGCCAGCGCCATTCTTCATATATTTCATACTGATTCTCAACCTGCCAATCCGTCAGGGCATAATCGGTTGCATTTAAACCTGTTTCTTCAGACACCTCGCGAAACGCAGTTTGGAGCAGAGTTTCGCCGGGATTTTGACTACCTGTGACCGATTGCCAGTAACCCGGATGATCAGCGCGCTCCAATAATAGAACCTGTAAATCCGTAGTGTGGATAACAACCAAGACGGAAACCGGTATTTTGTACATCAGAACAACCAGCTATCTCTCAATTTGGTTTTGTTTCAACTTGTCGCAAGCGAATATTGAGTTCTCTTAATTGCTTTTCATCCACTGCACTCGGTGCATGCGTCAACAGGCATTGCGCACGTTGTGTTTTAGGGAAGGCGATCACATCTCGAATCGATTCCGAGCCTGTCATCATGGTTAGAATACGATCCAGACCAAATGCAATGCCGCCATGCGGTGGTGCGCCATATTGCAGTGCTTCTAACAGAAAACCAAATTTCTCTTGTGCCTCCTGTTCTGAAATATTCAACGCGCGGAATACCTTGGACTGGATATCCTGACGATGAATCCGTACCGATCCACCACCGATTTCCGAACCATTCAGCACCATATCATAGGCTTTGGAAATGGCATGACCGGGGTTCGTTTCCAGTAAATCTTCATGGCCATCGGCGGGTGAGGTGAAAGGGTGGTGCAGTGCCTGCCAGCGATTTTCTTCCTCATCGCGTTCGAACATGGGGAAATCAACTACCCATAACGGTTTCCAGCTGGATTCGGCATGACCATGTTGGTGACCGATCTTGATACGCAACGCACCTAAGGATTCATTGACGATTTTGGTTTTATCCGCGCCGAAGAATATCAAATCACCATTCTTTGCGTTGGTGCGGGCAAGAATTGTTTTAATCGTTTCTTCCGGCAGGAATTTCAGGATCGGCGACTGCAATCCTTCCACGCCATTCGCCAGGTCATTGACTTTGATATACGCCAGACCTTTGGCACCGTAGATCGCCACAAAATTGGTGTAATCATCAATTTCCTTGCGCGACAATTCCCCACCTTTCGGTACGCATAACGCCGCGACGCGGCCATCCGGTTTTTCCGCCGCTTCGCGAAACACCTTGAAAGACACATCTTTCATGACATCGGTCAATTCGGTGAATTCCAATGCAATGCGCATATCAGGCTTATCCGAGCCGTATTTGAACATCGCATCGGCATAAGTCAGCCGTGGAAACGGATTGGGTAGCTCCACATTGCTCACGGTTTTAAACAGGCCGCGTATCATCTCTTCCATCAGCGACATGATTTCATCTGCCGACAGGAAAGAGGTTTCAATATCGATTTGCGTAAATTCCGGCTGCCGGTCCGCACGCAAGTCCTCATCACGGAAACAGCGGGTGATCTGATAATAGCGATCAAACCCCGACACCATCAAGAGTTGCTTGAATAACTGCGGCGATTGCGGCAAGGCAAAGAAATGACCGGCATTAACCCGTGACGGCACCAGATAATCCCGCGCGCCTTCCGGTGTGGATTTGGTCAGCATCGGTGTTTCGATATCCAAAAATCCATGTTGATCCAAAAACACGCGCACTGCCATGGCAACCTTATGGCGCAAGCGCAGATTGGATTGCATCGCCGGACGCCGCAAATCCAGATAGCGATGCTCCAGCCGCACCACTTCGCTGATATTGTCATCATCCATTAGGAAAGGCGGCGTCAGGGAAGTATTCAGCACCTCAATTTCCGCCACCAGAATTTCAATTTCACCGCTGAATAAAGACGCATTGACGGTCCCTTCCGGGCGTCTTCTGACTTTGCCGGTAATTTTCAGCACAAACTCATTGCGTATCTTTTCTGCTGTCTGGAATGTTTCCACGTTGTCGGGATCGCATACGATCTGTACCAAGCCTTCGCGATCGCGCAAATCGATGAATATCACGCCACCATGATCCCTGCGCCGGTGCACCCAGCCAAAAAGTGTAACGGTCTGATCAAGATATCCGGCATTAATGGCGCCACAGTAATTTGTACGCATAATTTATTTCTATTCAGTAAGTTGAACGGTGAGATGGATGTTGCTTGTATCGCGGCGATGCAGCGATACTTAGGTTATTCAGTTGCCGCAGAAGCCGAACTGCTCTCTTTTTTTGCAGTTGTGTCCGCAGCAGCAGGCGTTGCTGGAACTGCAGTTTCTGTACCTTCTTTTGCAGCCGGCTTGGCATCTGCCTGTTTAGCGGTGTTATTTTTAAAGTCAGTCGCATACCAACCACTGCCTTTCAGTTGAAATCCTGCCGCAGAGATCAGCTTAGTATAGTTGCTGCTGCCACAAACAGGACAAGTAGCAACCGGTGCATCGCTAATCTTTTGTAAATGCTCTTTCTCGGCACCACATGAATTGCAAAGATATTCATAAATAGGCATAGAGACCTCCAACAATCCAATATTGGGAAACCGGGGATTATATACCTTAACCGGCTTTGTTTGATATGCCTCTGTATCACTTCAGCTTATTTTGAACATGTGGTAAATAGGCATTGAAACCAAGGTCTACTTGGTCTAATACCTCGGCTTCCAACATCGTGTCGCTTCAATCACAAAATCAGGATGTTTCTCCTGGTAAATCACTATAATTATCTGGATTTTCAGGGTAAATGATTTCTATATTATTCAATAATACTTTGATATATTGCGCAGGGGAATAGAGCATTCTACCGCAAGCGGCGAGGCATTAATTACATGATCTTCAAACTGCCGGTTTGCAACCAGCCTTCGTTCTAGAGGGGCGAGGAATTAAACCTGGAAGAGATTAAAGAATGGGAGTTTATTCGATAAATACTGAGGATTACTTCTATAACTTTACATATATTTTGCTGTACAGAAAAACAACAATCCAAGGACAAATGAGTTCTTAAATGCGGAGAATTGAATGGCAACAATAATAGGACATACTTATGGTGAGGACATTCCGGGCACCGCTGGCAACGACACCATTGACGGGAATGGTGGAAGTGATTTTATCGATGGGGGTGCTGGTACGGATACAGCGGTATTTTTTGGCAACCGCAGCGATTTCACAGTTACCGATTTGAATGGTGTAATACATGTCACCGGACTCGCTACTGCGCCATCTTCTTATGCGGGTTACACAGCACAACTTACCAATATTGAAAAAGTTCAGTTTGCCGATTCCGCAGTCGCATCTACCTATTCAATCAGTACACCACTCAATGTGAATGAAGGCGGTGGTACTGTCAGTTTAGCTATTACTCGATCAAGCAGCATCGGGGTTGAGACTGTTTATGTCAGTACTGTCCAGACGGAAGGCTTTGCAAACAATGGTGATTATCAGGGGATCGATACCAAACCCTATACCTTCGCAAACGGCACATCGTCAATTTTCGTGCCTGTAACTATCATTAATGATCTTGCACCTGAGGGTAATGAAACCTTTGCAGCCTGGGTACAGAAAAATCAAAACGATCCTTTCGGCACTTTTGCTGCAAGATCAACCTTCACCATCGTCGATAATGACTCTCCCGGCCCGGCGGTAACTTATACACTGACTCCCAATCTGACCAGTGTGGTAGAAAATAATGACACGATTACCTTTACTGTAACGCGCAGCGGAACCAATTTACAGGGTGCGACCATTTATTATTCGACGCTTTATGGTTCTGCTTCAAATAGATACGGCAATGATTATGAAGGCGCAGAAAGTGTTCCTGTTGTTTTCCTGGCTGGAGCCAACACGACAACGTTTACTGTCGGCATTCACGAAGATCAGATCGACGAGAATAGTGAGACTTTCGATGTGATGATTGGGCTTTCACCAACGGATGGGCGTTCAGATGCGGTTGCGATACGGCAGATAACGATTCTTGATGACGATGTTGCAAGTGGAGCTGCACCGGTGGTGCTAGGAAATGTTTCTGTACCTACGATCTCGATTGGTTCCTTAGGTTCTGGATCAAATATTTTTCAGATTCAAGGAGGGGCTCAAAGCAATCTTTCGATTGCGAGCAGCACTGATGTTTCGATACAGGCATGGAATGCGCTGAGTCCAAACATCATATCTTCAGCGATTCTTTCTAGTAATGGAAGCTCAGTCCCTTTCAGCGTAGCTAATTCATCTAGTACAAATGATGCAGTGTTCATTGAGGTTACAGATGTTGGAAATGAAAGCAAGGTTGCAGCAGCTACACTTGTCAAAGAGATAATTGGTGCCTGGAAGTCTGGGATCGATGTTCTGAAAATTATAAATGCTGTTAGAACCTATACTATGGTGAATGACTGGGCCGAGTTCGATGTATTAGGACCTGCAATTTTCCTTGATATAAAAGAACAATTTGGGAAATCCCAATATATTCCGGTCATCTCGAGAACATTAGATGTGGCCGATCGATTGGCTAACATTGCACATGCGGAATTTGACGCTGATGGTCGTGGTTGGGAAGGACGTTTATATGCGGAAATAATGGACTTCACCTATGGCATGGTTGCAGAAGCCGGTGGTACTTTAGTTGGTCTCGTAGTAGGGCTTTTGGGTAGTTCGGGAATTGCTTCAGCACCCTTAGCCACTATTGGTAATATGCTGGGAGGATTTGTGTATGATCACAATCCTTTCGGAGACTCAATCTCAGATTTGGTGATACAGCTCGAAGAAGACAAATGGCACAATTTATTTGATGGTTTGCAGGCGAAGTCTGCTCTTTCTATTGAATCTAAGGCTCTCAGTGCGGCCTCGTCTCAGATTGCTTTGGATGACCTCCTATTGGATGCTACATTCTATGCCGCTCAGCATCCAGCTGCTGTTGCTGCGGTTGAGTCGGGTCAGGCGAGCAATCTTCTAGCATATTTCATCAAATGGGGCATCCCTGCCGGTCACATCGCAAATGCCGATGCAAATCCCATTGATCCCGTGACTATTACGATTGATCTAAACTCTTTCGATCCAATGTCTTTCGGCGTACCGGCTGTGTTCACTTCTGAGCTGGGTGTTCTGGCGGGCGACAAGCTCTCTACGAGCGAGAAAGCTCTTGCGGATATTGTGAATGTGCAGCGCGGCATAGGAAATGCACTTGTCATCGACGATGAACTGGCATCGCTTGCAAATCGTGTTGCTCGTGATTGGATGGAAAACAACCCGGACAGTGCCCTTTCGGCACAAGATGGTGGCGATCCGACCGGGTGGATCGAGATCACTTCGACTGGCGAAGATTTCCGTTTGGCGTTCCAGTCTCTAAATTGGACCAACATCATATTAGACAACGGCTTGCGTATAGCAGGTACGATTTCTGGCGCTGCGACAGCGCAGGAAGCTTATGACCTTTTCGCGGCGACGGCGGCTGGTGCTGCATTCCTTGCCGATGCTAACAGTCACAGCATTGGCGTCGCAGAATATGCAGGTCTTTGGGTCATCGTGACAGACAACACGGCTCTGCAGAACGATGCTGTCGTTGATACTACGCCGGTGATTGCACATCAATTTGGAAGTGATAATTCCGAAGTGATGTTCGCTGGTACTGGGCAGGGCAATGCGCATCTAGGCGGTGGCTTCGATACCTATTTCGGTGGAAGTTTCAGTGACACAGTTCATGGCGGCGCGGGTAACGACACACTATATGGTGGCGTAGGAAACGACTCTCTGGATGGTGGAGAGGATGATGATATTTTGGATGGTGGTGCTGGAGCAGATATCCTGATCGGTGGGTTGGGCAATGATAGTTATGTGGTTGACAATGTGGGTGATGTTGTCACTGAGAATCTTAATGCTGGCACGGATACGGTCAGTAGCCGATTAACTTACATATTACCTGTCAATGTAGAGAATCTC
Organism: Nitrosomonas sp.; assembly: GCA_017984435.1. Lineage (GTDB taxonomy): Bacteria > Pseudomonadota > Gammaproteobacteria > Burkholderiales > Nitrosomonadaceae > Nitrosomonas. The sequence continues at coordinate 8,928 of JAGNZK010000033.1, read as the reverse complement.
ACGTTGACAGGAACATCGGCTACTAATGGTACAGGCAACGATCTGAATAACGTGATTACTGGCAATAGCGCTGCCAATCAGCTCAATGGACAGGCCGGCAACGATACACTCAATGGTGGTGGCGGTAATGATACGTTGACAGGGTGGTCCGGAATAGACACCATGGTTGGCGGCTTGGGTAATGACACTTATTTTGTCGAGAATGTAGGCGATATCGTCACTGAAAATCTCAACCAGGGTACAGATACTGTCAGTAGTCGATTGGCTTACACCTTACCTGTTAATGTAGAGAATCTAACATTGACAGGTACATCGGCTATTAATGGCACAGGTAATGATCAAAATAATGTTATCACCGGCAATAGTGCCGCCAACCAGTTAAATGGGCAGGCAGGTAACGATACTTTAAATGGTGGTGGGGGTGATGACACCTTAACTGGGTGGTCTGGTGCAGATATCATGGTCGGTGGATTGGGTAACGACACGTATTTGGTTGAGAATGTGGGCGATGTCGTTACTGAAAACCTTAACCAGGGCACAGATACGGTCAGCAGCAGGCTGGCTTACACATTGCCCGCGAATGTGGAGAATCTGATACTGACGGGTACCGCGGCGGTCAACGGCATAGGCAATGGTTTGGCGAATGCGATGACTGGAAATTCGGCTGCTAATCTGTTAAACGGCGGGGCGGGCAATGATACGCTGGATGGCGGTGCAAGTACGAATAGCTTAACCGGCGGCGCCGGTAACGATATCTTCAGATTTACGACAAAGGGTCACATTGACGCGATCACTGACTTCAGTGTTGTGAATGACACCATCCAGCTGGAAAATGCGGTATTTACGGCATTAACAACGACAGGTGCTTTGGCGGCCAGCCAATTCAAAATAGGTACACAAGCAGTGGATGCGGATGATTTCATCATTTATAACAATGTGACGGGTGCGCTGTTATACGATGCGACAGGCAGCGGTGCAGGTGCTGCGATACAAATTGCTACGCTCGGCGTTGGGTTGTCCATGACCAGTGCGGATATTGTCGTCATCTAGCAAGCAAGATCGTTGGAAAATTATTTGCATAGCCGCTGCTATGTTAAAAACAGGTTCAAAATGCTCATTTATCATCCATAAACTGCACCTTTTTGCCTGTTTTTGTCTTGTATTGGCTGCCTCAAATGCATTTTTCAATAGTCTGATAATACCTCGCCGTCTGTGACGGGGAGGCGCTTTATTACGGTGTGCTAAATTTGACAGCGAATTTATTTAAAGCATTTTTCATAGATTTCGCTATCGGTTTCTCTACTAAGATGTGTATTAAATATGCAAACATTATCATTCCTATTACGATCCCCCAGAATAAGACATGCGGATTGAATTCAGTATAGGTAGCGTTATAAATCAAAAAACCGAGAGCTTGGTGTATTAGATAAAGCGGATAAGTCAGCACGCCAATCCACATCCAATTTAAGCGTCCGATTGTACCGGTCAACTTGAAAGAAATCAGCGCCATTATCGCAAAAAATCCGCTGACAATTGCGGCGATGATATAAGGGCTTAAATCATTCCTGATACGCGCTTCAAACTCATGGACTTCGCTCGTGGATTGATATATAGCGCAGCACCATGCTAAAACTAACATCAAACTACGCGCCCAGGTTACTCCTCTGGACCAAATAAAGAAAAATGTAGCGCCAGCTATAAAATTTGCTGAATAGCCGTCCAAGAGAAAAAAACGAAGGCGCCAGAACGGGTAAATTTCAAGTGCAATTGTTATCGCCAGCCAAGCAACAAATAGTAATTCAACTTGCTGAATTCTGCCCAATAGCAATACGATTGCAATAAATGCATAGAATTTAAGTTCAACAAACAAAGACCAATATACGTTATCAATGGGTGCTACATCCATGAAACCGCTCAACATTGTCATGTTGACAAGATATTGACTAGAAGTGGCTGAATATTCAGGCGATCCTATCGCCAGTATTACAAGAAACGTGATTGTGCAACATACCCAAAAAGCCGGATAAAGGCGAACTAGCCTCGATATTATAAATTTTTTTAAACTTCCACTGGATGCGGTCATTAATATGACAAATCCACTAATCATAAAGAAAAGATCAACCCCTAAGTAGCCATATTTGAATATTGAAGCAAGCAACGGATAAGGCATGATAGTCTGAGAGTTGGCTGCAAAGCCATTAAGCGAATAATGATGAAAAACAACCGCTAAGGCTGCAAAGAATCTCAATAAGTCAAGCTCGTTAACTCTATTATTTTCTCGATCAAGTACAGTCAAGGATGGCAACCTTCAATTGAAATTTCGTTAACGTTCAGAATAATTTTCTCAGATTGAACCACTGTTGATATTACGCTGGCATCTTTCATCATACATCATTGCGAGGATGAATTGCCACGGTATTTCCGGAGACGAGATGATTGGAGAGGGGGTGAGAATGAAGAATAAAATCATGTGGTTGTAGAATATGCCTTTCAGGGTCTTGCAGTTTCTGCTATCTCTGGCATTAGCCAGTGGGATTGATTACAGTTTCGGGCTTATTGTGCTCAGATGTTCGGTTATCTCTGAAGCCGGTTGGTAGGAGGGATTGGGGTGTAGTTATTTTTACTCCCTCCGGCTTCACAAATTTCCGGATACTCCCAGGTTACAGACCCTAAAAATCATTCCAATTTTCAGCATCACCGTTAATCACCTTTTTCTTTTGATTACGCCTATTGCTTACCACGGAAAGTACACTATTTCTTCCGACGTTTGATTTTCTGGCGGAGAGATTCTGGGTAAGTGCAGTACCTCTTGCAGTTTTCCCTACTTTAAAAATAGAAATTGCGCCAGCCAGATCCTTCGCTTGATGTTCTAGAGATTCCGCGGAAGCAGCAGCCTGTTCTACCAGTGCCGCGTTCTGTTGCGTAACATCATCCATTTGTGTGACCGCTTGATTAACTTGTTCGATACCAGAACTTTGTTCCTGGGAAGCCGCTGTAATTTCTGTCATGATTTCAGCGACATGCTTAATGGAAGTAACGATCTCTTCTATAGTTTCTCTGGTTTCACTGATCAGCTTGGTTCCGTTCTCAACTTGTGCTACCGAATCATCGATCAGGTTTTTTATTTCTTTGGCCGCAGCGGCACTGCGTTGCGCCAGATTTCGCACTTCTGTCGCAACGACGGCGAACCCCCGACCTTGTTCACCAGCGCGGGCAGCTTCTACAGCAGCATTCAATGCCAGAATATTTGTTTGAAAAGCGATGCCATCAATCACACTGATGATACCGGCAATTTTGTTCGAGCTGCTACTGATCGAAGACATGGTATTCACCACGTTGGTCATCATCTGGCCTCCCTTCATTGCGATATGGCTCGCACTGGTCGAGAGTTGATCAGCTTGTCTTGCATTATCGGCGTTTTGTTTTACTGTGGAAGTCAGTTCTTCCATACTGGATGCAGTTTCTTCCAACGAAGAAGCCTGTTCTTCCGTACGTTGCGATAAATCCAGATTGCCGCTGGCTATTTCACTGGATGCCAGGCGCACCGATTCAGCACTGTTACGCACATCCGCAACCGTTGTTCTTAGGTTGATACCCATTTGAGTCAGTGATTTAATCAATACCCCAAACTCATTGGAATATTCATTGGCAAACTGAGTTTGCAGATCGCCGGCAGCGAGTGTGTTGGCTATTTCAATTGCTTTGTTCAAGGGTTTCAAAGTATTTTGTCTGATGAAAAAGCCAACGATGCACATTAACAGAACACCGCTCATGGTGGTGGCCAGAATGAAATCATTGAGCCATGGTGTTATGGTCGTTTGAGTTAAACCCCACCAGCCGGCACCTGCAGCACCCAATAATGACAATGTCGGTATCGCTAAATAAAAAGCAATGCGTTTCCCAATGGTCATGCGGAACAATGAAGCCAATTTACCTATAAAATCGGTACGAACCACTTCACCATTTTCTATCTTGAGATTTTTGGTCTTACCATCAAGAATCTGACGATAGATCGGCGCTGTCTTTTCGATTAATTGACGGGATGGTTTGGTGCGTATTGACAAATAACCAACGATATTTCCATTTTCAATTAAAGGTGTTGCATTACCCAGTACCCAATAAAAATCGCCATTCTTGCGGCGATTTTTAACCAAGCCAGTCCAGGATTTGCCGGCTTGCAGTGTTTTCCATAAATCACTAAATGCTTCGGGTGGCATGTCAGGATGACGCACAATGTTATGCGCTTTACCGATCAGTTCATCTTCCGAGAATCCGCTTACTTCAACAAAAGTCTGATTAATATAGGTTATGCGTCCTTTTGTATCTGTGGTGGATAAAATTAACGTATCATCCCCAATAGGATATTCTGTATTGGAAACTGGCAAGTTTACTCTCATGACTATCATCCATTTTAATTTATGAGATAGCCGTAACGACCGATATTTTATAAAATTTTGGCGGATTACTCTATGATTCGAAGAGTATTGATGCAGATCAATACTCTTGATAATAAGATGCTAAAACTCCAAGAATAAACGTGACGGAATTAACGATTATTGGCGAATATTAGCGTGAGCTTTTGGCTAAAGCCGCCAGGACTTCAAAACTGGCGATTGATTGGTTATAAAATAGGAAGTTATGTTTAGCTCGCTGTAACCTTGCCGTGGCCTTTTATCAGATAATCTTCCGACTGCATTTCCATCAAACGGGAAATAGTGCGTTCAAATTCAAAACTGACACCGCCTTCGGTATACAGTGATGGCAGTGGCACGGCGGCAGAGCACAAGAATTTGACATGGTATTCATAGAGTGCGTCGATAAAAGTAATAAAGCGCTTGGCTTCGTCGCTGTTTTCCTTATTAAATTGCGGGATCGCAACCATGATGACGGTATGATAAGTTCTGGCAATGGCAAGATAATCTGCCGGGCCCAGCGGATTTGCGCACAGGCGTTTAAACGAAAACACGGCAACGCCGCGAGCCGCTTTGGGGACAAGCAGCGTGCGTCCTTGTACATTGAGTGTTTCACTGGGAACCTTTGCTCGGTCTTCTACACGGCGATCGGTCAAGCGGAAAAAGATGACCGATAATTGCGCAGTGGTTACTGCATTAATCGGAAAATAGTAAGTTTGTGCGCCCTGCAGGCGATTGTAGCGATAATCAATCGGCCCATCGAGCGGAATAATGTCGAGTCTTTCCCTGATTTGCGCAATGAAAGGCAAAAAGCGCTGACGATTCAGTCCATTTTTGTACAGATCTTCCGGCGGTCGGTTGGATGTGGCGACGACAATCACGCCCTGAGCGAACAATTCCTTGAACAACCGGGTCAGCACCATGGCATCGGCGATATCGCTAACCTGCAGCTCATCAAAACATAACAGTGTCGCTTCACGCGCTATTTTCCGCGCGATCGACGGCAGTGGATCGTCATCACCGGAACGGCTTCCGTGTTGTGCGCGTTTCTGAACTGATAGATCATGCCATTCTTTCAGCCTGGCGTGGATGTCCAGCATGAATTCATGAAAATGTACGCGCCGTTTTGACGCGATGGGTGCAACCGCATAAAACAGATCCATTAGCATGGATTTGCCGCGTCCCACACCACCATAGAGGTAGATACCTTGCGGAGCGGGTTTATCGCTACCCAACCAGCGAAACAAACCGGTAGGCCATCTGAACGAGAATCCATCCCCTTTACTTGCTATCACGGGATAATCGATCAGTTCACGGTGTAATCGCTCTAATGCGGCGACTGCCTTGGCTTGATCGGCATCCGGTTTTAGCTCTCCCGCTTGTATCAGTGCGCGATATTCGGTTTCAGGTGTTGTTTTTTCCATACTGGACTACCTGTAATTTTTGTAATAATCGGGTGATTACTTGGTCGATGCGACAAACTTTGCCTGTCCGGCGAGCCAGACCAACACCAGAACCGGCAGACCTAATATGGCAGTGGCGATGAAGAAGTTCTCATAACCATACGCATCGACAAATTGTCCGCTGAAACCGGCGATGAATTTGGGCAATAACAGCATTACCGAACTGAATAATGCATATTGGGTGGCCGAATAAGCGGAATTAGTCAGGCCGGATAAGTAAGCAATAAACGCACAGGAAGCGATACCGGCGGAAAGGTTGTCCGCTGAAATAGTGAAGATCAGTCCGCTGACATCATGGCCGCGTCCTGCCAGCCAAACAAACAATAAATTCGTTGCAGCGGACAATACCGCACCCAAAAACAGCGTGCGCATAATGCCGATCTTAACGGTCAATACACCGCCGATAGCCGCACCGACAATGGTCATCATGACGCCGTACACTTTTGAAATGGTGGCCACTTCATCTTTGCTGTAGCCCATGTCCACATAAAAAGGATTGCTCATCACACCCATCACCACATCGGAAATACGATAGATGGCAATCAAGCCTAAAATCAGTAATGCCTGCTTACCATGACGCACGATGAAATCGCGAAAAGGCGCGATCAATGCGCCGTACAGCCATACCAGTAGGTTGTTGATGCGTGGGGGAAGATGCCATTTTGCGATGGCGAGTTGCGCGATCTTTTCATTGTCTGAAATCAACCGACTGTAGGGAACGTCCGGTTCGCGAATAATCAGCGTGGTGATGATGCCGACAATCATGCTGGCAGCCATTATCAGATAAGCGAAGCGCCACGGCGCATGGTCATAGTCGGTCGCAGAGGCATCAACCGCTGCTGCGATCCATAGCACACCCGCCGAGGCCAGGATCATCGCAACGCGGTAACCTGCTTGATAAGTTGCCGCCATCGCGCCTTGCAATTCGACCGCCACCGCTTCGATGCGATAGGCATCCAATGCAATGTCCTGCGTGGCGGAAGCAAAAGCCACTGCCAGTGCGAAAAATACCAATTGCGTCAGGTTCAACAAGGGATCGGTACTAGCCATGCCTACCAGGGCAATGGCGATGATAATTTGTGACAGTAACAGCCACGCCCGCCGACGCCCCAGCCATCGCGTCAACAGTGGTAGCGATAGCCGATCCACCAACGGCGACCACAGCCATTTAAAACTGTACGCCAGGCCAATCCAACTGAGATGGCCAATCGTCGTACGGTCGATGCCCGCTTCGCGCAACCAGAATGACAATGTGCCCAGTATCAGCAATAGTGGCAGTCCGGCGGAAAATCCCAGCGACAGCATGCCCAGCACGCGCGGATGGGTATAAACCCGCAATGCCTGCAACCAACTGGAAAATCCGGTGGATGTCATAAGGTGTGATCGTAGTCGATGATCAGCGGTGCATGATCCGAGAAACGCTCGGTTTTATAAATCGAGACACGGTGCGCTTTTTGCGCAATCATTGGCGTGGCAATTTGGTAATCGATGCGCCAGCCGACATTCTTGGCCCAGGCTTGTCCGCGATTGGACCACCAGGTGTATTGATCCGGTTCGGCATTGAGCTGCCGGAATACATCGACGAAACCGATATCGTCAAAAACATTCGACAACCAGGTGCGTTCTTCCGGCAGGAAACCGGAATTTTTCTGGTTGGAGCGCCAGTTTTTCAGGTCAATTTCCTTATGTGCTATATTCCAATCGCCACACAAAATAATCTCGCGGCCGTTGGCTATCAATGTTTTCAGGATCGGAAAGAATTTTTCCATAAAGAAGAATTTCGCGATTTGCCGGTGTTCGCCGCTGGATCCGGACGGTAGATAGATGGAAATGATGCTCAAATTACCGAAATCCGCCTGGATAAAGCGGCCTTCGGCATCAATTTCAGGGATTCCGACGCCTTCGATGATGTTGTCCGGCTGACTTTGGCAATAAATCCCGACGCCACTATAACCTTTTTGCGCAGCACAATGAAAATAGCCCTGATAGCCATCGGGCGACAGTATCTCGCTGGAAAGATCGGATAATTGCGCTTTGAGTTCCTGTACGCACACAATATCCGCCGATTGTGCGGCCAGCCATTCGAAGAAACCTTTTTTTGCAGCTGCACGAATGCCATTCAGGTTAAGCGTTATAATTTGCATCTTTTTATTTCAATTTGGTTAATTTTATGTCCGATTTCCGGCAGGCATTTATTCAATTCGCCATTGCGCGCAATGTGTTGTGCTTTGGCGAATTTAAAACCAAAGCAGGGCGCATGTCGCCTTATTTTTTTAATGCGGGCTTATTCAACGATGGCGATTCGCTGCGTCAACTGGGACAATTTTACGCCAAAGCGATTGTCGCTGCCCAGCTTCCGCTCGATATGCTGTTCGGCCCCGCGTACAAAGGCATTCCGCTGGTCAGTACGATCGCTATCGCATTGGCGGAAATGGGGCATAACTATCCGTTCTGCTTTAATCGTAAGGAAGCGAAAGATCATGGCGAAGGCGGTGTATTGGTCGGTGCGCCACTGAAAGGGCGGGTGCTGATCGTTGATGACGTGATTTCCGCAGGCACCTCGGTGCGTGAATCAGTCGAGTTGATTCAGGTATCGGGTGCAATGCCCGGCGGTGTCGTGATCGCACTCGATCGCATGGAACGTGGTATCGGAGAATTATCGGCCGTGCAGGAAGTGCAGCAAATGCATGGCCTGTCGGTGACTTCGATTATTAATTTGGATGATCTGGTTGAGTATTTGCAGCATCATCAGGCGCTTGAACAGTATCTCCGTGCTGTAGAGCGTTATCGCGTGCAATACGGGATCTAATAATCGTTGGTTTTATCCAGCAGCACTATTGAAGTTAAGTAGTCCACCCTGAACAATTCTATTTTCAGGCATAAGCGCCAGCAAGACGATGATTGGTTCTGTCATCATTGATTGATGGCCAATCCAAGCGCAGGAAAATCAAGACAAGAAGAAGTCGCAGCTTCCTCAGAATCATCCGCAGGTTGTGTCCGCAACCGCAGAGGATGGCATGAAAGGCATCGCCATCTGCGCCTTTCAGCCAGTT
>JAGNZK010000071.1 GCA_017984435.1 Nitrosomonas sp. | reverse complement strand
ATCACGTCGGGTTTGTTTCTTCTTTGCCGCATATTCCAGGTCAGAAAAGCTTGATTGCATCGCTTTATTCCATGTTTATCAATAGCGAGGTATTTTACCTAATCTCTGCATGTCTATTCGATGTGATCGAATAGATCAGTGTTTTCCTTAGTTAAGATAAGGATAAAAAATGCAAGTCGATCATCAGCAAGACTTTGGAAACAACGCAATCTTTTTAGATACTTTGAAAAGAAATCAAAAGAATGTGACAGCGATAGAAAATTCGAACGATTGCACAAAGAAAAAGGAAACAGCAACCAGAGATGTGTGTAACATTGCTGCTATGCATCGAGGCAGAGAAAATGAAGCAGCGACTTATGAAAGAATCACAAGAATCTTCGAAAGAAGGAAACACGCAATGATGCCATCAGATTCTTTGGCATTGCTTGTCAATGGAAGATTGGAACAGCAGCAGCGTTACTAAACAGGATAATTCTTAACCATTCCACATTCGCCCGTCCCAGTGGCTGGTTTTTTATTGCTTGATATTTCGTTAAGAATTTCCTACATGAAGGCATAAGAAGAAAAATCACTTGGCAATAATTTATCTAAGTGACTGATTTATTGGTGGCCAAGGGCGGAATCGAACCACCGACACAAGGATTTTCAGTCCTCTGCTCTACCGACTGAGCTACTTGGCCATTTAAGGAATTGCTGAGTAAAAGCTACATCTGTTCGATGAAATTTGGCGCGCCCGGCAGGATTCGAACCCACGACCCCTTGGTTCGTAGCCAAGTACTCTATCCAACTGAGCTACGGGCGCTAAATACAATCTAATTACTTCCAGCTTGTTTAAGCAACCGGGGGATTATATCAGATTGAAGCAATTACGGGATTCGAACTTTGCTTTTGTTACTGTATTCGATGCCTTCAAGCTGTAATCGACTAAGCCGATTGTTTTCTCTACACAATGATCACAATTTCTTTTTTGCGGGGGCGATAATGGTGTATTTAACGGATCTTGTCAAGATTAAACTGCATTTGTGCTTATACATCTTCCTCAGGTTCCGGGTCTTCTTTTAATGGTGCTTTTGTTATTTTCTGCATGGTGATGTCTTTGGTAAGGTTCGCGCTACCTGGTATCTTCGGTGTTTTACAATTTACGTCAGCATTTTGCGCCCGATGCCGTAGGGCATGATCCATCAATACCAACGCAAGCATGGATTCCACAATCGGTGTAGCACGAATACCGACGCAAGGATCATGTCTGCCATGGGTTTCAACAATTACTGGCGTACCATTTTTGTCGATCGAATGTCGTCCAAGGCGGATGCTGGATGTCGGCTTGATGGCGACATTGACGATGATATCCTGTCCGGTAGAAATACCGCCTAATATGCCGCCCGCATTGTTACTCAAGAAGCCATCCTGTGTCATTTCATCCGAGTGTTCCGTGCCTTTCTGCGTGACACTGGCAAACCCGGCACCGATTTCCACACCCTTTACCGCATTGATATTCATCATCGCGTAAGCAATCTCGGCATCCAGCCGGTCATAGACGGGTTCACCCCAACCAACCGGCACGCCGTGTGCAATCGCACTAATCTTGGCACCCACGGAATCGCCGGATTTGCGTAATTGATCCATAAACGTTTCCAATTGATCAACATAACTGTTATCTGCGACAAAAAAAGGATTGTCATTGACGTCATTCCAGTGTTTGAAGGGAATTTCAATGGGGCCGAGCTGAGCCATATACCCGTGAATGACAGTACCAAATCTTTCCTGCAGCCACTTTTTTGCAATGGCACCGGCTGCAACTCTGACGGCTGTTTCACGTGCCGATGCGCGCCCGCCGCCACGATAATCGCGAATGCCGTATTTCTGCCAGTACGTGTAGTCGGCATGACCGGGACGAAAAGTGTCCATGATTTTGCTGTAATCCTTGCTGCGCTGATCTTCGTTGCGAATCAATAATGCAATCGGTGTGCCGGTTGTCTGCCCCTCAAACACACCCGATAGAATTTCTACCGTATCGGATTCGCGTCGCTGTGTCACATGACGGGAGGTACCCGGTTTGCGTCGATCCAGTTCGTGCTGAATATCTTCGGTGGTTATTGATAGTCCAGGTGGGCAGCCATCGACTACGCAACCAATTGCGGGACCATGAGATTCACCAAAAGAGGTGACACTGAAAAGCTTGCCAAATGTATTACCAGACATTCTGTTTTCTCTTAAAACGGATTATGGGAGTCTATCACACGTACTTTTTATTTTTTGAACCGGTATCAGCAAATTGATGACTTGTTTTCCACAATACATACAATTCGCTCGGTCCGATATCAAGCAGCCCGCATTCGCATTGAGGCGGATCAATAATGAAATGCTTTCGTCATGCTATACCTGCGGTAAAATGCGGTTTGTTGACCAGGGGCGTTAACTATAACAGTGTATCGATCCCTTGGATGATATGAAGATAACTGAAAGTGTATGAATTTTTGAAATATCCCAATACCCATACACCTTGCATCGAATAAAATTAAATTAAGACTGGGAGCTTGCATGAATACACCACGAGTTAAAGAATTTCTCATTAATCTACAGAATAGCATTGTCGAGGGACTTGAACAGGTAGATGGTAAAACATTTAGGCGCGATCAATGGGATCGTCCCGAAGGTGGCGGCGGCATGAGCAGTGTGGTAGAAGAAGGCAATATTTTGGAACGCGGCGGTGTTAATTTTTCGCATGTGTATGGCGCCGGATTACCTGCATCGGCCACTGCAGCACGCCCTGAATTGGCCGGTCGCTCGTTCGAGGCAATGGGGGTATCGCTGGTGTTGCATCCACACAATCCTTATGCGCCGACTGTGCATATGAATGTACGTTTCTTTGAAGCGCGCAAGGAAGGTGCCGAGCCTGTCTGGTGGTTTGGTGGTGGCATGGATTTGACGCCGTATTACGGTTTTACGGAAGATGCCATTCATTTCCATCAAACTTGCAAGAATGCATTGCAACCGTTTGGAGATGATCGCTATCCGCGGTTGAAAAAATGGTGCGATGAGTATTTTTATTTAAAACATCGCAAAGAACCGCGCGGTATCGGCGGTATTTTCTTTGACGATCTGAATCAACCCGATTTTGATACCTGTTTCAATCTCACCAAGAATGTTGGCGAGCATTTTCTGACGGCTTATCGACCCATTCTGGAGAGACGAAAAGAGACGCCGTATGGCGAGCGTGAGCGCGATTTTCAGGCTTATCGGCGTGGGCGCTATGTTGAATTTAATCTGGTATGGGATCGCGGTACTTTATTTGGTTTGCAAACGGGCGGACGTACCGAATCCATCCTGATGTCATTGCCACCGATCGTAAAATGGCGCTATGACTGGAAACCAGCCGCAGGCAGTGCTGAAGACAAGTTGTATACTGACTTTCTGATTGGAAAAGATTGGGTGTGATCAGTTTGTTTCGTTTATCAGTGTAGGATATATCGAATGGAAATCAACCGGTGAACAAGATATCACTGAATACTCAAATTTTGTTGGGTACTTTATTAGGTGTTGTGCTGGGTCTCTGGTTTGCCATGTTAGGGCAAGAATCAAGCATTACACAGAATAGTTTGTATGCAGCAAAACTGGTCAGTACATTATTCATTGACTTGTTGCGTATGGTGCTGATTCCTCTGGTTTTTACATCGATTGTGGTCGGTGTGGCCAATTTACGTTCGCATCAGCAAATGAACCGTGTTTGGCAAGTAGCATTAGTTTTCTTTTTTTCAACGATGGTGTTTGCGATCGTACTGGGATTAACGGCGGCCAATTTATTGCAACCCGGCGGCGGATTGCAGATAGCGATGTTTCAGGATGCCATGCAGGGATTTCAAGCGATACAGATGTCACTGCCTGATTTCTTTGCACATTTTCTGCATTCATTGTTTCAGAATCCAATTGCTGCATTGGCGCAAGGTAACGTGCTGGCGGTGGTGATATTTGCTTTATTACTGGGTATTGCGTTGGTGGTAGGCGGAGAACGTTATCGTAATATCCTAATATTAATGCAGGAATTCCTGGGATTGATCATGATGTTGGTGGGCTGGATCATGCGCCTGGCACCCTTCGGTATTATGGCATTGTTGCTGCAGTTGGTGGCTACGCAAGATACCAGTTTGCTGGGAACTTTGATCAAGTTTGTGGCTATCGTACTGGGCACCACATTGCTGCATGGTGTGGTGGTACTGCCGCTGATTCTTTATTTATTAACGGGCGTGACGCCTGTTAAATTCTGGCTAGGTGCACGTGAAGCGCTTATTACCGCTTTTGCTACCAGTTCCAGTGCCGCAACGTTGCCCATTACGTTACGCTGTGCCGAACAACATTTGCACGTCAAGCGCGATGTGGCGGGTTTCGTCATTCCGCTGGGTGCTACCATGAATATGGATGGTACGGCGCTCTATGAAGCCGTTGCTGCTTTGTTTATTGCTAATCTGGTCGGTGTTGAACTCAGTTTGGTGCAACAGATGGTTGTATTTCTGACCGCCATGCTCGCAGCAATCGGTGCGCCAGGCATTCCCAGTGCCGGTATGGTAACGATGATGATGGTACTGCAATCGGTCGGATTGCCCGTTGAGGCGATTGCTATTTTGTTACCAATAGATCGAATACTCGATACCATTCGTACTATGGTGAATGTGGAAGGGGACCTAGTGGGTAGTCTGGTCGTGCAACAGTGGATCAAGCAAGATAAATCAAGCGAGTAAGATATTCACTTCTTATTATTTCAAATGAGATCGTTGTCGCGGAAACGCTGTTGTATTTCCAATACCTTGTCGACATTGTTAATCAATGCCTCCACGCAATCACGATCAAGCTTGGAATTGGACATTTGCCGTAACATGGCGAAAGCATCCTCATTACTCCACGGTGCCTTATAGGAGCGACGTGAAGTCAATGCATCAAATACATCAGCCACGGCACTGATACGTGCTTCGATTGGAATTTCATCGCCTTTCAAACCATTGGGGTAACCACTACCATCAACTGCTTCGTGATGATACTCGGCAATATTACGTAAAATATTGGCGTGACCGAATGTCCCCAGACTAAACCCTGCAAGAACAGAATCAATAATTTCACGGCCTTTCGCCGGATGGGTTTTCATCACATCGAATTCTGCTGCGTTCAGTTTGCTGGGTTTGCGCAGAATGCTGTCCGGGATGCCAATCTTGCCGACATCATGCATGGGCGAGAACAGGAAAATATGCTCGGTCTGTTCATCCGTGATGTGATAGCTTGGAGAGAGCGTACGTGCAATAAGGCGTGCATAGTGCGCAGTACGATCAATATGTGAACCGGTTTCAAGATCACGATAATGCGTCATGTTGCGTGCGGCGCGGACCGCCGCAAGCAAGGTACGTATGGCCGTGAGCTCATTGATCACCATCAGCGCGATTAAATGACCATAGATATCAATCTGACGTAGTGCTTTAGGTGTAAATGGGTGCTCTTGGTGAGAGTTAAAAAACAAGAAGCCTATGAAAGTGCCACTTTGATAGAGTGGCATGGTGTAACTGGATTTATAACCTTTGGCGGCGACACGTTGGGTATGCTCATGCGTACCTTGAGAAAAAATATTGAGGTCCTGCACCAAGCGTGGACGGCGATGCTCGATGATAGCTCGTAATGAAGGTGCGGAACTGAGCGGCGCATCATAGGTGGTCACTGGGCTGTCATTGTTCTCAGTACTGTGCGTATAGGTTTTGAGCATTTCTGTTTTTTCGTCAAACAGCGCGATAGCCAAGCGATCAATAAATGCAAAATCCTGACGTATGACTTGGTGCAAGAAACGTAATTTTTCTGTTAGCGGTACATTTTCATGCAAATTAGCCAGCGTATCCTGGTGCGTAAACAGATCTTTTTCTTGTTGCATAAATTCTTTCCGGCAAATTTATGGTGAATGAAATCATTCGACCCATATTAAACTTGTTTTGATTGTAAAACCATCCTGTGACAAATTGCCGCGCGACAATTTGTCACATTCCCAAAAGAAATCATTCTTTCTACAATTTGTGCAACGTGGTTAATTCGGATCTGAATCAATATCGAATTCCGCAGCCAGGATTGTACTTATTTTCATTACAAAATACAGGAGGATGAGAAGCGTATAGAGGCACCATAATACGCTGACATAACACCCTATGAGAATACCCAAACGACTTGAACCGTTAATTGAAGAAGGCTTGATCGACGATGTGATTTGTCAGTTGATGAGCGGCAAGGAAGCCATGATTTATATGGTGCGCAGTGGAAATGATATTCGCTGCGCTAAAGTGTATAAAGAAAGTAATAAGCGTAATTTCCAGCAACGTTCTCCTTACATGGAAGGACGCAAGGTTAAGAACAGTCGACGTGCCCGAGCAATAGAAAAAGGTGGTCACTATGGCCATCGTGCACGTGAAGAAGCATGGCAAAGTACTGAAGTTGATATGTTATGTCGCTTGGGAATAGCCGGTATACGAGTGCCAAAGTTTTATAATTTCTTTGCCGGCGTTTTATTGATGGAACTGATTACGAACTCGGAAGGGGATGTGGCGCCACGATTAAGCGATTTAGTGCTCACACCGAAGCAAGCACATGATTATCATCGAATACTAATCAAACAAATTGTACAAATGCTTTCTGTCGGGATAGTCCATGGCGATTTGTCACAATATAATGTACTGGTGGATAGCCACGGTCCTGTAATTATCGATTTACCTCAAGCAGTTAATGCGGCAGATAATCATCAGGCACGCTATATCATTAAACGTGATGTCGATAATTTAACGACTTATTTCAGTCGGTTCGCTCCGGAATTGATGCAATCCGATTATGCAGCGGAAATATGGTCCTATTATCAACGCGGAAGACTACCTCATGCTACTTTGACCGGAAATGTCAAGCAACAGGAGAACAACCAACCGGTCAATGTCAGTAACGTTTTACAGATTATTAATGAAGTACTCAAAAAAGAAATGGCTTGGCAACGCCATAAACAAACAAGATGGGCTAGTCATTTATCACAATGCTAAATTTTCATTAATTTTATCGAGAATTAAAGAGGGGGAAACTTTGATTGACCTGTATAGACTAGCTTGTGTTATACTCCTCGTCCTGACGCGGGGTGGAGCAGTCTGGCAGCTCGTCGGGCTCATAACCCGAAGGTCGTAGGTTCAAATCCTGCCCCCGCAACCCGCTTATCCTTGCCGAGAATCGCCGTTTTATGCGGCTTTTCAGCAAGTTCAGCTTTACGGGATGAACGTGCATTTAGGTTAACTATCTCGTTCTTGTCTGACAAATCCTCTTCGAGGAAATTTCGTCAGCATTAGAATCTTCCTGCTAACTATGTTTTTGATCATCTGAATCGGTCATCATGCAGGTCGATGACGTATTCTGTGAGGTGTGCTGATTTTATAAACTATTCTATAGCTCCCAACATTTTCACACTCTCCATGAGATAGTCATCTGGAAGTGCCTTTATCTTCAAGGACATTCCAAATTTCTAGTTACTACATTGTTTTCCTAATCATCTCTACTAAAAATTGATATAAAAACGATCCGCCGTAAGCTATGGCGATGATCATTAATATTGCTGTAATACCGTATAAAATTTTGTTAATCATTTATTTAACCGCATCGCGAAAATCTCGGGGGCTTGCCCCCGAGCTGGATAGTCTACAATGGCGATAGGCCATTGTAGACTATCCAGCTTATGGAACTACAGAGAAATAGTCATCATGTATTCAGGTTGATGTATCACTTTGTGTGGATTCCGAAGTATCGTCATAAAGTATTTTTGGGGAGGTAAGTTATGGACACAAAGCTATTTTGTTGAAACTATAGATAATGCTAACGAGGAGTTATTCGTCAGTATGTACAAAATCAACTCAAAGTGATGGATGAAATGGAAGAGAGGTTTGGGCAACTACCCCTCTTCTAAAACTCGGTCGCTTGCGGCCGAGTTCTTTATTTCCTCTCAGTTCTATTAGTTGTAATCATCTGACGGCATTTGCTCAGAACACTTAGCCTAGTTTAGCATTGCTTAATTAGTCGATCCTGAGAAACCGCATCAAGCGGTATCTTGGATCAGCAGCTTCAAAAGGCGGAGTGTCAATAAAGACAAAATCCAGCAATTTGATCTTTTTCCATCAAAGAATTTATGAAATCTGCAATTTTTGCCATGGGAAGAAGAATCAAAAAAATGGCCAGCGCCCATTACTTTAGATTCCAAACGGCAGCGACCATCAACAGATTGATGCGATCACTGACTGAATCGCCCCGGATTTTCCGGAGACATGTTTTCTTGAGTCAAGCTGCATCAGCTGACTCTTCCTGTTGGCGATGATACGCCTTTTCAAGTTCTGCCGGTGGGACATATCCGATTGCGTCCAGCAGTCTTCGATTGTTGAACCAATCCGCCCATTCCAATGTGGCAAATTTTACTTCTTCGATACTACGCCAAGGACCGCGATGCCGTATGACTTCGGTCTTGTACAAACCATTGATGCTCTCGGCCATGGCATTGTCATAAGAATCTCCGATGCTTCCGACGGCGGCGTCAATATTTGCCTGCGCCAAACGTTCAGTATAGCGAATCGATAAATACTGGCTGCCTCGATCACTGTGATGAATCAATCCTGCGGTTTCCCGCCGTGCCCACAATGCCTGTTCCAATGCATCCAATACCAGTTCTGTTCGCAATGCGACTCACTCGCCAACCAACAATATACCGGGCAAAAACATCGGTGATAAAAGCCACATAAACAAAGCCAATCCACGTCGCTACATAGAGCTTACTCAAGAATCATAACTAACTGATTGAGTTTAACAATATTGCATTATTTGGTAAAATAGTGCACATAAATATGTAAATTAACACCAAAAGCCGTGCACTATGATTCGTTATGTCAGTCAAAAGCAACTGCCCCTCGAAGGATTTGATACACCGCCGGGCATGATTCTTG
>JAGNZK010000032.1 GCA_017984435.1 Nitrosomonas sp. | reverse complement strand
TGTAATCCGCCAGCAAGCTATCAATTAAGTCGGTCGGTAGGGATTTAGGTGTAGTCATTTTTACTCCAAAAGTAAATACGCAGTTTCCTGCTAAATGACCATTTACACAAAATTATTTACACCCTCAACGCAGAATACGTCAGTTCTGCGAGAACGGAGACGTTAAGCGATTAGGCCGCGGCCTTGTGGATTTCATATGGTGCCTACATTTTTACGGAGGGAGCGTCTTCGTTGAGAATTGGAAACAAAAGCCGGTCGATCCGAAGACGCTTTATGCAATAGGTTGGCTTAATATCTTAGGTGGCGAGCCATCAGCCGAGGATATAGAGCGGTGCACAGCGACTTTTGAGCGCAATGGATTTTCACGTGATGACGCGCTCTTAGCTATTGGCAGAGCGCAAGGGTTAATGAGAAATGTGTAATCCAGCCGATAAAGAACAGCCCAGCACTGAAGCCCCAAAACGCCCGCGCCGCAAATATAAGCCTAATAAACTCGGTGCGGCGGGTTTGAGTGCCCGGCTAGCAAAACGCGGCTCATTTAAAACGAGCTGGGAAGGGTTATTTTATGATATTAAGGGCAGAGTATAGGCCGAGCGGGAATAATGTATTGCGGTGTGTTTTGGGTGTATAAGTTCAAAACTGCACCTTAATAAAAGTTATACTTCCATCGTCTTTGACAAAATAAGGATTTGAGCATTCTTCAAATTTATACTCCACTGAGATTGTTCGCATTACACTGCAATTGATTAAATCAGCATCATGTAAATTAAATAAAAGATAATTTAACCCTTTTCCTGATCCACTTTTATAACATATTCCATCAAACCCTTCATGCTTAATTAATTCAGCTAAAAATTGTGTTGGGATATAATCCACAGAAGAATCATTGTTAGTAACAGGCTTTGAAAATTCATCATTAATGATAGACCAAATTGCATTAGTTATTTCCTCTTGAGTTTAAGGTGTATTAAAAATGCAAGCTGTCAAATCGTAGTAGTTCGAAACTGAATAGCAGTTAATAATTTTAAGATCTCTATTTAATTTAAACTGCGCGACCGATAAATTTTGACCGCGATTGGGTCTTAATTCTGATAAGCACGTTTCTCTATCATTTGATAAATATAAATATGAAATTCCCTTTGGATTACCTCTTCCTTCGATTCCAGTAGATGCAAGTGGTTTCATTCTATCTTTTGGATAACCCATTAATACTAAACATCCTTCTTCTTCGAATTCATCATGACCTAATTGCGCTCTATTTAAAATAGAATTTTTGTTTAAACAAAACGTGCGGTCAGTAAAAGATTTTTTAATATTTATAATAAATTCAGAAACATCTTGTGAATGTATATATCGTTTTTGGTACTTTAAACAATTTGAAAAATTCTCGAAGTCACGCCAAGAGTTAAAGCCCAATTTAATTCACCTTATAATCATATAAACCATAAATAAATAAAGATAAAAAAGCGTAATAATTCTTAAACTTTTTAATGAACATATCTATTTAAATTTTGAGTAGTTTAACCCGGTATATAAAATGAAAAATATCAATTCAAAAGAAATAAATATTATTCCCTTTTTGATTACGATAATGTTTTTTTCGGCACCTATTCTCCTAATCATTGGAATAATTATTGGTAATTCTCAGTTTTTCAATATTAATTTTGCGACTGATTCAATTTCTTCCTGGGTAACAGCAATTGCAACCGCAGTTTTAGCATGTTTAACCTTTGTTCTAGCTTATGAAACTTGGAATTTACGATTATCACAGATCAAGCAATTAGAAGAATTAAAGCGTGAAAATATTCGCCCAAATGTAAGTATACAATTAGAAAATAGTCTCGCTGATGTAAATTTTATTGATCTTAAAATAAGTAACTTAGGAAAGGGAATAGCTAGAAAAATCTCTTTCAAATTTTTAGATGTTGATGGAATCGAAGTTTTACAAAATAAGGACATTATTGTTGAAAAATTTCGCAAATTAGCAATATTTCGTAATGGAATACAAACATTGGGTATAGGTCAGATAATTACAAGTTTTATTTTTAGTTTTGTTGATTTGGGACTGGAACTTGACGGGGATGTCTTTAAACCTTATTTGAATATTGAAATTACTTTTCAAGACATTGAGGGTTTAGAGTATAAAAATATGTTTTCTATTGATTTTTCTCAGTATGACGGCATTAAGAGGCTAGAAGTAGGATCGTTACTAACTATTACAAAAGAGTTGCAACAAATTAGTACTAATATTGCATCGTTGACAGGAAAAAAATTATCAGTAGATGTATATGATTCGAAAGATCGGGTAAAGGCAAATTAAATATTACTTGAATTTCCTCGCATTCATCCATTACTCGCCGCAACGATAGGATGACCCTTTAAAATCAAGATAATTAATGCGGGTTTTTATGTGGGCCAGCTTCTAAAATCATTCCTAAGTTATTGATTTTATTAATGTGCTGGCGGAGAGAGAGGGATTCGAACCCTCGATAAGCTTTTTGTGCCTATACTCCCTTAGCAGGGGAGCGCCTTCGACCACTCGGCCATCTCTCCGGTTTTTGATACGATAGAATAATTAGTTCATTATCCTAATAAGCTATTTTGTTTTCAAGAAAATCAAAATGCTTGTTCTAAATCGAATGCTTTATGAAGCACTCTAACCGCTAATTCCATATATTTTTCATCAACGACTACGGATACTTTTATCTCAGAAGTGGCGATCATCTGAATGTTGATACCTTCTTCTGCCAACACACGAAACATTTTACTGGCAATACCTGCATGTGAGCGCATACCGACACCAACAACCGAAACCTTGGCGATTCTATCACCTCCGAGCACATCGCGTGCACCAATATGCGGTTGGATCTTTTCTCTCAGGATATTCATCGTATTTTTGAATTCGTTGCGATGAACCGTAAATGAAAAATCCGTCAAGCCATCATGCCCCACATTTTGGATGATCATATCCACATCAATATTTGCATCAGCGACCGGTCCGAGAATCTGATAAGCAATACCGGGATGATCAGGAACGCCTAGAACAGTAATTTTCGCTTCATCGCGGTTAAATGCAATACCTGAAATGACTGCTTGCTCCATATTTTCATCTTCCTCAAAAGTAATCAGAGTGCCTTGACCTTCATCTTCAAAGCTGGATAGAACCCTTAGCTTTACTTTGTATTTTCCTGCAAATTCAACCGATCTTAATTGTAAGACCTTAGAACCCAGGCTGGCCATTTCCAGCATTTCTTCGAAGGTGATGGTATTTAATCTTCTGGCTTCGGCGACGACTCGCGGATCTGTGGTATAGATTCCATCAACATCCGTATAAATCTGACATTCATCGGCTTTTAAAGCGGCTGCCAATGCGACGCCGGTCGTATCAGATCCTCCACGGCCAAGTGTCGTGATACTACCTTTTTCATCGACACCTTGAAAACCGGCAACGACGACGACATAACCAGAGTCCAGATCCGCGCGGATTTTTGCTTCGTCAATACTAAGTATGCGCGCTTTAGTATGTGTACTGTCGGTCAGAATTCTGACTTGTGATCCGGTATAGCTTTTAGCTTTGACATTCAATTCCATGAGTGCCATTGACAACAGTGCGATAGATACTTGTTCGCCTGTTGAAACCATCACATCCAATTCACGTGAATCGGGAGTTTCCTGAACTTCATGTGCGAGCGCAATAAGCCTGTTTGTTTCGCCACTCATGGCAGAAACAACGACAATAATCTGGTGCCCTTGCGAATGAAATGTAGCCACTCTTCGGGCTACATTTTTTATCCGTTCAGTACTACCAACTGATGTGCCGCCATATTTTTGTACGTAAAATGCCACGGAATTGCTGACCAAAAAAGTATTGGAATAGAAAAAAGTCAATTATTCTACACGATTCTGCAATAAAAATGACATCTAAATGATGTTGGTAAAATATAATTAGTCCCCCCTGAAAATTCTATTTTCAGGCATATGCGCCGGCAAGGGGATGATTAGTTCTGTCATCATAGATTGGTAGCCAATCCAAGCGTTGGAAAATCAAGACAAGAAGAAGCCGCAGGCTATGTCCGCAACCGCAGAGGATGGCATGAAAGGCATCGCCTTCAGTGCCTTGCAGCCAGTTTCTGCGAAGGCGGCCGTCGTTTTTCATATGCCCGATTACCGGTTCGATGGCGCTGCGTCGCCGAATATCGCGTTTCAGCCGCGTGGTAATGCCGCGCCTGAGTTTGCGGTGATAGACCTTGGCCCCAGCCGGGACAGTTGCGTCGCGATAACCCAAGTCTACGAACACTTCCTTAGGTTGTTACTGCGTCAGGATTGCCGCCTGCTCCAAAGCCAGGTGCAAGGTATGACCATCGTAAGGATTGCCCGGCAGGCTGCGCATGCAAGCTGTAGAGTTTGTGGCTGTCTTGCGGCTGCTGCTTGAGCAAGCGCTCGACTTTCTGCAGCCAATCGGTAACCTTGGGCTTGAGGTGCTGCGGTACCTGGGCCAATTCGCGAAATACGTCATTGCTCTCTGGCGTGCGCGGTTTTGGTCTCATGTAACTCTCGCTGAATTTGCAGGAAATTGCTGCAAATTTACCAAAAACCGGTGAATTTAACCGCTCAAATCTATCAACTCATTACATAAAATCATATCGTTATGAATTATTCAAGGGCGGACTAGATCTGTTTGGATGGCAGTCAATTAGACAGGCGTAAACTACACGGTCAATTGCTGTCGTGTAGTCGCAAAGTGGAAGCGATTTCTGATTCTTTTGGATTTTGCCTGGAGAGAGTTACAGCTTACTGTCCAGCCCGTTCTCGGCAATTTCTGCGGCGCGTAATAGCGCTTTGGCTTTGTTCTGTGTTTCTATCCATTCATTCTGGGGTATTGAATCTGCAACGATTCCCGCGCCTGCCTGAACATGTAACTGACCATCCTTGATCACACCGGTACGGATTGCAATCGCCAGATCCATGTCGCCATTAAACCCGAGATAACCGACTGCACCGGCATAAACGCCACGCTTGGAAACTTCGAGTTCATCGATGATTTCCATGGCGCGTACTTTGGGAGCGCCGCTGACGGTTCCTGCCGGAAATGTGGCGCGCAACACGTCAATAGCACTGAGTTCGGGTTTTAACTTTCCTTCTACATTGGAAACGATGTGCATGACATGCGAATAATTTTCTATTTGCATTTTTTCCGTTACTTTCACCGTTCCGGTTTGTGCGACGCGGCCAATGTCATTACGGCCCAAGTCCATGAGCATGACGTGTTCGGCGATTTCTTTCGGATCGGCTAACAGATCCGCTGCCAGCTCGGCATCTTGCTGAGGGTTTTTACCACGGGGACGCGTACCTGCAATCGGGCGGACAGTAACCGTATCACCTTCAAGACGCACCAATATTTCCGGTGAAGCGCCCACGATATGGAAATCATCAAAATGATAGAAAAACATGTAGGGTGACGGATTAAGGCTGCGTAACGCGCGATAGAGTGCCAATGGCGATGCGTTAAAGGGTTTGCTGGTGCGCTGAGACAGCACGACTTGCATGATGTCGCCATCAAAAATATAGCGCTTCGCTCGCTCAACCGCAGCTTTGAAATCCGTTTCAGGGAACTCAGAAACCGCGGCACCGGAAGCAACGGCCTGCTCTGTTGGAATCGCTATGGATTGGCGTAGTTTTGACAATAAAGTTTTTAAGCGATTGCGCGCGTATTGGTAGGCATCTTTATCTTGCGGATTCACATAAACGATCAGATACAGCTTGCTGGAAAGATTATCCACTACCGCCAATTCTTCCGACAGTAACAGCAAAACGTCCGGTGTATTCAAGGTATCCGGTTTTGCATGGCCTTTGAGCTTATGCTCGATATATCGTACGGTGTCGTATGAGAAGTAACCGACCAGTCCACCACAAAAGCGTGATATTCCTGCAGGGCAAGGCGCTACCTTGAATTGCGACAGATAGGATTCGATAAAAGACAACGTATCGTCAACGATGATTGTTTCGGACTTGCCGTGATTTACCGTGGTAATTGTGTTGTCGCGCGCTTCGACACGCGTTGTTGCAGGCAAACCAATGAATGAGAATCGACCGAAACGTTCACCACCTTGTACCGATTCCAATAAATAAGAATAAGGCTGGTTAGCCAGCTTTAGATAAATGGACAGGGGGGTATCGAGATCGGCAAAAGTTTCCAGCACGACCGGAACGCGGTTGTATCCCTGTTGCGCGAGTTGATTAAATTCCGCTTCGGTCATTTTGTGGGGGCTTCTAAGCTAATTTTTTAATCAGCTTGGATGCATCCAGTAGGGATTCAACAATGGCATCGCAATCAAGTTCGTAAACATTGCGCCCTTCGTTATAGCCATAGGGTACACAGAACACATGGCAGCCGGCAGCTCTGGCAGCAATGGCGTCATTCAGTGAATCGCCGATTAGGAGCGCTTCATGCGGTTGTGCATCAAAGTGTTTGCAGATATGCGTCAATGGCATGGGGTCCGGCTTTTTCTTCGGCAGACTGTCACCAGATAGTATAATTTCGAATTGATCATGTAGTCTGGTTGCATGCAGCAACGGTAGTGTGAATGCTGCCGCTTTGTTGGTAATGCAGGCCAACCTGAAACCTGCTTGCTGCATGG
Organism: Nitrosomonas sp.; assembly: GCA_017984435.1. Lineage (GTDB taxonomy): Bacteria > Pseudomonadota > Gammaproteobacteria > Burkholderiales > Nitrosomonadaceae > Nitrosomonas. The sequence continues at coordinate 28,540 of JAGNZK010000032.1, read as the reverse complement.
CTTTGATACCTTCCACCACACCTGGGTACGGGCGCGTATTAACACTTAGATTGTCGGCGTAATGTTTCTCATAAATGGGCAATGCCTTGGCGAATAAAGCAGCATCGGGTTTGCCGTCGAGTTGGCCAGTCAATGTGCGTTTTACCAGCTTCTGGATACCTTTGCCAATATAGGAACGGATCGTCGATGTTGCTTGTTCCGGCATGCCTAAATCTTTTAGCATCAGGTTTGCGGCTAATGCCAGATCTTCGGCCGTATCCAGCAGTGTCCCATCCAAATCAATCATGATCACTTTGACGGACAATGGCGGTTCAATTTTTTTTACAGAAGCGTTCACGTTGCTAGAAAGACTATGGTTCATTTGAATAATAGAAAATAGCAATAAGCTGCTAGGATGATTAATAAATTATACTTTTGCTAATTCAGCGCGGAATGCTGCTAATACTGTGTCATAACCATGCGGGTCAGTAGCTTTGCCGGCTTGATAAATGGCCGATCCTGCGACAAACGTATCGGCGCCGGCGCGAGCGATTTCAGCAATATTGTCCACTTTAACGCCACCATCAATTTCCAGCAGGATGTCTTTACCGCTGGCGTCGATGCGTTTCCTAACCGCACGCAGTTTGTTGAGTGCTTCAGGGATAAATTTTTGCCCGCCAAACCCGGGATTGACCGACATAATCAGAATCAAATCCAGTTTGTCAAGCACGTGATCCAGATAATGCAGTGGTGTCGCCGGATTAAACACCATACCTGCTTTGCAACCTTGTTCCTTGATCAATCCGATGGTGCGGTCAATATGATTGGATGCTTCCGGGTGAAATGAAATGATATTGGCACCGGCTTTGGCAAAATCTGGAATAATACGATCAACGGGCTGAACCATTAAATGCACATCGATTATTGCATCCGTGACAGGACGAATAGCTTCGCATACCAAGGGGCCGATGGTGAGATTCGGAACATAATGATTATCCATGACATCAAAATGAATAATGTCTGCGCCTGAATCAATAACGGCGGTGATTTCATCGCCAAGTTTGGCGAAATTAGCGGAAAGAATACTCGGTGCGATGCGATACATGACAGCCTCTCAATAAACAAAGCTGTTATTTTAACCGCAAATGACAGATTGCGCGTAAAAGAGATAAAGATTTATCAGTAAATTAATCGTAAAGTACGCTTTTTCACTTTTTCTTGATACAGTACCCAAAAATAGCGCGAAATTAAAAAATGGCTGAAAACAAAAAATACGACATTGATATCAATATCCGCACGGTATATTTGCCTGATCAGTCCGATGAAGAAGCTGATCGACATGTGTTTGCGTACACCATAACTATTGCAAACACAGGTACGGTGGCATCTCAGCTAATCAGCAGGCATTGGATTATCGATAATGGTGATGGCACTATTCAGGAAGTGCGTGGATTAGGCGTTGTCGGTGAGCAGCCATTGCTTAAACCGGGTGATAGCTTTGAGTATACCAGTGGAACGGTGATCTCAACGCCGGTGGGATCGATGAAAGGAAGCTATCAGATGGCGGCCGAGGATGGCGTTCATTTTGATGTCGCTATCCCGGAGTTTATTTTGAGTGTACCCAGAATTCTGCACTAATGTGCTTGGAGTTCGATGGGTTGTTATGTGTGGAATTCTAAAAATATACAGTATCTTAGGGATTTTGATATTTCGATGACGGGTAAACTGTATCTGATTCCGGCACCTATCAGTTCAGAAGATATTGCATGGGTATTGCCATCGGCAGTACAACAGCGTATTGCAGAAATTTTTTATTTCATTGTTGAGCATCCCAAAACTGCCAGGCAATTCCTAAGGCAGATTAATTCCAAGTATGCACTACAAGAATTAAACATGCAGACCTTGAACGAGCATACACTCAATAAGGATTTGTTGGCTTTGCTGGGGCCGTTATTGGCTGGACACGATGTGGGTTTATTATCTGAAGCGGGTTGTCCGGCAGTGGCAGATCCCGGTGCCGGGTTGATTCGGTTGGCGCATAAAAACGATATTACGGTGGTGCCACTGGTCGGACCTTCATCGATATTGCTGGCTTTGATGGCATCGGGTTTGAATGGCCAATGTTTTGCCTTTCATGGTTATTTGCCGATTGAGAATGAAGCACGTACAAGCAAAATAATGGAACTTGAGAAATTATCGATTAACCGAGATCAAACACAAATATTTATTGAGGCGCCTTACCGCAATCAAAAATTGTTAGGGCAGTTGATGTCAGTGTGTTCTGAAAACACCGATTTGTGTATTGCAAGCCACTTAACATTCTCCAGTGAACTGATTGCTACCAAGCCCATTCAACAATGGCGCCGTTCTTTACCGGATATCAATAAAATACCAACTATTTTCTTACTACATGGATAGCTTGAGAACGTGTATCGCAGAACTGTGATTTGCACCTTTTTGGGATCAATCTATTTTTTCTGAATAAATTCTATTTTATAGCCATCGGGATCTTCTATAAATGCGATAACCGTTGTGCCGTGCTTCATCGGTCCCGCTTCACGTGTCACTTTTCCACCGAGTTTCTTGGTATTTTCACACGCTTGATAGGCATCATTCACTTCAACGGCAATGTGACCAAAGCCTTCTCCAAGGTTATATGAAGAGGTATCCCAGTTGTGTGTCAATTCCAGGACGGTGCCATTTGTTTCATCCTGGTAGCCTACAAAAGCGAGGGTAAATTTACCATCGGGATAATCTTTACGACGCAGTAGCTTCATACCCATCACCTGAGTATAAAATTCAAGAGATTTTTCGAGATTGCCCACTCGCAGCATAGTATGCAGAATACGCATTTATATTTTTACCATTTCAAAATCTTCTTTACGTGCACCACATTCCGGACAAGTCCAGTTAATCGGTACATCTTCCCAGCGTGTACCCGGTGCAATGCCTTCATCCGGAGATCCCAAAGCTTCATCATAGATAAAACCACAAATTAGACACATATAACGATTGTAATCACGATTCTCTTCGGTAGGCATGATAGATAGCAATTTCCTTTTAGGTTAAAATGACATTTTACGGTATTAATGCATGTTACAGCCACCCCCAATTGTACTTTCTTTTGCAGCCAATGACCCCAGTGGTGGGGCCGGTATTCAGGCTGATATGCTTACTATCGCCAGTATGGGTTGCCACCCTTTATCCATTATGACTGCTATTACCATTCAGGACACAGCCGGTGTGGAAGACGTGATGCCGCTTGATCCTGAATGGATTGCCGATCAGGCGAGGGTAGTATTGGAAGATATGCCGGTTGATGTGTTTAAGATTGGCTTATTGGGCAGTGTTGAAATCATCGCTGCTATTACAGAAGTTATTTCTGATTATCCGCATATTCCTGTCGTCATGGATCCTGTGTTGACTTCCGGACGAGGGGATGAGCTGGCCAATGAAGAAATGATTGATGCGATGCGTGAATTATTATTGCCGCAGGTGACCATATTAACACCCAATAGTTTGGAAGCCAGGCACCTTGCCCAGCAAGAAAATGACAGGAACGAATCCAAACTGGACTTAAGTTTTTGTGCGCACCGATTACTGGATATGGGATGTAAGTATGTATTGATTACAGGTACGCATGAGAATACCGTGCAAGTAACCAATATATTGTTTGCTTCCAACGGTGTGGTGCGCACCGATGAATGGGAGAGACTGAATAACACGTACCATGGGTCGGGTTGTACGCTGGCATCTGCAATTGCGGCTTCACTTGCCAATGGATTATCGATAAGTGAAAGTGTTATTGAAGCACAGGACTATACATGGCACACGTTGCAGGCAGGGTTTCGTCCCGGCATGGGGCAATATATTCCTAATAGGCTGTTCTGGGCTAAAGATCCCGAGAATGAGCATGAAGGGGTGATCATTGACAAACCCGAAAATTAGTAAGCTATATGCGATTACGCCGGATCTTGAAAATACGGATGATTTGCTGAGCAGAACGCGGCAAGTGCTGGAAGGCGGTGCACGACTAATACAATACCGTAATAAATTGGCAGGTGATATTTTATTAAGAGAACAAGCCGAATTATTACGGCAGCTTTGCAGGGAATACCAAGTTCCTTTGATCATCAACGATCATCTTGATTTGGTGATTGAAGTTGATGCTGATGGATTACATGTTGGGCAGGATGATGTATCAGTCGCTGAAGCAAGGAGTCAATTAGGATGGGATAAAATTATCGGTGCTTCCTGCTATAACAATTTGGAGTTGGCGCTTCAGGTTGAGAAAGAAGGTGCTGATTATGTCGCTTTCGGTGCTTTTTTCACTTCACTGACTAAACCGAATGCACTTTCCGTTCCTGCAGATTTAGTGAACCAAGCTAAAAAGAAAGTATCCGTTCCCATTGTCGGTATCGGAGGAATCAAGTTGACTAATGCCAAAACGGTTATCCAAGCCGGATGTGCTGCAATAGCTGTGTGCAATGATTTATTCCAAACTAAAGATATTAAAGTAACAGCAACGCAATTTTCACAATTATTTGCAGAAACAATATAACGTATTTAAAACAAATTTAATTTACATCATAAGAGTAATCAAATGACTTCACGCAATCATCAATTATTTGAACAATCTCAGCAATATATTCCCGGTGGCGTCAATTCCCCTGTTCGGGCTTTTAAATCGGTGGGGGGGGATCCGGTTTTTTTTCAACGTGGCGCAGGCGCATATTTTTGGGACGCTGATGGCAAATCGTATATCGATTATGTGGGTTCATGGGGACCCTTGATTCTGGGTCATGCCTATCCGGATGTGATCAAAGCCGTTCAGGCCGTTGCTGAAAATGGTTTAACCTTTGGCGCGCCAACTGAAGCGGAACTGGAAATAGCACAATTAATTTGTCAGTTGATTCCATCCATAGAGCAAGTCAGATTAGTGAGTTCCGGTACTGAAGCAGGTATGAGTGCAATTCGACTGGCACGTGGTTTTACCGGTAGAAGCCGAATTATCAAATTTGAAGGTTGTTATCATGGTCACGACGATGCGTTGTTGGTTAAAGCAGGTTCCGGCGCATTAACGTTTGGGCATCCCAGTTCTGCCGGTGTCCCGGCTGAAACAGTCGGACATACTATTGTTCTGGATTACAACGACATAGCGGGTATTGAAGCAGCATTCAATCAGTGGGGACCGGAAATAGCCGCGGTGATTGTTGAACCGGTTGCAGGGAATATGAATCTGGTGGCTCCTAGCTCGGATTTTCTTGCTAAGCTACGTTCGTTGTGTACGCAGAGCGGTAGTGTATTGATATTTGATGAGGTCATGACAGGATTTCGTGTCGGTCTTGGGTGCGCACAAGGGCTTTATCAAATCAAGCCCGATTTGACCACGTTGGGTAAAGTCATTGGTGGCGGCATGCCCATGGCCGCATTTGGAGGACGGCGCGATATTATGCAATGTTTGGCACCGTTGGGTCCTGTTTATCAGGCGGGTACGCTTTCAGGCAATCCGGTGGCAGTTGCTGCAGGACTCGCTACGCTAAAACTGGTGCAAGCGCCAGGTTTTTATGAAAAATTAGAGGATAGAACGCAGCAATTAGTGGATGGTATTACAGCCGCAGCGGACAATCATGGTATTGATTTTTGTGCGCAATCAGTTGGCGGCATGTTTGGGCTATATTTCAGAAAAGATATTCCCACCAGCTTTGCTGAAGTGATGCAATGCAACAAAGAAGCTTTTAATCGATTCTTCCATGCGATGTTGAACGAAGGCATCTATTTTGCACCATCAGCATTTGAAGCCGGCTTCGTGTCATCTATGCATGGTGACAATGAATTGAATAAAACATTATCTGCGGCGGAGAAGGTGTTCGAGCATTGGCAAGATAAGTGAAGTAAGTGAACTTAATAAAAAAGGCGGGCAATGCCGCCTTTTTTATTTTTAGTGGATAGAGCTTAACGCATGGTAGCAATGTAGGCTGAAACAGCACGTTTTTCTTGTCCGCTCATGCGGGTAATAACCTGATTCATGACATCATTATCATTGGCGCGATCACCTGTGTTAAACAGGCCCAACTGTGTCAGAGTGTATTCTGCATGTTGGCCAGCAATTGCAGGATAGCGTGGTGGAATACCTGATCCAGTAGGACCGTGGCAGCTTGCACATGCGGGAACACCATTTCCAATATTACCGCCGTGATAAAGAATCTTTCCTGTTGCAATCAATTTTTCATCGGCATCAGCAGTCGTCTGACCTGGATTTGCTTTTTGCTTGGCGTAATATTCGCCCAATTTTTTCATATCTTCCTGTGAAAGTGCGGCAACCATCGAAGACATAATAGGACTGTTACGCTTGGGCGGTTTATTATCAATTGATTTAAAATCAATTAATTGCTTGGTGAGATATTCAGCGTGCTGCCCGGCTAGAATAGGATTCATGGGGATGACACTATTGCCATCGGCGCTATGGCAACCAGCGCATACACCCGATGCTATTTCTTCAACTGTAGCAGGAGCGGCGGGAGCAGGCGCAGCATTGGCATCGTCGGAAGTTGTCTCAGCTGAAATTGGGGCAGATAATGCCAGTGCTACCAGCAGCATCGTATTTTTAATCATTTTCATATTTCGTATTCCGTTTTTTAAAGGCATCAAAAAATTGGTGAGCGTATTTGAAATCAACGGCGTATTTTAGCAAGGCACAAGAACGTTAACAACAAAATTAAGTTAATATCAAAATTTAAAATTTTATTTTGCAATGAAAATAATCTTTATTATTTTACTGATTATAAATGTTGTCTATGTAATCGGGAGGCAACTGTATCCTAATGACGAAGATACAACACGTGCATCCATGTTTAATCCTGAGAAAATTGTATTATTGCCGATTGATGAGCAGAAGTGCCTGGAGTGGGGTAGCTTTTACGAAGAACAGGCGCATTACGCTGAAACAATTCTATCAGAAATCGTTTCTGATCAATCCTACGAATTGGAGGAAGCTGGCAGTACGATGATGTATTGGTTATATATTCCACCATTGCCAAATAAAGAAGCAGCTAATCGTATGATCAATAAATTGCGGAATCTTGGGATTGTCAGTTTTCGTGTAAAAGAGAATGGTGAATGGAGAAATGCTGTTTCCTTGAGTATGTTATACGACAAAGGCGATGCATTGAAGCAACTAGAAGAAATAGAAAAGAAAGGAATTACCAGTGCTACGATTGAGAATCGTAGTGTTACGCTCAAAAAGATTGTCATTCATAATCCAACTCCAATGATTAAAGAACAAACACAAAAATTGGTTGAACAATTTGAAGGGACTCAATTAGTCCAAAGTAAATGTGAACGTTTATAATAGAGAGAACTGATATGCAAAGTGAGATAACTAGATCGCAAGGTTACTTCAAGTTTAAAAATATACTATGCATTCGATACAATAAAAATTGATTAATTTTTATTTGAAAATTACTGATCTTAAAAAGATGTTTCTGAATAACCCTATAAAATAATAATGACGGTACTGATAAAAACACCACAAGAAATTGAAAAAATGCGCATTGCTGGACGACTGGCATCGGAGGTTCTTGACTACATAGCCCCCTTTGTCGTGACAGGAGTTGCTACCGAAGAATTGGATATGCTTTGCCACAATTATATGGTGGATGTGCAGAAGACAATCCCTGCACCGCTTAACTATGCCCCGCCGGGGCATTCTCCTTACCCTAAATCGATTTGCACTTCAATTAATAATCAGATTTGTCATGGTGTTCCCGGAGAAAAGAAACTAAAAAACGGTGACATCATTAACATTGATATCACTGTTATTTATGAGGGATATCATGGTGATACCAGTCGAATGTTTTATGTCGGCGAACCGTCCATTCAAGCTAAGCGCTTATGTGAAGTGACTTTTGAGGCGATGTGGCGGGGAATTGATGAAATTAAGCCAGGTAAACATTTAGGAGACATCGGACATGCCATTCAAAGATTGGCTGAGGGTGTGGGATATAGTGTCGTCAGAGAATTCTGTGGACATGGCATTGGTGCAAATTTTCATGAAAATCCCCAAGTGCTTCATTATGGGCGTCGCGGAACCGGTTTGGAACTTAAACCGGGGATGATATTTACCGTGGAACCTATGATTAATGCGGGGAAAGCCGCTATCCGTCATCTGCCGGATGGCTGGACCGTTACCACTAAAGACGGAAGTTTGTCAGCACAATGGGAACACACGATATTGGTGACCGAAAATGGCTATGAAGTGTTGACAGTATCTGCAGGTGCTCTCGCCAAACCAGCTTATCGTTTCGCAAGTTAAGTTTCTCATACCGGAAAATTGTTCACCATGACACGCAGCCATCACCGCACGCCCAAACAAATTCGTCCTGTCAGAATCATTCGCCATTACACTAAGCATGCCGATGGTTCCGTGCTGATCGAATGCGGTGATACCAAAGTCATCTGTACAGCCAGCATCAGTGAACAAGTCCCGCCGTTTCTCAAGGGGCAGAGTCAAGGCTGGCTGACCGCCGAATACGGTATGTTGCCCGGTTCGACTCATTCACGCATGCAGCGTGAAGCCGCTAAAGGCAAGCAATCGGGGCGCACAATGGAAATTCAGCGGCTGATCGGACGCGCTTTACGCGCTGTTGTCGATTTAAAGAAATTGGGAGAACGCACCATTCAAATTGATTGTGACGTGATTCAAGCGGATGGTGGTACTCGCACTGCCAGTATCACGGGAGCATTCGTGGCATTACATGACGCTGTGGAGAAGTTGATTTACCGGCAACTCATTGAAACCACGCCGATCATCGATCATGTGGCGGCGATCTCAGTCGGCATTTATCAGGGAATTCCCGTTTTAGATCTGGATTATGTAGAAGACTCTGCGTGTGATACGGATATGAATGTGGTCATGACCGGAAACCTGGGACTCGTCGAAGTGCAAGGTACGGCGGAAGGAATCGCATTCAGCCGAGAAGAACTGAATAGCATGTTGGACATGGCGCAGCACGGCATACAGGAGCTAATCACGCTACAGAAAAAAGCGTTAGCATCGGATGCAACACACCATGAATAATCTGAAGAAGCTGGTGATCGCTAGTAATAACCAAGGCAAGCTACGTGAAATAAATACCTTGCTGGCACCATCATCGATCGAAGTCGTGCCGCAATCCGATTTTAATGCCGGCGAAGTTGATGAACCATACGGTACTTTTGTTGAAAATGCATTAGCCAAAGCACGTCATGCCAGTCGCTGTTCAGGATTGCCAGCGCTCGCTGATGACTCCGGAATTTGTGTCAGCGCGCTAAACGGTGCACCAGGGGTTTCTTCTTCGCGCTATGCCGGGGAACCAAAGTCCGATGAACGCAATAACCTGAAGTTGATCGAAGCACTTAAAGATAAATCAGACCGGCGTGCTTATTATTATTGCGTCATTGTTCTGGTGCGTCATGCCGACGATCCGCAGCCGATTATCGTCGATGGTTCGTGGCACGGAGAGATTACCGGACACCCACAGGGTGATGGGGGGTTTGGTTATGATCCGTATTTTTTTGTGCCCGAATTCGGTAAAACTTCCGCTGAATTGACTGCAGAACAAAAAAATCAAATCAGCCACCGTGGCCAGGCACTGGCGCAATTGGTGGGAATTTTACGTGCTGGGAAATTCTGAGAAAACACCGCATCACAAAATTTTCTCGATCTCGCAGTGCGATTCTTCGCAAGAACAATAAATTCTTAGTTCTAGACCTGTCCCCGTTTTTCTGATGAGTCTTGTATGTTTTTTGTTTTGCGTATTTTGCTAGATGAAGATTACTTGTATTAGATTCTTGATTCTGTATCTGATTCTAGTTGTGTTGCCGGTTGTGTTGTGTAAATAAGCTATTGATTAACTCAGATATGATAAAGATGAATTCGAGAGTGATTCCTGGGGGTAAAATTGTCTGCTCGTTAGGATGAGATGCTACGTTTCTTAGATTTCTCAGTGAGTTCCATTTTGTATATTCTTCATCTGAAAAGAGCTTATTTTTATTAAGGCGATCAACTTTGTCTTTAAAAGTTTTATTACCTATTTTATCGGTTGTAATTTGTTTGCATTTTTCACTAATGGCTGCTTCAGCAACGCGGAGTAGTTGTTCGAATGCTAATGTGAAAAGCGGATAGAAAAAGTAACCATATAACATAGAGCCGCGGGCTACTTCAAATAGCTTGTGAATTTCTAATGGCACTGTTTCCGAAAGTTTGGGCGTAAGAATTGATATCACCCACTCTTCGGCTGACATAATAGAAATCTTGTCATCTTGACGTATAACCAAGTTTTTCATTAAAGGATCTGGATTCATCCAGTTTTCGTGAGTGATGATTTTTATCCCAAGATTGGTCATGGTTTTAAATGTTTTTAATTATTTTATGGGTTAAAAAAGCGTTTTAAAATATTTTCTGGTAGTTTTTCTAAGCTGCTGTTCAAAGCAAAGCAACGTTTCGTGTTAGGATTGGATACTGCATCGGGAGACTGAGTAAGTACTACAAGAATCGAGCCATCGTGTAATCCAACAGCAATTGAAGCATTGTTTTCCGCACAATCATGAGGTTTGCAGCGAGAGATAAACAAAAAATTATCTATTAACTCAATTGGGCCCTCGACTCCGTACTCAATCGTTATCGCTTCAAAATCTGCACTTGATAATATATGTTGGAGACGTTTCTTAATTTGAGGTATTGCGAAGAAATTGGGTTTCTTTCTGTTGCCAAAGCTTTGTGTTGGATAGCGCCCTGCCCATTCTTCCAAATTAGATAAGTTTTCGCTATCAACGCCTTGATTTGTTGGATAGGGGAATTGTACGCAATCAACTATTTCATTGGGATTTGCTTTTGCTACTGTTACTTGCTCGTACTCTGCGGATGAGATTTCCTTTTCTTTTAAAGGTAAACTCGAAGTATATTTTTGTTCTGATTTTAATGGACTTATTACAACGAAATTATTTAGTATTCCAACAACCTTAAGTTGTTCGCCTCCAAAATCAGTATCATAAAAACTTAAAATTATAAAATCTCTTCTAATTGTTGAATTAGTGATTAAGCTGCTGACGAATCCTCCAAACAATGAGCCAAAAAACTTAGTTAAACTATCCTGCGTACGAGTTTCTTGAAGGATCTGCTCATGTATAAATTTTTCATAAGCTTCCATTGAGGGATTTGTATATGTAAAAAGAGCTAGTAATGTAACTGCAACAATGGTTTTGGTTAGTGATGGCATGTTTTAACTTGTGAAAATTTTTATCTAATTCAGAGCAAAACGGGGTCAGGTCAGAATCATGAATTTCGTTACTGGAAATGTATACCCCTTAAGATTGTAAAACGAAAATAGCTGATTCATTTAACACATCATAGAATTATCCTATCAGCGCATCGCGATGATAGCTCAAATGCTCACCGATAAAGGTGCTAATGAAATAATAACTATGATCGTATCCGCTGTGAAAACGCAGCGTGAGCTTCTGATCCGCTTCGCGGCACGCTTTTTCCAAAGCTTCCGGGTACAGTTGCTGCGTCAGGAACTGATCGTCTAAGCCCTGATCGATCAATAAATCTGGCGCACGGCAACCGTCTTCGATCAATGCGGTGGCATCATACTGGCGCCAGTTTTGTTGATCTTCACCCAAATAGTTGCGGAATGCTTTCTGTCCCCACGGGCATTGTGCCGGTGCGTAAATTGGCGCAAAAGCCGAGACGGAGCGGTAGAGCTCAGGATAACGTAGCGCTAGTGTCAATGCGCCATGTCCACCCATCGAATGACCAAAAATACCGATGCGGTTTTGATCGGTGGGAAATTGGTCGACGATGATCTGGCGTAGTTCCTGGGTAATGTAACTTTCCATGCGGTAATGCTTCGACCACGGTGCGAGCAAAGCGTCCAAGTAAAATCCTGCACCGGCGCCGAAATCCCAATTGTCGGTTTCACCGAGAATGCCGGTTTGGCGCGGACTGGTGTCCATCGATACCAGCATTAAGCCGTACTCGGCGGCGTAGCGCTGTGCGCCTGCTTTAGTCATGAAGGTTTCCTCGGTACAGGTAAGACCAGCCAGGAAAAACAGCACCGGCACGCGTTGATGTTTTGCTTGCGGCGGCTGATACACTGAGAACCGCATGGGTAAGCCGATAACCGTCGATGGATGCTGGTAAAAGCCTTGTATGCCGTCAAAACACGAATGTTGACTGCGGGTTTCCAGTGGTGCCACGATTAATACACCACGACGGAACGAATCGACTCACCGGTTTTCATTAAATGAAAACCTTCATTGATGTTATCCAGCGACAATGTGTGCGTGATCAGTGAATCAATGTCGATTTTGCCTTCCATATACCAATCCACAATTTTGGGTACATCGGTGCGGCCACGTGCACCGCCGAATGCGGAGCCTTCCCATTTTCGACCGGTAACGAGTTGGAAAGGGCGCGTGCTGATTTCAGCGCCGGCTTCAGCGACGCCAATAATGATGCTGCGTCCCCAGCCTTTGTGCGTACATTCCAGTGCTTGCCGCATGACTTTGGTATTGCCGATACACTCGAAACTGTAATCAGCACCGCCGTCAGTCAGCTGTACCACGGCATCCACGATATTGAGCACATCGTTTGGGTTGATAAAATGTGTCATACCGAATTTACGTGCCATGGCTTGACGCTCCGGATTGATATCGATACCGATAATTTTGTCGGCGCCGACCATGCGTGCGCCTTGGATCACGTTCAAGCCGATACCGCCCAGGCCGAACACTGCTACGTTCGCGCCGGCTTCGACTTTTGCGGTATAGATCACCGCACCGAGTCCGGTAGTGACGCCACAACCGATATAGCAGACTTTGTCAAAAGGCGCATCTTCGCGGATTTTAGCCAACGCGATTTCAGGTACCACGGTGTAATTTGCGAAGGTTGAAGTACCCATGTAATGAAATAGCGGTTTTCCATCCAGAGAAAAACGCGACGTGCTGTCCGGCATCAGTCCTTTGCCTTGGGTGCTGCGGATGGCCTGGCATAGGTTGGTTTTTTTTGATAAGCAGAATTTACATTCGCGGCATTCCGGTGTGTATAACGGAATGACATGATCGCCTTTCCGCAAGGATTTGACGTTGGGGCCGACATCAACCACTACACCAGCGCCTTCATGACCCAAAATAGCAGGAAATAGACCTTCCGGATCGGCGCCTGAGAGCGTGTAGTAATCAGTATGGCAAATGCCGGTGGCTTTTATTTCGACTAATACTTCACCGGATTTCGGTCCTTCCAGATCAACATCTTCTATCGTTAACGGTTGACCAGCTTTCCAGGCGACAGCGGCTCTTGTTTTCATTGAAATCTACCTTCTGTTTTGTCATTGCAAAGATGTATCAGTAAGCCTTGACTGGCTTCTTCGACCATGTCCAATACCAATTCAAAACCTTGCTGTCCGCCAAAATACGGATCGGGCACCTCGGCATCCGCAGCAACATTTTTGCCATATTGCCTGAATAGTTGAATCTTATTGATATGCTGCTGAGGACTGCGTTGTTGCAGTAATGTAAGATTTTCCTTATCCATCGCAAGAATATAATCAAATTCTTCAAAATCACTGGATTGAACTGCGCGAGCACGCAAATCATGCATTTTGTAACCACGTTGCAGCGCAGTATTCTGAGCTCGGTGATCCGGTGGATCACCGATATGATAAGCATGCGTGCCAGCAGAATCGACATCAATCCTATGATCAACTCCGGCTTCTTTGACCAAATGCCTGAATACCGCATCGGCGGTGGGTGATCGGCAAATATTGCCCATACAGACAAATAATACTTTTATCTTTTTGTTCTTGTTCATAGCAAATTATTATTGTAATCGGATTTCAGGAAGTAACAGGTTCAAACGGAATAATTTGAATAATGCAGGGTAAAGGTTAACACGACATCCGCTAAAACGAAATTCAGTTTCGCATCGAATGAATTCCTTCATAGGTGATGCTGCACTCGATATTGCGGTATTTCTCAATGAAAAATATCCAACTATATTTCATCATTGCACACGATAAATCTTAACTTGTGGTTTGTTAAATTTTATAAATATTAATCCGTAATCCAGGAATGGTCATAAGATAATCAAATTATTTTTTCTAAAATAGACGTCAATCGAATTTAGTTTGGAGTAAATATATGTTAAAAAACTCAATTAAGGAATTTAAAGCGTATTTAGGTGATAGAGAATCGCTTCTTGATACGAATTATCAAAAAATTGCTGAAATGATCAAATTACATTGGGGTTATAAAGAGATTTATTTGTATATCAATAAATTGCTTGTCGTTGATAAAGACAGAAACAGACAAGGATTCCCATTAGAGGTATTACAGGAAATTTATACATTACAGGAAATACATGAAAAACTATTCCCAGAGACAAAAATGCTATCAACTGGCCAGTTGCAGGGTGTTTCAGAGGGACGTAAGAATAAAAACTCCACGTTTTTTTGAGCTTTATTTACGTTAAAAAAGGAACTGTGGCAGATTAGCTTAGATGATCCTTCAATGTTTTTGGAGAAATCAACTCACCACTCCCCTAAAATAATCCCATCTTCGCTTGATCAACACGCAAGATAGCAATAATTCAAACCTAAGCAGGGTGGGTTTCTTTCATTGTATTTTGGACGAATTATTTGATGCAATTAATATGCAGACAGCATGTTAAAATATGGTTTCCAAAAAATATGAATAACATGAATTTTTCTGCTATTACCGCATTATCTCCATTGGATGGCCGCTATCACGTTAAAGTCGAATCACTACGGTTTTATTTTAGTGAATTTGCGTTGATTCGTTATCGTGTTCAGATTGAAGTGGTGTGGCTTAAAGCCTTAAGTAATGAGGCAGGAATTATTGAAATTCCCTCTTTTTCAACTGCAACCAATACGCAACTTGACAATTTGGTGGTTAATTTTTCAATTGCTGACGCGGAAGCGATTAAGGCTATTGAAGCCACTACGAATCATGATGTCAAAGCTATTGAATATTGGTTAAAACAAGCATTGTCGAACAATGCTGAAATTACCCAAGCAGCCGAATTTATTCATTTTGCCTGTACTTCTGAGGACATCAATAACCTTTCACATGGTCTCATGCTCCAAGCCAGTCTGGAGCAAGTGATGCTGCCTGCACTCGACAAGATCATTGTCCGATTGGTAGCACTCGCACATCAATTGGCGGACGTCCCAATGCTTGCACGCACGCATGGTCAGCCTGCCACACCGACGACATTAGGTAAAGAAATTGCCAATGTGGTTTATCGTTTGCAGCGTGGCAGAAAACGACTGGCAGCAGTTGCTGTACTGGGTAAGATGAATGGTGCTGTCGGTAATTATAATGCGCATTTATCCGCTTATCCGGACCTGGATTGGGAAAAATTTACACAGCAGTTTATTGAAAAATTAGGGTTGCAATTTAATCCTTATACGACGCAGATTGAACCGCACGATACGATCGCTGAATTGTTTGATGCTTATGCAAGGATCAATACCATTTTGTTAGATCTGAACCGTGATATCTGGGGATATATTTCACTGGGTTATTTCAAGCAAAAAACCAAAGCGGATGAAGTGGGATCTTCAACTATGCCGCATAAGGTTAATCCCATCGATTTTGAGAATTCGGAGGGTAATCTGGGCATTGCCAATGCATTGCTGCGTCATTTGAGCGAGAAATTGCCCGTGTCGCGCTGGCAACGGGATTTAACCGACTCCACCGTATTACGTAATATGGGGGTCGCATTAGGGCATACTTTGCTGGCTTATGATTCTTGTGTGAAAGGGTTGAATAAATTGGATGCCAATCCTGCTCAATTATTGGGTGATTTGGATAATGCCTGGGAAGTTCTGGCCGAGCCGATTCAAACCGTGATGCGGCGTTATGGCGTGGCCAATCCCTATGAGCAGCTGAAGGCATTGACGCGTGGTAAAGGGGGTATTACTAAAGAGGCATTGCACCAATTTATTGCGAGTTTGAATATCCCTGAAGCAGAAAAAGATCGCCTCTTGGCAATGACTCCTCATAATTACATTGGTAAAGCGAGCGTTTTAGCCCGAAGAATCGATGGATATTAAGAATCCAGTAAAATAATGTGTTGATTTATCACGAAAATTTGTCAAATCTGAACAAATAACAAATAAATTCTTGTCGAATGCTTGAAATTCAAACATAGAATCCCAATATCCCTCTGAAAGTTATTAGGAGATACGATGCAGAGCTCAGAAAATTCAAACAATCCAGAATCAAATCAAGCAGAAATAACATTTGCAAACGATGAAACCAAAGTACCTGGTATAACCAGCGATGCAACTATCCAAACTGAGCAAAAGAAAGATCTTTCACCCAGTCTTGAACACTTATTGAAAGAAGCTGAAATTAAGGCAGCCGAACACCATGATGCCTGGATAAGGGCTAAAGCCGAAACGGAGAATATTCGTAAACGCGCGCAAGCTGATGTTACTAATGCGCATAAATATGCCATTGAGAATTTCTCTACTGAATTACTGACCGTGATGGATAGTCTGGAAGCAGCGCTAGCGGTTGAAAATGCAAGTCTGGAAAATTTCAAAAACGGTATGGAATTGACACAGAAACAACTGATTAATGTGCTTGATAAATTCAACATCAAGGCGATTGATCCCAAGGGAGAAAAATTCGATCCTCATCAACACCAGGCAATGTGCACTGTTGATTCCGAATCGCCTCCCAATACGGTAGTTCAGGTCATGCAAAAGGGTTATAAGTTGCATGAGCGAGTTATCCGCCCGGCACTTGTATCGGTTTCAAAAGCACAAGGCACTTGAATTTTTTTCAAGCACCTCCACTTTCAGATCAGTTGATAGACAGAATTAATCTTTAAAAGGATCTAAGCATGGCAAAAATTATCGGTATCGATCTGGGTACCACGAACTCTTGTGTATCCGTTATGGAAAGCGGCAAACCCAAAGTCATTGAAAACTCTGAAGGTACGCGAACAACCCCTTCTATCGTTGCTTATACTGAGGAGAGTGAAGTTTTGGTAGGTGCCTCAGCCAAACGACAAGCGATTACGAATCCGAAAAATACCTTGTTTGCGGTGAAACGCTTGATTGGACGCCGTTTTGACGAAGAAATGGTGCAAAGAGACATCAAAATGGTGCCTTACAGCATTATCAAAGCGGACAACAATGATGCATGGGTGGAAGTGCGCGGTAAAAAAATTGCGCCACCGGAAGTTTCAGCGCAAGTATTGATGAAAATGAAGAAAACAGCCGAGGATTACCTGGGTGAACCAGTCACTGAGGCTGTCATTACCGTACCTGCTTATTTCAATGATTCACAACGTCAGGCAACCAAAGATGCCGGACGGATTGCCGGTCTGGAAGTAAAACGTATTATCAATGAACCAACGGCGGCTGCATTGGCTTTTGGGATGGATAAAAAAGAAGGCGATCGGAAAATAGCGGTATATGATCTGGGCGGGGGTACTTTTGATATTTCCATTATTGAAATTGCCGAGATTGAAGGCGAGCATCAGTTTGAAGTATTAGCGACTAATGGGGATACTTTCCTCGGCGGTGAAGATTTTGATTCGCGCGTGATTGAATACTTGGTTGATGAATTCAAGAAAGAAAGCGGTATTGATCTAAAGAAAGATATGTTGGCATTGCAGCGCTTAAAGGATGCCGCAGAAAAGACCAAAATTGAATTGTCATCCAGTCAACAAACGGAAGTTAATTTGCCGTATATCACCGCCGATGCGTCCGGACCTAAACACTTGGCTGTGAAGATAACCCGCGCCAAATTGGAAAGCTTGGTTGAGGAACTGATTGAGCGCACGGTTGGACCTTGCCGGACTGCAATTAAAGATGCCGGGTTATCCGCTTCTGATATTGATGATGTGATTCTGGTCGGTGGGCAAACACGGATGCCTAAGGTACAGGATAAAGTTAAGGAAATATTCGGTAAAGAACCGCGTAAGGACGTGAATCCCGATGAAGCGGTCGCTGTCGGTGCAGCTATTCAGGGTGGTGTGTTACAAGGCGATGTGAAGGATGTCCTGTTGCTGGATGTGACGCCTTTGTCATTAGGCATTGAAACACTGGGTGGTGTGATGACCAAATTGATTCAGAAAAATACCACGATCCCAACCAAGGCACAGCAGGTATTTTCCACCGCAGAAGAGAATCAGACGGCGGTAACCATTCATGTATTGCAAGGTGAGCGTGAAATGGCGTCGGGCAACAAAAGCTTGGGACAATTTAACTTGAGCGATATTCCGCCGGCACCGCGTGGTATGCCTCAAATTGAAGTGACGTTTGATATCGATGCGAATGGCATTTTGCACGTATCGGCAAAAGATAAAGCCACTGGCAAGGAAAACAAAATCAAAATCCAAGCGAGCTCCGGCTTGTCAGACGAAGAAGTCGATCGTATGGTAAAAGATGCGGAAGCGCATGCTGAAGAAGATCATAAGACATTGGAATTGATTTCCAGCCGTAATCAGTGTGATTCCATAATTCATTCGGTTAAGAAATCCTTAAAAGAGCATGGAGATCAGTTGGATAGTGACGAGAAATCCAAGATTGAGGCTGCATTGAAAGATGCGGAAGACGTACTCAAAACTGATAAAAAAGAAGATATTGATGCAAAAACTCAGGCATTGACTGAAGCGGCTCATAAATTGGCTGAGAAGATGTATCAGCAGAACGATCAACAGGGTCAGCAGGCTCAACCTGGTGCGGCGGACGGATCTTCAGCCGGTCAGAATGAGAAACCCGTAGAAGGTGAAGTGGTTGACGCAGAGTTTGAAGAAGTCAAGAACAAGAAATAATAATTATTAGAATCAACCAAGCGCAGAGACGCAAGAGATGATTTTCAAATCTTCTTTTGCGTCTCTGCGTTTTAGTGTTTGATTATAAGTTAGAATTAACAGCAACCATAAATTTTATTCCAGTAGTAGGAAATCAATATGAGTAAGCGCGATTACTATGAAGTACTCGGTGTTAGCCGTGATGCCGACGAAAGTATTATCAAGAAAGCCTATCGCAAATTGGCAATGAAGTATCACCCCGATCGTAATGCCGGCGATGTTAAGTCGGAAGAGATGTTTAAAGAAGCCAAAGAAGCTTATGAAATATTGACTGACGCTAATAAGCGTGCTGCTTACGATCAATTTGGTCATGCCGGCGTTGATCCTAGTGCCCAAGGTGGGGGCGGTGCGCAAGGGTTCAGCGATGCATTTAGTGATATTTTCGGCGATATTTTCGGCGGCCGTGGTGGACGCTCAAATATGCATCGTGGCTCTGATTTACGCTATAACCTGGAGATCTCTTTAGAACAAGCGGCACATGGAACTGAGACAAAAATTCGCATCCCTACCATGGAGAAATGTGAAAATTGTCATGGTGCAGGCGCAGAACCGGGCACTTCATTAAAGACTTGCGCTACCTGTCATGGGCATGGACAAGTAAGAATGCAGCAGGGTTTTTTTTCTATTCAACAAACATGCCCTAAGTGTCAAGGTACTGGTAAGACTATTACGCACCCTTGCACAACCTGTCATGGTGCAGGGCTTATGAAGCGGCATAAGACATTAAATGTAAAAATTCCAATGGGGGTTGATGATGGTGATCGCATTCGTGTTTCAAGTGAAGGGGAGGCCGGTTTAAATGGTGGGCCACCGGGTGACTTATATGTAGTCATTCATTTGTCGGCACACTCTGTCTTTCGCCGTGAAGGCGATCATTTACACTGTGAAATACCGATTAGTTTCAGTGTCGCCGCATTAGGTGGAGAAATTGAAGTACCTACGCTGGAAGGACATGCCAAAATTAAGGTACCCACGGAAACGCAAACAGGAAAAATTTTCCGTTTACGAGGTAAAGGAATCAAAGGTGTGCGTAGTCATGACAAAGGCGATTTACTCTGCCACGTCGTTGTGGAAACTCCGGTTAGGTTGACAGCACGTCAAAAAGAGCTGTTAGAAGAACTCGAAGCAATTAGTTTGAAAGATGGTCCTCGTCACAGTCCTCGGGCTAAATCATGGATGGATAAGGCTCGTGAATTCTTTTCGGAATAACCGGAGGAGCGCTATCACTGCCTAGTGAGAAAATAGTTATCTTATGGATTAGTAATCATTTCATACAGCTTGTCTTTATGTGAAAGGCGCTTCTTTTTTAATTCTTCCAGATATTCGTCAGAGGTGTTTTCAACACCTTCTTCAATTCTGAGGATCTCGCGATTAATATCATGATATTCCTCAAATAAGCGTGCAAAATGACTATTGCCGGCTTTCAGCTCGTGGATACGATCATAGTATTCTGGAAATTCGTGGTGCAAATCATGTTTATCTAGCATTGAAGACTCCTTGTCAATAATTGCCGTAATTTATTCTGAGCTAATATACAGAGAATAGGTACTGATTGCTTGATCAAAATTCAAGTGGATCCACATCCAGTATCCAGCGAATTTTATGCGTAGACAATGCGTTAATCTGTACATACCATTTTGCAAGAAATTCCTGCAAGGGCTTGCGCGATGGTGATTGTACCAGCAAGTGGGCACGTTCCAAACCTTTTAAACGCAGCATTTGTGCAGGTACTGGATCAAATATCTCCACTGGTTTAGGTGGTTTGGCAAGATTTGCAGCCTGAGTCAAAAAATCCAATACGATCTGAATATTGTGCGCTTCAGCGCGTAATAATGCCTGATAGACATACGGCGGAAATCCGGCTGTTTTTCTTTCTGCCAACAGGGTTTGCGCCAGTGCATCATAATCGTGCTTCTGCAATGCGTGATATAACGGGTGATCAGGAAATTCAGTTTGAATGAATACCTGACCGGCGACATTGGCACGGCCCGCTCTTCCGGCGACTTGCATGAGTTGTGCAAATAAGCGCTCACTGGCACGAAAATCGGTACTGTATAGCGAAGTATCGGAATTTAAGATACCGACCAGTGACAAATTAGGAAAATCATGTCCTTTAGCAAGTAATTGTGTACCTACCAGGATATCCACTTCCTGCGCATGTATTTTTTGCAAGATATTTTGCCAGGCATCTTTGCGGCGGATGCTGTCACGGTCGATGCGCAAAATGCGTGCCGCAGGAAAATGTGCTGTTAACGTTTCTTCTACGCGCTGCGTACCTTGTCCAAAAGGTGCAATATCTTGATTTCCACAGTGCGTGCAAGCACGTGGAAAATTTTCCTGATGACCGCAATGATGGCAACATAATTGTTTGTCGCATAAATGCACGACTAAGCGGCTGGAGCAGCGCTGGCAAACTGCTGTCCAACCGCAAGATTTACACAGCAACACAGGTGCATAGCCACGCCGATTGATAAAAATAAGGCTCTGATGTTTTTCTGTAAGACTTTTGTCGAGTGCCCTGATGAGTGGTTCGGATAAACCCTCTTGAGTTTTATTGGTACGGGTATCAATACACTGAATCAGCGGTAATGCGGCATTCTTGATGGCGCGGGACTGCAGGCGCACACTGCGGTAACGGTCATTGCGTGCGTTGTAATAACTTTCCAACGAAGGCGTGGCGGAACCTAATACAACCGGAATATCCGCTTGCCGGGCGCGAAAAATGGCCAGATCCCGTGCGGAATACCGCAAACCATCTTGTTGCTTGAAAGAACTGTCCTGTTCTTCATCGACAATGATTAATCCGAGATCGGGTAATGGGGTGAAAACTGCCAGGCGTGTTCCCAGTATGATTTTGGCTTCACCGTGTTGTGCTTGCAACCAGCCCGATAGTCGTTCGGTATCATTGAGCCCGCTGTGCAAACTGACCAGAGGAACGGTGGGAAAGCGTGTACGAAAAACCGCCTCCAATTGTGGCGTTAAACTGATCTCGGGAATAAGTACCAGGGTTTGCTTGTTTTGGGTCAATACTTGCGCAATGATTCTGAGATAAACTTCCGTTTTGCCGCTGCCGGTAACGCCGTGCAATAACCAAGTATTGAATTGTTGAATGTCAGTTTTGATGGCATTCACCGCAATTTCCTGCTCACAAGTTAGTGTGGGGATTGCTACAGTTTTTGTTATCGCGGCCACAGGAATCGGCATTGCCGTTATCCATTCCAGTTGTATCCATTCTTGTAATAACTTGCCGGTGCGCGGTGAGATTTGCTTGGCTTGGTGACCAGTCAGTACGGTTGCGTGCTGAAGTTCGGTGAGTAAACGACGGGCTATGCGGTTACGTGCAGGAATACCGGATAAATCAATCTGCTTTCCTGTGTCGGTAAGGCTGAATCGATAGTTGTCTGAGAGTTTTTTTAGCTTAATGGGCTTGTTGCCACGCAGTTTACCAGGCAAGCCGTTCATCACAACCATGCCCAGTGGATGGTGATAGTAATGACTGCAGAAATGGAATAAATCGAATAATGCGGCAGGTAATGGCGCGATATCCCTGAAAATAAATTGTGCTGATTTAAGTTTCTCAGCAGGAATCTGAGTTTCAGAACTAACAGCGACGATGATACCCGTCATCAGTTTTTTTCCGAAGGGTACACATGCCCGCAAACCAATATCTTGTTCGTTAGCATCGGCTGCCAAATAATCAAATAACGTGTCGATAGGGATATTCAGCGCGACACGAATGATAGGCATAGGCTAGTTAGAAAGGAAGGATTTCCGTTGGATGTATTCGGTTAAACTACTTATATGAGAATGGATGACTCACCGGAAAATTAGGAAACTTCCGGTGAGTGCAAGTTTTAAATAGCGCTTATCTTGTTTATCTGGAAACCCGATAAACGGTGACAGATTCTTCGCCTTTCTTATCAAGCTTTGCCGTATTGCCGTCAGAGCTGATATTAAATCCAATTGCGGTGTTATTATCCAGATCTGAGAAACCGGCACATCCATTGGTATTGTAGGTAAAGCTCGATAAATTCAATTGATTGGAACCTTTGTTATAGGCGTATGAAGCAAACTCAATACCGGGTTTCCCGCATTTTGCCTGATCTGCACGTTGTGTTGCACCGGTTGGATCAATCATCATGAATTTTCCATTCGGGAAGAATACCAGTGTCGGTGTTTTGATGGCATCATCGTCATAAGCCCAGGCACCTACGATGCCAGAAGCATCATTGTCAATTTTTGAGAAGCGTGTTTCTTTGACTTCCTTGGGAGCAACTTCATTTTCATCGCTGATCTGAATCGGTTTGGCGATATGGAAGAGTTCACCGAAAACACTGCTTTCGGCCCGTGCTCTTTGTACTGTCACGATATCCGAATTAATTAATTCGAGGCCGTCCGTACGGACTCGACGAGTTGGACCGGGATCGGATAGTCCACCTTTAAGATTGGTATCTACCGATGGTTTTCCAATAATTTGAAATCCTCGGTTGTCAAATTCAACCGCATTGGCAACACCATATTCGACACCCGTCTGGAATATGGTACGACCACCGCAGACACGGTTTTCATCACAGGAGTCATCAGGTCTGGCATCGCCATGTAAGTATTCTCCACTGCTATCTGCCGCAACTCGTAGAACACTTGCTATTTGATTGTTGTAGCTTACCCATATTTGAGCACTGAGAAGCGCAACGCCCTGGGATAAGAAGTGAGTACGGGCTTCTTCCGCGGTTTTGACATTGCCATCGATACCGCTAGCTTCCATGATACTTTTCAAGTTAGCAGAATCCGCAAATATGTCCGGATTACTGTCCAGATTAATCGATGATTTGATTGCGGCAGCGGTTTCACTGGAGATGGATATGCCATTTGAAGCATCGCTATCGGAATCTAATGATTGGAATAGAACTAATAAATTTTGCAATTTATTATCACTGTCACCGGCTAATTCGATCGGTGTCACAATTTGTGAACCTGGGATATTGCCCAGTGTCAAACCGCCCAGTTTAAATTCGATTTTGTCGCCATGATTAAAATTAAAAATACCTTTGTCATTGGTGATCCCTGATTTGCCGGAAGATGCGGCATAGGCAATGCCGGATACAGGAGAATCAATTAAGACACCGGTTGTGGCGCCTGTAGGCATGATTCTTTTTGTAACAGCTTCAGATGTTGTTGTGGATGCTTTTTCAGTGTTGCTGTCACAGGCCGCCAAGCCAACAAGACATGCCGCGGATATCAAATGTACCCATGAATTTTTTCTTAACTGTTGTTTAGATTTCATTAAGCTGTTCTCTTTTTGATTAATTAAATAATTCAATCTTGTACAATTTACATTTTTGTATCAATAACGCGTAAATGGATACTAATATTTTACTACCAACATTGCTATTATAGCCATGCAATCAATTTTTCTTTCTTAATCTGTTGAAATGGGTTTTAAATTTTTGTCTTTTCGTGTATTTTCGCCGCTAATTTTTTATCTAGGAGAATGTAAGGTATCAATATGTCTAACATGGCTGAAATCTCACAGCTGACAGAGACGTCAGTACAGCTTCCTGTTGATTGGTACTTGGATCCGAAGATCCTTGAGATTGAGAAACGTATTTTGTTTGACCAAGGGCCTAGTTATGTAGGCCATGAAGTCATGGTACCCAATATTGGAGATTATTATGTACCGGAATGGATGAATAATGCCAAGGTATTGGTACGTAATGAACAGGGCATTGAATTACTTTCCAATATTTGCCGCCATCGACAAGCCCTTTTATTGAAAGGAAGAGGTAACGCCAAGAATATTGTGTGTCCTATTCATCGTTGGACTTATGCGTTAGATGGTAAATTACTGGGCGCTCCCCATTTCAATCAAAATCCTTGTCTTAATCTGAGCAAAACATCACTCCAGAGTTGGAACGGCATGTTGTTCAATGGTCAACGTAAGGTTGCTCAGGATATGGGCAACTTGAATGTACTGAAAGATTTTGATTTTTCCGGCTACATACTGGATCACACTCAAATTAATGAATATCACTGCAATTGGAAAACATTCATTGAAGTCTATCTTGAAGACTATCATGTTGATCCATTTCATCCGGGGTTGAGTCATTTTGTAAATACTGAGAAACTCGATTGGGAGTTTAGCGATTGGTACAGTGTACAGACGGTTGCTATTGATAATAAATGCTTACAGCGACCAGGCAGCCCGGTGTATGCCAAATGGCACGAACAGGTTTTACAACAATGCGCAGGAAAAATGCCACCCTATGGTGCAATATGGCTGCTGTATTATCCTAATATCATGTTGGAATGGTACCCCCATACCTTAGTGATCAGCACGTTATTACCCACTGGGGTAGAGCGTTGCACGCATGTAGCTGAATTTTATTATCCGGAAGAAATTGCGCTATTTGAGCGGGATTTTGTCGAAGCAGAACAAGCTGCCTATAAAGAAACTGCAATGGAAGATGATGAGATCTGCAAATTAATGACTGCCGGTAGACGCGCATTATATGAGCAAAATTTGAATGAAACAGGGCCCTATCAAATACCGATGGAAGCAGGAATGGAACGCTTCCATCAATTCTTGCAACGTGAAATAGGGCCACATGTTTAAAAGCTATTTTGCTTGAAAATGTTATATCTTAGGATGAGTTAATGCGTTCTTTGTGGATGGTAGTGGCTGCATTTATGTTTGCTTGCATGGGCGTATTAGTCAAACTTGGCGCTGCTTATTTTTCCAGTACAGAGCTGGTGTTCTATCGTTCCCTATTTGGCGTGTGGATGACCTACTTGATTATCCGTTATTATCGCCTCTCAGTACGTACACCCCATTGGCGGATTCATTGTTGGCGTGGAATTACGGGTTTGGTCAGTCTGCTCATGTTTTTTTATTGCCTGACACAATTACCTTTGGCAACAGCTATTTCACTAAACTACACGTGGCCGCTTTTCGTGGCGTTGTTTTCCACCTTAATTCTGAGAGAACACATACATTGGCCATTAATCTGGGCTATTTTGCTCGGGTTTGTCGGCGTTATTCTTTTATTGCGCCCCAGCTTACCGGATGATCATTGGGTAGCCAGTTTAATGGGTATGGCTTCCGGTTTTTTTGCAGCGATTGCTTATATTAATGTCAAGCAGTTGGGTAATCTGGGTGAATCGGAATGGCATGTGGTATTTTATTTTACGCTGATTAGTACGCTACTGACCGGTATATGGTTGTTATTCACGACATTTAGTCCGATTACTTGGCATGGGTTACTGTTGCTGCTGGGCACTGGCATGACAGCGACATTGGCACAATTGGCCATGACACGTGCTTATCATCGCGGTGCTACATTGCTTGTAACCTCGTTAGGTTATAGTACCGTGCTATTTGCGAGTCTTTGGAGTATTTTGCTATGGAACGAAGTGTTGTCACCAGTTGCGTGGTTGGGAATGGGATTGATTATTCTGGGTGGATCACTCAGTGGTATTCTGAGTTTTAAACTGCCTGCCGCTATTGCGCAAAAATAACTTTACTGTTTTCATCTTGGAAGCAAAATTTGCACCATCCTATTTAATTGCCTATGATGAGCTTGTTATCATTTGAGGTGGAATCATGATTACTATCCAAAAAAAAGATGATCTGATTATTGTTGCAGTCATTGGTGAGTTTACGCTCACGGATTATAAAGAGTTTGAACAACAGGTGCTTTATCAGTCACACTTTGAGGGTAAAGGAAGTCTTTTATTCGATTGGCGTGACATGCTGGATTACACGGTGGATGTTGCATGGGAAGAAATAAAATTTATGCGGGATCATGGTAGTGATTTCAATCGTGTCGCTGTCGTTACTAATGACGAGTGGCAAGCTTGGGGTGCCTGGGTTTTCAATCTTTTTGTTAATGCGAACGTAACAGTGTTTAGTAACTATGAAGAAGCCGAGGAATGGGCTTCGGATACGGTGGATAATTAGCGGTTTATGATTTGGTGGTGCTAGAAGGGCTGCTCATCTATTAATAGCTCACGGATTTTTTTAAATAGTAAAAACACATGGATGAATTTGTATTTGCCAGAGTATTGCATGTGCTGGGTGTGGTTCTTTGGATTGGTGGTGTCGCCATGGTTACCACCGTGTTATTACCTACTTTGGCGCGCATGCAATCGGCAACTGAAGCGATGGCTTTTTTTGAACAGTTCAGAAAGCGATTTGCTGCACAAGCACGTTTATCGACATTATTTGTTGGGGTGACGGGTTTTTACATGGTGTATATACTGGACGCTTGGCAGCGTTTTACCCAATGGCAATACTGGTGGATGCATACCATGGTGTTGATCTGGCTACTATTTAGCATGATGTTGTTCGTCATGGAACCGCGTGCACGACGCCAGCAAACTATTACACCTCCACAGAAGAATATTTCCACAGAAACATTTATCAGAATCCAACGCAAACACTTGTTTTTACTCATATTAAGCCTGATTACTATCGCTGGTGCGGTTGCAGGTAGTCATGGCTGGTTGATTCCTGGAAATTGAACATGAGTTACGCTTTGCTAAAAATGATTCATGTAAGCAGTATTGTCGTGAGCTATCTGCTGTTTTTTTTACGTGGTGTCTGGTTAATGCAGGATTCGGCAAAGTTGCAGCAACGCTGGGTAAAAATTCTGCCACATGTGGTGGATACTATTTTGTTGACCAGTGCGGTTGCGCTAGCAATGATCATCCAGCAAAGCCCGTTCAGCGATTCCTGGTTGACAGCTAAAGTGATTGGCTTACTGCTCTATATCAGTCTTGGTGTGATAGCGATGCGATTCGGTAAAACCCGGAAAGCAAGAATTATCGCCTGGATAGCAGCTCAGTGCGTGTTTATCTATATTGTACTAGTCGCCCTTACCAAGAGTCCTGTATTGGGTATCTGGTAATCAGTAATTGAAACACGACGATTTGATGGATTTCTCATCTCTCCACCTTGAGAAAGCTCGCTATGATCAATCGCAAGACATATCGGATCTGGTTAATCTGACTTATCGTGGAGATCTCGGCTGGACCAGAGAAACGCATATTATTGGAGGTGACAGAACCAATCGGCAAGCAATAGAATCAGCGATGTGCAATCCTAATGCACATTTTCTTGTTGTTAATCTTCCTAAGATACTGGCTTCGTGTATCTATGTTGCGAAAGAAAAAGAGCATGCATACATTGGTTTTTTCTCAGTGCACCCTAGTTTGCAGGGAAGAGGGCTCGGCAAGTATGTTCTCGAACAGGCAGAAACATTCGTCTTACGAAATATGGAGATTCACAAGTTTGTTATGTTCGTAGTATCGCAACGCCGTGAGTTAATCGAATTTTACCAACGCAGAGGTTATTTCCGCACCGGTAGAATTGAAGCCTATCCATTGCACATGGGAATTGGTGTGCCAAGAATTGCCGGTTTGACGATTGAATATCTTGAGAAATTACTTGATTGAACGGAATATCATCTCGAAATAAGGCCACCGTAGCAAGTTATATATTTTAATAAGCATTATCTTTACGGACGACGATCCAAACGGTGCGTAGGATGATCCAGAGATCGAGCCATATGGACCAATTTTTGAGGTAATACAAATCGTGTTCGATGCGTCCTTTCATTTTTTCCAGCACATCGGTTTCACCACGCCACCCATTGACCTGAGCCCAGC
>JAGNZK010000070.1 GCA_017984435.1 Nitrosomonas sp. | reverse complement strand
TCCACACCGACCATCTCAACACGCCGAGAGTGATCGTCAATACAAACAACACCCCATTATGGCGTTGGGACAACGTGCATGCCTTCGGCGCGAACTTGCCGGATGAAGATCCGGATGGTAATGCACAGCTCTTCGAATATAACCCACGATTCGCAGGGCAGTATTTTGATCGCGAGACCGCGCTTCACTATAACTACTTCAGGTATTATGAGCCTGAAACCGGAAGATACCTCTCACCTGATCCCATTGGCTTGGCGGGGGGAGTGAATGTCTATGGGTATGCAAGTGCAGATCCACTTATTTATTCTGATCCGTATGGTTTGTTTGAGCTGCCTGTTTTATCTCAGGGTTTTGTAGATGCAACTGCAGGTTTTGGTGATGGAATATCCTTTGGTTTAACAAGTTTTGTTCGTGATGCATTAGATATTAATGGAAGTGTAAACAAATGCTCAACTGCGTTTAACGGAAGTAAGTACGCTGGAAATTTTGTTTTATCCTCTGCAGGTGCTCTAAGAGGATTAGCTTTCGTTGGTGGAACAAGGTTTGGTAACCAAATGCTTAATCGCAATCCATTCATTCGAATTGGTCCAGGTAGAATGCCTAGAAATGGAGGTTTGCCGGCTGGTTCGAAGAGCCCACGACTTTCGATTGGTAAAGGACCAGGGAATCCACACGTTGATTTACGCATAAGGCCCTTTGATTGATATTTAATGGTATTGACAATGAATGAATTAGTTGAAAAATATCTTTCTGATTTGAAGAAAAAGTCTTATATAGAGCTTTCTCAATTAGAGGATTACCACGGTGAAAAAGTAGTTAAAAATAGGAAGTCATATACTATTTCAGTTTGGAGGGATACGATAAGTAGCAATGAACTACGCGTAGTTGTCCAAATTTACCGCTACTGGTTTCTCGGCATCGGTAAGATGGGTGCGGATGGGTTTACGATAAATAGAGAAGGTAAGATCAGCGATTTAACAAGAACAGAACTCTACGAATTTATTTAGTCCATAGATTGGAATGAGTTTACGAATACCAACATAACGCTAATCTGTGAATACAAGGACAATGCCGCCGTCGGCTACACCGACGGATGATTGGTTGTGAAGACAGGAAACCGTATGGCTGGAGGGATATTCTGGTTGTCGTATTGAGAAAACCATTCGAGATCAATCCAATACAAATCCTTGCATCCATGCCGACCATCTTAATACCCCGAGATTGATCGTCAATACAAACAACACGCCATTGTGGCGTTGGGACAACGTGCATGCCTTCGGCGCCAATCTGCCCGATGAAGATCCGGATGGCAACAGCCAACTCTTCGAATACAACCCGAGATTTCCGGGACAGTATTTTGATAAAGAGACCAATCTGTATTACAACTATTTCCGTTATTATGAGCCGGAGACCGGTAGATACATCAGTCCTGATCCGATTGGGCTTGAGGGAGGGTTGAATGTCTTTGGGTATGTGGAACAGAATCCGCTGAGTCTGGTTGACTTATATGGCTTAAATCCAGTAACAGGCGCAGTTGCTGGTGCAAAAATTGGGACCACCATTCTTCCAGGTATTGGCACTATCACTGGAGCTATTGCCGGGGGTGTAGGTGGCTATCTTATTGCTGACAAGCTTAGTAATATTATTTACGCAAAACCTAAACCTGGTTCAAAGCCTAAAGGTTGTCCTTCAGGTACAAAACCAATAGACAAGATACCAGAACTTGACAAAGATAAAATTCACGACATCAAGCGTGGTATAGGTGCTAAACCTAAAGATTGGACTGGCATCTCCCCTAATGGGGATGTCATTACTGGAGATTCTGAAGGTAACGCAGTTAATCATGGCCCTTACGATTCCTTTTTACCCTAGGTGAACAATAATGAATGAGTTTCGTTTTAAAGTATCTTTGCGATTTTTTAGTCAAGTTGTTGACCCTAATGAAATATGTGAAAAATTAAAGATGGAGCCAGAATGGAAGCATAAAATTGGTGATCCGAGAACAACCCCAAAAGGAATTACACTAGACGGATTTTATGATACCAGCTATTGTTCATTTCTCATTACTCCAAGAAAAAACGAAGAACTTCATGATGTTATTGAAAGAATCGTTACTGATCTTCAGAAACATGAGTCTCTTTTTTGTCGTATTCGCGAAGATGGGGGTTGTATCGAATTTTTTGTTGGCTGGTTTTCAACTGGGAATTCAGGAGAAACTTTCAGTAGTGATTTATTAAGAAAACTTGGTATGTTACAAATTGATTTGTCGCTGGATGTGTATGGTGACAAAAAGAAATAGAATTGAATTAGGAGTGAACCTCGGGATTTGGTCTTTCATTTGATATCCGTTTAAGCTGTTCTAATCAACAAGAATTTAGCTCGTAGATTGGAATGAGTTTGCGAATTCCAACATAACGAACTGATCAGTGAATACCAGGACAATGCCGCAACCGCTACGCCGACGGATGATTGGTTATTGAGATAGGAAACCATCTGGCTGGAGGATATTCCGGTTGCTGTGATCAAGAAACCCACGGCCACCGGTCCTATTCAGATCTCGTATATTTACACTGACCACCTCAATACCTCGAGATTGATCGTCAATACAAGCAATACCCCGGTATGGCGTTGGGACAACGTGCATGCCTTCGGTGCCAACCTGTCCGATGAAGACCCGGACGGCAATGCACAGCTTTTCGAATACAACCCGAGATTCCCTGGGCAGTATTTCGATAAGGAAACCGGCTTACATTACAACTATTTCCGGTATTATGAACCGGAGACTGGAAGATATATCAGCCCTGATCCGATTGGGCTCGCGGGTGGGATTAATGTCTTTGGGTATGTGGAGCAGAATCCGTTAAGCCTTATTGATCCGACTGGAAAAATCGTAATCCCCCCTGCTTTAGTCGCTGGTGCCCTCATTGGTGGAATCAGTGGAGGATTTGGTGCGGCTGCTAATGGGGGAAACATTGTTTCTGGTGCATTGATGGGTGCAGTGGTAGGAGGTTCAGTAGGCAAACTAGGACAGGGTTTAGGCGCTTCACTTCTGGGTCAAAGCTTTCTTCGTGCGGGAGCAGGTGCATTAGGGAACTTTTCTGGTCAGAAAATAAATAACTCCAGTCAATCAGTGAAATTCAATTATGGCTCGTTCTCTGGATCTATCATCGGTGGGTTATTTGGAGGATTCTATGCTCCCGCAACATGGGGTGTGGTTTTTAATGGATCACCCAGCTGGCAGATTACCCAAAGACTGATTGCTGGCATAGCAGGTGCGGGCGTAACGAGCACCTCAAATATCGTTGGAACAAAATTAGGCGAATGTAAGTAATTATGTCTAAAGATGGAATGACTGGGTATATTATCGCTGGTTTTGGCGCAATAGGTTTTTCCGTTTGGGCATTTGTTATTGCATACGAAAGCTATTATTGTGCTGTTTGTTCCGTTACAGACACTGTCATTAGCCTGATTATGGCAGTATTCTCAGGAATGGGAGCAATATGGGGTTTTACTTTGCCCTATTGTTTCACTCATCGCGCCATCGATGCTATTTCCCGTGAAAACGGGAAGCTCAAATTCAGTTGTAAAGGTAAATCTTTTGAAATGCAGCATCTATTACTGAAATTTAAGCTGTATTCTGAAGAATCTCCAGAAATTCCGACGCATGTGTTCATTTTGTTAAGAAACGGTCCTTGGTTATGTCCATATGCGCTATGGAAGGACCGGATTGAAAGCAAGCAACCTGGATAAACTTGTGTCATCCAAGATCGGCAGCGCCAACCACACATACAAATACAACGCGCTGGATCAGCGCATCAGCAAGAATGGCCCGCTGAGCGCAAAGTTCTCCTTTTTCTACGATCCGGCCGGACAACTGATCGGGGAATACAAGGATAATGCTGCCACCGCTACCCCGACCGATGATTGGTTGTTAAGACAGGAAACCGTCTGGTTGGCGGATATTCCGGTTGCCGTCCTGAGAAAACCGGTTGCAGCCAATCCGATACAAATCTCATATATCCACACCGACCATCTCAACACGCCGAGAGTGATCGTCAATACAAACAACACCCCATTATGGCGTTGGGACAACGTGCATGCCTTCGGCGCGAACTTGCCGGATGAAGATCCGGATGGTAATGCACAACTCTTCGAATACAACCCGAGATTCCCGGGGCAGTATTTTGATCGCGAGACCGCGCTTCACTATAACTACTTCAGGTATTATGAACCGGAAACCGGAAGATACATTTCACCTGATCCCATTGGGCTCGCGGGGGGATTGAATACTTTTGGGTATACATTTGGAAACCCTATAAAATATTCAGATCCATTGGGGCTGGATGTAGTTATTGCCTTGTATGAAGGTCAGAATGGTAATGTATTTAACCATATTGGTATTGGAACAACTACAGGTAATAATGCTAATCAAACTTTTGGCGCAGGTCCGGACTCCGGTATAGGTTTGTTTTCTTCTGTTTCAGGTCATGTTCGTTCAGATAGAGGAAAGCCGATTTCTACATTGATCATTCCAACAACCGCAAGTCAGGATGCTTTAATCAATATTTTCAATAACGCTGCCATGAATAATCCTAATTTTCGTTACTCATTGCTATCTAATAGTTGTGTAGATCATGTAAGGAATGCTTTAAATTTCTCTGGAATTAATTTTTCTATACCGGTAGCTAGTTCAAAAGAGAGCTACTATCCATCAATACGTGGCTTAGCTACTAATCTACCAAATGTTTTATTTAAATCACTTACTCCGCTTGGTACAGTTGTTTATCATTAATGAGATAAATTAAATTTTTTATGACCTCATATTTATTTAAGTGGACCATTGCGTCATTACTCATGCCGCTTTTGGTTTTGCTATTCGGCAAGATATTAAACAATACACTAATTCTTGTTTTTTGGCCGGGAGCAATTGCATTAATGTCTTTGGGTGCTGAAAAGAAACCACTTAATGAAGTTATTTTTACATGGCTTATATCTATTAGTTTGAATGTAGTATTTTATGTTTCTATTGGCTTAGTCGTTCACTACATAATGAGATTTGTTAAAAGTTAAGCATATCAATAGGGATGTTTTGCATTGTGCAATCTTATGATTTGACTATATGATTTATGTCACTATGAGTAATTTACTCAGAAGAATGCCGCAGACAAGCTTGCAAATACTACCAAAGACAATACCGCTACCGACAGATGATTGGTTGTTAAGGCAGGAAACCGTATGGCTGGAGGATATCCCGGTTGCTGTATAGAGAAAACCGGTTGCGGCCAACCCGATACAAATTGCTTATATCCACACTGATCATCTCAATACCCCGCGGTTGATCGTCAATACAAACAACACCCCATTATGGCGTTGGGACAACGTGCATGCCTTCGGCGCGAACTTGCCGGATGAAGATCCGGATGGTAATGCACAGCTCTTCGAATATAACCCACGATTCGCAGGGCAGTATTTTGATCGCGAGACCGCTCTTCACTATAACTACTTCAGGTATTATGAGCCTGAAACCGGAAGATACCTCTCACCTGATCCCATTGGCTTGGCGGGGGGAGTGAATGTCTATGGGTATGCAAGTGCAGATCCACTCAAATACTTCGATCCTTATGGTTTATTTGAGTTGCCGGTATTACATCAAGGCGTTGTAGATTTTTCTGCTGGCCTTGGGGATGCACTTCTCCTTGGTTTTGGTAGTGACTTGAGAAACTTTGCCGGTATTGGCGGAATAAATCAGTGCTCGGATGCGTATCAATACGGTGGGTATTCTTCATTTGCAGCTGGAAGCGCAAGACTAGCATACGCGGGGCTGGCTAAAGCGGGTTCAATTTTAGCTCCCTCAGCGGCTTCAGCCAGTAGTTTTCGCCAAGGTTTGAAAGTAACGTTTAGAGGTGGTTTATTTCCTGACTTTAGAAAGAGGACTTATGAGGGATTAAGAAGTGCAGGTAAAAACGACATAGAAATTAGGGCTTCTGCTGGAAGAACAAATGTCCCTCTAAATGTGATTGGAGCGCAAGTTGGTGTTGGAGGTGCAATATTATCAGGGCGATCAAATTGTGGATGTTCTCAATGAAAAAGTTTATAGATATAAAAAGTTTCTTAATTTTTATTATCATAGCAACAGTCGGAGGAGGCTTATTAAGTAAGTTTACAGAAATAAATTTCTTAGTAGCTTGCTTAATAATCGGAGGGGCTATTTTTGTTAATGGTATATTAATAAAAATACTTAAAGATTAGCAGCTTATTTAGCTCGTAGGTTGGAATGAGTTTACGAATACCAACATAACGCTAATCTGTGAATACAAGGACAATGCCGCCGTCGGCTACACCGACGGATGATTGGTTGTGAAGACAGGAAACCGTATGGCTGGAGGGATATTCTGGTTGTCGTATTGAGAAAACCATTCGAGATCAAGCCGATACAAATCCTTACATCCATCCGATCACCTCAATACACCGGATTATCGTTAATTAAAGCAGTGTCTTGATGCGGAAATTGGGTGGATCTTACGCATTCGATGATAGTCTGCTAAGTATTATGTATATAAGTGATAGCGTTATTCGTCAATAGAGTGGATGAGGTGGGAGAAGGTTACAACTGTCTTTCATTGAAACTTAGTTGTTTGGGTTGTTTGTGGTTGAGTTTTTGGTCATATTGCTATCGTTGTTTGACAGTGTGAGCATAAAGTCGAGTTAAAGATTCCTAAAGAAAAAAGCTTGAAAAAGCTGATTAAATAGGTGAACATAATAGCTTCTCCGAATTTCTCATACCTTGTCTGGTATAACATTTAATTGAATTTTCCATCTGAAATGTGAGTGTTGTGTTGTGTCTAATTTGATGAATACTTATTCGCGGCTGCCTGTTACCTTTGTCAAGGGCGAAGGCGTGTGGTTGTGGGATGACCGTGGTGAGCGATATCTGGATGCATTGGCCGGTGTTGCTGTATGTGGATTGGGGCATTGTCACCCCAGATTGACCAAGGCAGTCTGTGAACAAGCTGGAACGCTGATTCATACCTCCAATCTTTATCATATCGAGAAACAGGAACGCTTGGCTGATCGTCTGATTGAGTTGTCAGGAATGGATAATGCTTTTTTCTGTAACTCGGGTGCGGAGGCTAACGAAGCGGCGATAAAATTGGCTCGATTGCATGGACATAACAAGGGAATTTCACTGCCTACCGTCATTGTTATGGAACGTTCTTTTCATGGCCGTACCATGGCAACCTTGACAGCGAGCGGAAATCGCAAGGTGCAAGCCGGTTTTGAACCTTTGTTGTCGGGTTTTGTGCGTGTTCCCTATAACAATATGGAGGCAGTTACACAGGTTGCTGTCAATAATAAAGATGTCGTTGCGGTACTAGTGGAACCTTTCCAGGGGGAGGGCGGGGTCAATATTCCTGAGGCGCATTATCTGCAGGGATTGCGCAATCTTTGTAATCAAAATGGCTGGCTGTTGATGTTGGATGAGGTGCAGTCGGGAGTAGGGCGAAGTGGGAAATGGTTTGCATTCCAACATAGTCATATTATGCCGGATGTCATCACACTGGCTAAGGGGTTGGGAGGTGGCGTGCCAATTGGCGCCTGTTTGGCAAAAGGTATAGCTGCAGAGGTTTTTAAACCGGGTAATCATGCTTCTACTTTTGGCGGTAATCCGCTGGCCTGCGCAGCGGCAATTGAAACGCTGAAGGTTATTGCGGAAGAAGGTTTGCTCGATCATGCAACGAGATTGGGTGATTTTATGCGTGAGCAGCTAAAGAATCAGCTGGCTGATGTAGCAGGTGTTGTGCAAGTCAGGGGTCAGGGTTTAATTGTCGGTATTGAGCTTTCGGTGCCGTGTGGCGAGCTGGTGAAAAAAGCTTTAGAAAAGAAATTACTGATCAACGTGACATCCGATAAAGTAATTCGTTTACTGCCAGCATTTGTGATGCAGCAAGATGAAGCTGAGCAAGTGGTTGATATAACTTGCTTGTTAATAAAGGAGTTCTTGAATAACTGAAACAGATTACATGAATAATGTATTACTGATCGGTTATTTATCTTGTTATGCAATTTAAGCATTTTCTGCAATTTAATGATTTTTGCCGTGAAGAATATGAGTATTTATTTGAACGCGCGCGCTGGATAAAGCAGGAGTTCAAACAATACCGGCAATACTGGCCCTTGGCTGACCGTACGTTGGCCATGATATTTGACAAAAATTCAACGCGCACACGTTTGTCATTTGAAGCAGGGATGCATCAATTAGGTGGTGCCGCAATCTATCTATCAACACGTGATACGCAATTGGGGCGGGGAGAGCCGGTAGAGGACTCTGCGCGGGTTATTTCGCGTATGGTGGATATCATCATGATTCGTACCTATGAACATGACATTATCAAGCGCTTTGCAGAGAATTCGAGAGTGCCTGTTATTAATGGGCTAACTGATGAATATCATCCGTGTCAAATAATGAGTGATATCTTTACCTACACAGAGCACAGAGGCAGTATTTCCGGTAAAACAGTCGCCTGGATTGGTGATTCGAATAATATGTGTAACACATGGCTACAAGCAGCCGAGATTTTTGATTTTAAAGTGCATGTTTCAACGCCACCAGGCTATAGCATTTATCCTGAACAAATAGGACTGAACGGAACATCGCATTATGAAGAGTTTGTTAATCCTTGCAAAGCCGTGGTTGGTGCGGATCTTGTCACTACGGATGTATGGACAAGCATGGGGTTTGAAGCGGAAGCTGAGCAAAGGAAAAACGATTTTGCCGAGTTTTGTGTCAATGCGGAAATGATGTCGTTAGCTAAAAAAGATGCAATATTCATGCACTGTTTGCCAGCCCATCGTGGCGAGGAAGTCAGTGCGGAGGTTCTGGATGGGCCGCAATCCGTCGTATGGGATGAAGCGGAAAATCGCCTGCATACCCAGAAAGCATTGATGGAGTATTTATTATTGGGCAAGTTGGATGTTAAGGATTAAGGCTGGCAATTTAACCGCATCGCGAAAATCTCGGGGGCTTGCCCCCGAGCTGGATAGTCTACAATGGCGATAGGCCATTGTAGACTATCCAGCTTATGGAACTACAGAGAAATAGTCATCATGTATTCAGGTTGA
>JAGNZK010000031.1 GCA_017984435.1 Nitrosomonas sp. | reverse complement strand
TGTAATCCGCCAGCAAGCTATCAATTAAGTCGGTCGGTAGGGATTTAGGTGTAGTCATTTTTACTCCAAAAATAAATACGCAGTTTCCTGCTAAATGACCATTTACACAAAATTATTTACACCCTCTCCAATCAAGTGAGGCCACTTCTCATTACTCAAAAATATTTTTCTCTGTAATATTAATTAACAGATTTTTCCAAGAGCAACCAATTCAATTATATGGCTTGTACGTTTCACACACATCCTGTACCTTCAATAGTTTTACATTCTATTTATAATCTGGTTGTTGATTATAACCATACATACCTCCATTGGAACTTTCATTCTCCCTTAATCGTTAAAATAAATTCATGTAACTACCGTTATGGATCAGAACTAACTAAACTAGGTAATGACAATGAACAGAAAAATATTTATTGCTTGTCCTTGGACCCCACTAGGGGGCGGGATGTTTAAAGTGGCCGACTATTTAATCCAAAGCCAGACACCTGAAAAAGTAAACAAAACTAATCGCGCACAGTTAATTCCTTTAGATACACGTGGAGGCAAGCACCCTATTTTTTCAATTTTTTATTTAACTGCCGCACTTACAACTTTACTGTTTCATAGAATACTAGGACAAGCTGCTGGAGTACACGTTAATATGGCTGAGCGGCTTAGCTTGTTCAGAAAAAGTACTGTGATACTGTTTTCTCGATTAATTGGAGTACCGGTTATTTTGCATTTACATGCGGCTCAACTACATCACTTCTATGCACAGTTACCCTCATTCTTAAAAGCATTCACTCGTTGGACGTTCTCTAAAGCTTCAAAGGTTATTGTGCTTGGTGAAACAGCCAAAAAATTCGTGATTGAGGACCTACAAGTATCCCCAAGCAATGTCGAAATTATTTTAAATGGCGTACCAGAACCCACTTATCCCAGAGCGCCCTACTCTGCGACCCATAACAAAACACGAGTAATGTTTTTAGGAAATTTAAGCGAGCGTAAGGGAGTATCGGATCTATTAAATGCCATCGCAAGAAGTCAGGCTTTTAAAGATGACATGGCAGAGGCTGTTTTTGTCGGCGCTGAAAATATCGAATTGTATTGCAACAAAGCTAAGCAACTCGGCATTACTAACAAAGTCCAATTTACAGGTTGGGCCAATCAAGAGCAAGTTGCTCAATGGATGGCTACCACAGATATATTAGCTTTGCCTTCTTACGATGAAGGCCTCCCATTGGTTATTCTGGAAGCTCTAAGTAATCAAGTAGCCGTATTGTGCACACCCGTCGGCGAAATCCCTCATAACCTTAAATCGAATGAAGATGCAGTATTTGTCTCACCGGGCAACATAGAAGAAATTACGCAAGCCCTAGATAAGTTAATTTTAGATCAAACGTATCGCGAATACATTGCTGCCAAAGGTCGAGAGCTTTATGAAAAAGGGTTCTCACTAGACAGCTTTTCTAATAGTGTTGCCGAAGTTCATCAACGTGTCTTTGGGGCTTCCGCGCGCCCCGATGTTTCAAAAGGATAATTTGATGATCAAGTCTGCAAGCTCTATTGAGCATGACGTTGTGATTGAAACAGATATTTGTGTTGTCGGTGCAGGTGCAGCGGGTATACCCATGGCACTTGAATTTGAACTCACAAGCACGCAAGTGCTACTTTTAGAATCAGGTGATTTTAAAGAAGATCAAAAAACTCAAGAACTTTACAGTGGCTCAGTGAGCGATGAGGCCATGCACAGCCCTACTGACAAATATCGACAACGCAGATTTGGTGGCTCTACCACAATATGGGGTGGACGCTGCATGCCTTTTGACCCAATAGACTTTGAGAAACGCGACTATATTCCACATAGTGGTTGGCCCATTACCGCAAATGACTTAGCTGAATTTTACCCAAAAGCTAATAACTACCTTGAAGCGGGATATTGCCATTACGATGCGAGAATTGCCTTTAGGCCAGCAGCAAAACCAATGTTTGAAGGTTTTACAAGCAGTGCTTTCTCTATGGAAGGTCTCGAACGCTTTTCGTGCCCTACTGATCTTGGAAAACGTTATCAACACCGCCTGATACAGTCTAATAACATTAATTTATTACTTAATGCGAATGTAACTACAATTGCGTTAAATAATCTTGGCACCGATGTAGATTTCTTACAAATTGCCACATTGTCTGGAAACACTTTTAAAGTAAAAGCTAAGTGTTATGTTTTAGCAATGGGCGGTATCGAAACGACTCGCCTCATGTTGACCTCTAACAACATACACAAGCATGGCATTGCTAACCACCATGACATCTTAGGTCGTTTCTATATGTGCCACATTGCAGGTAACGTAGGCAAGTTAAAAATTAACGGGGCAACCAGTAAAGTACAACATGGCTACGAAATCTCCCCCGAAGGAATCTACTGTCGGAGACGTATCCAATTAGCAGCAGACAAGCAAAAAGAACTTGGGATAAGCAATATGGTGTTCCGCTTGCATTTTCCTAAAATCACTGACCCATCGCATAAAAGCGGAATTTTATCCGGTTTATTCCTCGCAAAAAGTTTTGTGAGCTATGAATATGGCAAGCGACTGAAGGATAGTGAAGAAACCACACTTAAACTTTATATTCAGCATGTTATGAATGTCTTGACTGACCCCCTTAATACTATTAAATTTTTAATACATTGGCTGACAAAAAGAACTTTTGCCGAACGTAAGTTTCCATCAGTAATTCTGCCAAATAAAACCAATCAATTCAGCTTAGAAGTACACGCTGAGCAACTACCTAATAAAAACAGCCGCATTCACTTAACTAACGAAAAAGATGCATTAGGCATGCCTAAAATTCATATTGATTGGCAATATCTTGCAGAAGATGTAGAAGCCGTGAAAAAAAACCTGACACTGTTCTCTGAAGAAATTGCCAAAAATAATATCGGAGATTTTGAATTTGATGCAGATAACCTGGAAACAGAATTAATGCGTTTTGGGGCTTATGGCGGACATCACGTTGGCACGACCAGAATGGGGAATGATCCTGAAACAAGCATTGTAAATAAAGATTGTAGAGTACATGGTGTAAGTAATCTGTATATCGCCAGCAGTTCAATTTTTCCGACATCTAGCCAAGCTAATCCCACACTGACCATTACAGCAATGGCATTAAGATTGGCTACTCATATAAAGACAATATTATGAAAACTGCAGAAATCAAAGCATCGATGAAAGTCTTAGTATTGGGTGGTAATGGATTTTTGGGCAAAGTAATCGTCCGTCAGTTGACGCAAATGGATCATATAACACCTATCATTGGTACCAGAACATTGCACAACAACATAACTGAAGGCATCGCAACACTAAAAATTGATAGCACCGATCTTTTAGCGTTAAAAGACGGCCTAAAAGGTATCGATGTTGTTATCAATTGCGTTACAGGAGATGGAACTACGATTGCACAAGGCACTCACCTGCTTTGCCAAGCGGCTACACTGACTGGCATGCCCAAAATTATTCACCTAAGCAGCCAATCGGTTTACGGCACACAAATTGGAATCATTTCAGAAAATACGCCTCAACATGACGATCTTGGTTGGTATGGCCACGCCAAAATAGTCGCTGAACGGGCTGTAGAAGACTATGCAAAAAATGGTGGGCAAGCAATCATTCTGCGTCCTGGCTGTATTAGTGGGAAAAATAGTCCACTTTGGACAGAACGTATAATCACCTGGCTAAAACAAGGCAGACTGGGTGATCTTGGCGCTTCTGGCGATGGTTGGTCAAATCTTATAGATGTTGAGGATGTGGCTCAAGCCGTTACAAAGTCACTGAATATATCTCTATCAGCGGGTAAAGTAAGAATTTTTAACCTATCCGCACCGGACAGCCCCCGATGGAATCAATATCTTATGGATCTTGGCGTCAGTATTGGCGCAACACCAGTTAAAAGAATTAGTAATAGAGTCCTGAAACTCGATGCTTACATACTTGGCATTCCCATTAAAATAATTGAACACATTTTCAAAAAAGCTCATATCAAAACGAGTTGGTTACCAGCAGGTATTCCTCCGTCTCTATTAAAGCTATTCAAACAAGAAATAAAACTTGATAGCACTAAAGCTACCACAGAACTCGCACTTGAGTGGACACCTTACGAAACCATGATTAAAAATCAGATAGCTATATCAAACACAAACAAAAGACTTAATTGATTGTTCCAGAAATCCCTGACCATAGCATGACAGGGCAATCTCATTTCCCTCCTCCAATTCGTTCCTTCATTAGATGCGCATCGAATTCAATCCGCAACTCGTTTACTCGTCCTAATAAAACATTTTGGCACCGCACACCCTACTGAGTCGATTGCGTCATTTGGATTACCGGTTGCGCACCAGTTTCCGATAGCAATACAGTCATCATATTAGTAACCAGTACTGCACGTTGATCAGAAGTTAGTGATACGATTTTCTTATCTTCGAGGTTTTTCAATGCTACCTCAACCATGCCCACTGCACCATCAACCAGTTTCTGACGTGCCATCACTACTGCCTCTGCTTGTTGTCGCCGCAACATTGCATTTGCAATCTCAGGTGCATAAGCAAGATGGGCGATTTTGGCCTCCTCGACTACGATACCCGCAACATCAACATGCTGCTGAATCGATTCACGCAACAATTCTGCAATGGCATCCAGATCAGTACGCAAGCTCTTCCTATGCCCTCCTTCGGTGGCGTCATAGGCATAACTGCTAGCAACTTGGCGCACCGCAGATTCACTCTGAATTTGCAGATAGTTCTGTGTACTCTCAACATCAAAAATTGCGCGGGCGGTATCTTGCACGCGCCAAGCAATCACCGCTGCAATCTCAATCGGGTTGCCACGCTCATCGTTCACTTTCAGAATCGGCGTATTCCAATTATTGATACGCAACGATACCTTTGTTCTACTATAGAACGGATTCACCCAAAAAAAACCACTTTCACATACGGTTCCCACATAACTGCCGAAAAAAATCATCACGGCTGCCTGATTAGGTTCAAGTGTAAATAATCCTTTCCAGCAAAATAGTGTCACCGCTAGCAGTAATGCACCACCGATTAATTTGATGGGACCACCCGATGTAGCCACAAGAAAGACCGCACACAGAAGCGTCAATAACAATATTACCAACATCATCCATCCGTTAGCACCGAGAATGATCTGCTCATCGGTACCAATAGCGCTACTACCTGATTTTTGGTTCAAGATTATCCTCCTGATGATTTCTTAGTAGCCATATGTTTAGATTGCATAACTTACACTACGGCAGTAAAAAAGTCAGTTGTACAGAAATTGCCGGAGATTACATGGACTCCAGTTTACGTCGACCATTCCATACATCTTTAGTGAATATCATGATCTGGTAGATGATCATGTAAAACATCTGCCAACAACACTCGACATCTCTGAGACAAGATCGGCACAATAGCAATAAAAACCGCCAGCTTCTGCAGCGATGACACAAACTCATTTGCCCTTCCGGCCGGATTTCCAAACCCTACTTTATCCGCGATATCATAAAGTTTTGCAATAGAACTCCAGCCGGTAGGTACAACCTTACAATGGCTACAAAACACGTAGGCAAACAATGACAAAGAAAACTCCGCTACAGCAACTAGGGTTTCAATCTCATCATCATCGGCTGCATACGCTTAATCGTATCCGGAGCGATCAAACCTTTTATTTGCAAAGATTTAACCGTTGATGCCGGCGCGCAGTTGGCCACTTCCACTAACTTAACGACAAGTGGATTAAAGGTTACGTCGACACCCGTATAACTACCCGCATCGTCGCCATCGCGATCACCGCGGAATTTAAATTCCTTGACAGGCCCATTTGGACCACCGCCTTGACGATCATCATTGTGATCCGTGTCAACGTAGTGCGCGGAACTTTCCGTATTGCCTTCTATGCCATCAATACGCCAGCCGGATGGTGCCGTATAGTAAGGTTCGATGCGTTCCCCTTCCGCTGTCGTCCAATCACTGCGCGTCTCTTTGGCTTTCATCCAAAGCTGCAAATTGACATGCGTACCATCACTGACCCAACGTGCGGTCGCCCATACTTCCGGGCCATTGCCCGAATATTCCCTATCGCCTCTGGTATGCGGCGGTGTATAAGACAAGTAAGTGCTGCGTGTATAGGTTTCCGTCTTTTCCCGGCACACCGGCGTGGCCGGCTGAATGACGGCAATACTGGAAATCAGGCGATCTTGCCATTCCAAAGTCAGGCGGTTACTGGCACTTGATACCGGCACACCATTGGCACCAAGATTGAGGGTCATATGATAGTGAGTAAGCCGATCCAGGTTGGGGGATACATCTAGCGTGCGCGATTTATCCTGCAGGGTCACCTTAATAGGCGTGGTGTCAAAATCATAGCCGAAAAACTCCAGTTTATTACGTCGGGTTGCATCCAATGCCATATCCACAGCTGCCGGTACCACATGACACAATGCCGGTTCAACTGGAGGGATCGGTTGATGAAGCAAACGGGCACGAATTCTCACCAGAGCCTGACGTACGCGGGCACCAATGAAATCGGTATTACAACGTAATTCTGTGCCGGTAGCGGCAACGCTGCGGTTAAGCAGATCCGAGATCTCATTACGCACTGTCGACTGAGCATCAGCGGTCAACTGCTGGGTAGTATCCTGTAATATCGCTTGCCAGGATGAGGAATTACGATCCAAGGCATCAATCGCACCATCCAACGAG
Source organism: Nitrosomonas sp. (assembly GCA_017984435.1). Lineage (GTDB taxonomy): Bacteria > Pseudomonadota > Gammaproteobacteria > Burkholderiales > Nitrosomonadaceae > Nitrosomonas. The sequence goes on along the minus strand of JAGNZK010000031.1, from coordinate 29,618 downwards.
GCCACCGTATCGCCAGCAATATCACTCACTTTGTCGGTCGCTTTATCGATTTTATCGCCAATGCTGCAACCTGAAATCATGATCGGCACCAATATCACCAACCATACTAACGGTCTACAGACTCCAATATGTATTTGAGAAAGGTGTGACAAGAGTTTTGCAGCAGTTGTCATGATATTAGTCTCCTTATCGTTATGGAATAAGCTCGCTTCCTGTTGTATACATAAAAAAATAAAAAGTATTCTTGCTAAAGCTATCTGTAAAACCCGATGTTTAGTTAAATCTTCTGTCACTCTAGTTTAATTGACAGAAATCTAGTGTACTCCAACCATCAGTGGCAAGTGCATCCACATATCAATTTCATGCAAAAACAATCCTATCGCAAATATCCAATAAGGTTGCAACCACTGGTGCATATTTGCATAAAGTTTCAACACAGTTTCCCATGCCAGTTACAAAATCCTAAATTTAATTGTAAAACTTTGATCAAGGAATCCCATTCACACGAGCAAAATCCCGTTTAATGCGCTAAAATAATTTCGTTTGAGTCCGTTAATAACACGTTTTCGTTTAAAACATATTAAATCGAGTACTTTATTATGCGTTTCATTATTATTGGACTATCTTGTGTATTTTTTACCCTATCCGCCATTATCACATTTACGGCGTTCGACTCTCCAATACACACACCTTTAGCTAATGTACCGTTAACTGATATACCATTGATCAATGTACCTCATCATCAGAATGATCCAAAAGACACTTCCTCAGACTCAAACGATGCGGCTCAAAATGTAACTGCAGATCAGAATGCCGACAGCGCTGTTACTAAAAACCCAGAAACATCCATCGTCCAGCTTGAGGATAAATCCACAATCACCGAAAAAACTACCGAAAGTATTAAAACCGCAGATATCGAAAATCATCCACGTATCATGACAGTCTTTGGTGGACAAACTTTTCGTTCCGGTCAAGATATCATCCATGATGCCGCCATTTCCAAGATTGAAAAACTAATCAGTGAGATATCAGTATTCCCAAATAGCCTTATCATTATAGAAGGGCATACCGACAATATACCGACTGGTAAGCTGCACAAGGACAATATGGATCTGTCAGTACGCAGAGCAAGAACTATCGCAAGTATATTGATTTCTCGCGGAATACCGCAGGAACGGATATCCGTTATTGGTTATGGCGACACTCGCCCGATAGATACCAACACTACAGAAGAAGGTAGAGCAAAAAACCGCAGAGTCGAAGTAAAGCTTATGCTTAAAGAAGGGGGAAATTAATGCATATGTATACGCAGTACTTTAACCTCAACATACTCCCATTCGAGAATGTACCGGATCCACTGTTTTTCTATAACCAGGGTGATCATGCCCGTATCCGTAAGCAAATATCTGGATCTTTGCAAAGCGGTCGAGGCTTAATCGTGGTAACCGGCCCCATCGGCTCAGGCAAAACAACGCTCAGCCAGATGATAAAAGCCGATTTTCCTGAAAATATCAAATTAATATGGATGGCAGAGCCGCCTGCAAACAGCATTGATCTCTACTTATTTCTCGCTCAGGAACTTGGACTGCAACCATTATCACCTGAAAAAACCTTTGTGATGAGGGATATTCGCAACGCGCTCTTAAAGATCAATTCGGAAGGAAAAAAATGCCTGATCATCATTGATGAATCGCATCTGATGTCGGACGATGTCATCAATGGTATTCGTTTGCTAAATAATCTTGAAGAAGGATCGATAAAACTCATTCAGTTACTCCTGCTCGGCCAGGAAGAATTATTGGAAATAATCAACAGGCCTGCGATGGAGCCTTTTAAACAACGGATCGCCGCACTTGAAACACTGGGAAGAATGAATGTCGATGCAATCCGCAAATACATCTTGCATCGCATTAAAGTAGCGGGAGGCACGCCTGATCTTATATCGGATACGGGATGGGAAGCACTTTCTATCGCATTCCAGGCTGGCGGAACACCGCGTACCATCAACTCATTATGTGACAGATCATTTAGTGTTGCTTTCGAACGAGAAAAACCTATAGTTGACGCACATGATATCTACGAAGCCACTCAGCGATTAGGACTAAGAACAGACGTCTTTCATTACATTATTTCGTTAAAGAGCAAAGAAAGAAAGAATCAGGAAGTATCTACAATCAATCAAGACATTTCGGAAACCGCGTCTTCTGAAACACCGCCACCTATTAAAGAACAATCCTCTCCATTCATTGTTAGGAAAGAAAAACAAAGAATTCATGAAGAAATCAACGAGACTCCTAGTCATCTTGGGAGAAGAATAGAGGTAACTGAGCAGCCATCCTACGAAGACATCGCCCAGGTAATTAAAGCAAAATATAATCAGAAAAGCTTAAAAGTGCCTATTACGTTATTGTCAGTATCAATGATAACTTTCATACTAAGCCTTTTATTTTTCTGCCATCGGACTGATTCAGCGGGGTTCATTGATTGCATGCTAAACTTATTCAGCCTCTAGACTACTTCATCTCTGAAAATCGGCGTGACTAGTAATATATACCGGTATTTTCCAAAGCAAAACAAAGGAAACATGCATTAACCATTGCGCAATTGTCTGGTCAAAGAAGAAACCAAATATAATAGCCTGCTCCCTATTCTCTTAAGAAGAGCTGCGATATGATACGTTGGATCTTTTCTTTAAATTAAACTACAAAAAATCAGATTAGTTCTTGCAGCTAATGAACTATTGAATCCACAGCACGCCTGAGTAGCGGTGACAACGCCAATAGAATGCAAAAACCAATTGGAAAAGCAACGCTCCATGAGTAGAGCCATTCTTTGACAAAAATATCTGAGAAGCCAAGATTCACTGCAGTGACTGTTGCAGATACACAGCCAGTCATCATCGCTGACATTAATAGACAATAAATGCAATGCGCTAATATTTTCTGCCTCATGCGAATCCTATATTTTCTAAACCGGATATTACAAGTTTTGCATAGCTATAGTAAATATATAGCCCCATCGCACGAGATATTGACTACGTTCCTCAATCGACTAGTTTTTAACCAACTTTCTCCTCAGAGGAGCAGAGAATTGAACTTACAAAAATTCGATAAATTTCAAATTCAAACATACAGCTTCTCACATCAATGACGAAAAAGTTATTTTAGCGCAACGTTTCGTACCTATACTCATTTAATTGAGATTTGAGAAAACACTGATTAATTCATGAATCAATCGCTTGACAGTCAGTAGTCAGATACAGTCTACTATCGACCAGCTACTTTAGTTTATTTCATCGTCCTGCTGTAGCCCATATTTGTCCCCAGTTGTTGGTCATGAAGGAATCATTGTTGTGTTTTCAGCGCTCAAAAACTTCAATTTTGTAAGAATTCTCTGCTATCTGGCGTTTTCTGCCAGTTGGCTGGCATTTGCTTACTTTCTTGGGCGGCTGATTCCTAATGAACAACTGTGGTTTGCCTTACTAGTAACCTTTCTGTTCGGATTGCCTATTTATTTCGCTGCGATTTATGCGGTAACGATTCAAAGAATTCACCTTGCCAGTCAATTTAAAAAACTGGGTATTTTGCATTGGTTGTTTACGCGCCGAATTCTGGCATATATTTGGTGGTTGCTGTGGTCGGTAGCTTTTTCATTTCTACTGTTATTTTATCTCGGCTCGGCTGAAAAGCAGGAATGGACGATTTTCTTTACCGCCATTCCAGTATTTGCCATCATTTACGCTATTTTCTTTCCCATTGCAGCACGCGAATACAAACCTTACATCGCCGTGCATAAATCCTTAGCCTGGTCACGCTGGGTGACTGCATTGGTGATGGCGGTATTGTTTATTGTGTTCGTCAATCACGCGGATGCAAGTCGTCAGTATGCTTCACTAGCGGAAGCGGTTGCCATGGAAAGCCAAAAATTGGATGGCACCACCAACAGCATTCTGATCCTTGAAACCAACCGGTTACTGGGTTTTATTGAAGGACTAAAACGTTATGCATTAGGCAGTCTGCATTCATTCAACACCATGTTTTATCTGGGAGTCATTCTTCTGGGCAGTTTGTTGTTTTTTTATAATGTGGCACTTGGGATTTCCAGTTTTATGGTTCCGTTGTCTGAATATCGCCGTGTATTCAGTCCTATCCAGGATAGTGATCACCCCCCTGCGGTTTCACCCTGGGCCTGGGCTATTACCACGGCATTCACCACTTTCTTTGTCTTGTTTATTTATGTGCCATCGACTGTTTATGTGGATGCCTGGCTGCGCTCCAATCCGAAAACTGTTAAAGAAATCCGTACCTCACAACAAACCGTGATCGAAACGGTGGAAATGATCGGAGATGAGTACTATAAACCCGGAACTGCAGAACACATTGAGCGCGCTTACCTCGACAGCCTCAGCAAACTGGAAACATCGCTGGAAAAATTACGTGAAACTACTGATACTGGTTTCAAGCAAATGGCTGAAAATGTTGATGACTATCTGGATTGGTATTACAGTCTGCCGGGCGAATATGAACGTATTGTGGCATTGGCTACCGGTGTCCTGGAAAACTGGATGGCTGAAAAATTGCAAAATTATCTGATGAAAGGCAATGTTTTCGGTCCTGTGCAACAATCGATTGAAAACGTATTGCAGAATAACCAGCAACTACGCGCCGAACATCTGCAAAAGGTTGAGCAAATACTGGCTGAGAATCGTGTTGAACCTGCGGATAATTCACAACTGGAAATTGTCAGGCACGCTTCACTGAGCGCGCTCAAAGAACCGCCTGCACATAGCATGATCGTCAATCTGGAGAACCGCATGCTGATTTCTGGCGGTATTGGCACCGCTGGCGCGATTACCGGAGCAATTGCTGGTAAAATTACAGCCAAGGTGGCTGGTAAGGGAGTGATCAAACTCGGCGCGCAAGCCTTAATTAAAGTGACTGCCGGAAAAGCGGTGAGCGCCTTAGGTGGGGCAGCGGCAGGTGCCGCAACGGGTATGGCACTGGGTTCCGTCATTCCCGGTATCGGTACAGCCATTGGTGCAGCGATTGGTGGTATTATTGGCGGAATCACCATTGGCTTGACTGTTGAAAAGCTTCTGCTGATGCTCGAAGAAGCGTTCTCACGCGATGATTTTAAGCGCCAGATTCTCGAAGCAATCGAAGAAGAACGCGTTGAGTTTGAAAAATTCTTAAATACACCTGTGGTATCCGATATGATACCCGCCAGTGATTCCGAAGTTGAAACCTTCTCAGAAAACTCTGAACAAACTAATTAAATACATGGCTCGGTAAGTTAGCTGAACTCAAGTATCACATTTTCTGTAGTAAGACTATAACAAAACGGATTGAGCGGACTTAATCAGGCACCTCTAACAAACCCGCCAGTCACATAGATAATGGAATTCGAATGGAACATAACGTTGCTCTGATTACTACGGTTGCAGCCGGCTTTGGCTTGGCTTTGATCTTTGGCTTTATTGCAGAACGACTAAAAACCCCTGCACTCGTGGGTTATTTGCTGGCTGGCATCGCGATCAGCCCTTCAACACCCGGGTTTGTTGCGGATATTGAAATTGCTTCCCAACTGTCAGAAATCGGTGTCATGTTGCTGATGTTTGGTGTCGGATTACATTTTTCTCTCGATGATCTCCTCTCTGTCAAACGTATCGCTGTACCCGGTGCCATTGTTCAAATGGCAGTTGCAACCATATTGGGCATGATCCTGGCTAACTGGTGGGGTTGGAGTTTCGGTGCTGGTTTGGTGCTGGGCCTTTCATTATCCTGCGCCAGTACTGTGGTACTGCTTAAAGCGCTCGAATCGCGCGGCCTTCTGGAAACCATGACCGGCCGGATTGCCGTCGGCTGGTTGATTGTTGAAGATTTGGTAACCGTACTGATTCTGGTTCTTTTACCTTCATTTGCGACCATGTTGGGCGGATCCAATGGAACCGAAGCAGCGGCAGATCCATTATGGCGTACGATAGGCACTACCTTACTGCTGGTTTCAGCCTTTATCGCCTTGATGCTCATTGTCGGCCGCCGTGTATTGCCTTGGTTGTTGTGGCAAGTTGCCCGCACAGGCTCACGCGAATTGTTCACGCTGGCTGTCATTGCCGTAGCCATCTGCATTGCTTATGGTGCCGCAGCACTATTTAATGTGTCGTTTGCATTGGGTGCGTTCTTTGCTGGTATGGTGATGCGTGAATCCAAATTCAGCCATCGTGCCGCCGAAGAGTCTCTGCCATTGCGTGACGCTTTTGCTGTGCTGTTCTTTGTTTCCGTCGGCATGTTATTTGATCCGGCCGTGCTCATCGAAGAGCCCATGCGGGTTCTAAGCGTGGTAGCCATTATTATCGCAGGAAAATCCGTGGCGGCCATGCTGTTGGTTTTGCTGCTACGCTACCCACTTAATACCGTACTGACAGTGGCTGCCAGCCTGGGACAGATTGGTGAATTTTCTTTCATTCTGGCAGGGCTGGGCTTAACACTCGGGTTGATGCCTATCGAGGGCATGAGCCTGGTGCTTGCGGGCGCTTTGATTTCCATCGCTTTCAACCCGATAGCGTTTGCTGCCATTGTACCTTTCAGGAACTGGATGCTGAAACACTCCGCATTGGCACGCAAATACGAAAATCGCGATGATCCGTTCGCGGAACTGCCGATGAGTACAGAACGCAAGTATCTCGAAGGACAGGTCGTATTGGTAGGCTATGGCCATGTAGGCCAGCGCATTGCTAGCGCTCTGAGTGAACAGGATATTCCTTATATCGTTGCAGAGCAAAACCGTGAACTGGTGCAAGATTTGCGTAAACATGGCAAGAATGCAGTATCTGGTGATGCCACAGATCCCTCTGTGTTGATACAAGCACATATCACGGATGCGGCGATGCTGGTCATTGCAACACCTGACCCGCTGAATGTTCGCCAAATGATCGATACCGCACGCACACTGAATCCGGATATCGAAATTGTGTTACGTACCCGCAGTGAGGATGAAACAGAATTATTACGCAAAGACAAGATAGGTACGGTATTCTTCGGCGAGGAGGAGCTCGCCAAAAACATGACTCACTATATATTGGATCGCTTCAATACAAAAACGGAAGCACCCCATAGCAGAAGCCAATCAATTACTCAACACTAAGATTGCTCTTACACACTATGTACACTTTTATGAGATCAACACAATGACAGAACAATTTTATGTGGGTATCGATCAGGATGAAAACGGAGGTCTGACTCACTTGGGACGTGTCGTGCGAGATGCCTGGGTATTTGGCATTTTGCCCGAAACAGAAACCTGCGCGGGCTGGAGCAGTGCGCAAATGCAAACGCTGTATGAGAAAGTCTATGCTGCCTGGGAACCATATGCCCACCTGCCAAGCCGCTTACCAGATGAATTCCGCGACCGGCATATGCAGCTATATACACAGGCTATTGCAAGCGCCAAAGAAAAAGGCTGGGATACCGACTTGAAGGATGACGATTAACTTTTTGTCGGAAAATTGATAATCCGCGCCGGACCATCCAACTTTGTTCTGTTAACCAGCACTTGCAGTGCAGCTGGAAATTCACTCTGTAAGCGCGTCATGATCGTCGATATGTTTTCGCGGTAATAAACCGCCTGATAGGCGACCGGTTGATCCAAAGCATCACGAACCTGCGGTTTAAAATTCTGCCATGCAATATCTACCCAGCATTTACGTTCCCCGTCAATAAACACGAACTCCTCGTTATCAATAATTGCCATATATTGCATACTGCGGATAGGAACAAATAAATGCCGGGTGGTACAGCGCGACAGCAAAGTAATGGCCAGATTATAGGCGCTTGCCGACAGCTGCCGCGATTCACGGCTGATTTCTGAATCTCGATAGCAAGTAATTTCCATCATACAAATCAAAAATAGTAGATAAAGCCTTCTCCAGTATTCACGAATCAAAAAACCATTTAATCCTTATAAAACCGTACAAGCTTGCCCCGAACAACACCGTCCAGAAGCTATTTTCCGCCTGCCGCCTTTATTGCATCAAGGTTAGCTTGAGCATCCACATTGCCTTGTGCAGCAGCTTTCTCAAACCACTCAATCGCTTTTTTCTCGTCTCTACCTACGCCTTCACCCGTAAAGTACATGGCACCCAAATTGTTTTGTGCATCCACGTGCCCTTGTTCTGCGGCTTTCTTAAACAACTCAACGGCCTGTGTCATATCTTGTTCAACACCTTCACCATTGGCATACATTAACCCAAGGTTAAATTGCGCATCTGCAAAGCCTTGTTCGGCGGCACGAAAAAACCAGCCTGCTGCTAACTCAGGATCGTTATTCAATACTTGACCCGACGGACTTTTTGAAATTGCTTCACCGGTATAATACATAACACCTAAACCATTCTGCGCAGCAGGGTCTCCTGTTTTTGCATCTTCCAGTAATGCTTTAAATTTTTCTTCCGCTGTTTGGACATCGCCTACTCCTGAGGGTAAAATCTGTTCCTTGAGTTCAGCTTTTTCTTCAGGCGTCAAACCTTCACTCAGTATCGCTGGAATTTCACCCAGTTTGGTTACTTCAGCCATCGTGGTTGACGAAGCATCCGTTCCTGCTTTATCACTTTGTGATTTTTCATCGCAACCTGTTAATAACAACATTGCGATGACCAGTAATAGAACAGTTAAAAATTTCATTTGTAATTTCCTTTATTTCTTTGGTTTAACTATAACAGCCCCGTAGGATATAGCAACTCGATTAGAAGTAGTACACTATATTTGCTATTTGGCGCCAGCCTTCTTTAATAAATCAATCACTTCCTTATAACGATAGTGATTAGCAAGCATCATCGCCGTCATTCCATTGCTTGCTTTGAGATTGAGATCTGCATTCGCTGCAATTAATGAATAGACAGCACCCAGATGACCGTGTTGGGCCGCCAGCATTAACGCCGTTGCGCCATTCTCCAGTTGATAATTTACATCAGCCTTCGCAGCAACCAATGCTTGAATAGTCTGTTGATGCCCTTCTTGTGCAGCCAATAATAGTGCCGTCATGCCATTACTCCTTTTTGCATTGACATTCGCGTTGGCAGCCAGCAATGCAGCGATGACCTTTCTTCTGTCTTTCTCAGCCGCCAAAATTAAAGCGGTGTCATCCTCTTCAGAAACAGCATTCACATCGGCACCGGCAGTCAGTAGTATTTCCACCACCTGATCACGGCCGTCACGAGCAGTCTGCATCAATGGTGTATAACTGTTTTCCGCCCTTAAATTGACATCCACGCCTGCTTGTATGAATCGTTCAACTATTGCAGCATTTCCTTTTTTAATCGCTGCCAGAAAAGCGGTGTTTAATTCTTCTTGCTCGATCTGTTCAGTGTCCAGTATTTTTTTAACCAAAGGAAAATTGCCTTTATCCGCTGCACTGATCAGCTCAGTATCCCTATTTGCTGACCAAGCATTTGCTGTAGAAACAGAAACTAATACGAATAATATAAACTTTACCAATTTATTTTTTAATAACTTTGTCATGCAAAAGTTCCTATACAAAATAATATCTTCAGAAAATAATTAAGTGCTTTATGCGTAATAGGTACAAAGTTCAAATCATTTTGATGCATCAACATCAATAGATTGAAAGTAGAAAATAGGGCTGTGCAATTATGCCATTTTCTAAGCCTGGTATCATTACAAACCAGCAACCATCTCATTCCATGACCGTTAGCACTTATGCTATCCTTAGTCGTCAAGAATCAGGTGCAATCGGACCCAGGCGTTGCTCGATATGGATTGGCATAAAACTACCAAGTTTAACATTTCATTGGGTTTAGCTTATAAACTAGCATTCTCTGTAAAAAAATCCCAAGAAAAATTATATGGCTATTGATCATTATGACATTGTTATCGTCGGAGGTGGCCCTGTCGGCATGGCTCTGACACTTGCTTTACAAGATACAGGCATTTCCAGCCTATTACTTGAAGCTCGGGCACTGCCCGAAAAAGTTGAAGATCCCCGTCCATTAGCGTTATCGCACGGCAGCCATCTGATATTACATCGCCTAGGGGTATGGAGTAAGTTGATACAAAATACACCCATTACTACGATTCATATCTCCAATCGCGGCAGTTTTGGCCAAACCACCTTGACGCCTGAAGATGCAGGTGTGCCCACTCTAGGATTTGTGGTGAATTATCATGATCTTTTCCACGCTATGCATCAAAAACTAACAGCAAGTAAAGCGAATTATATTGCCGGTGCAGCAGTCACCCGATTGGATACTCATGAAAACTCAGGCACGATACATTTCGATCATCAAGGCAAAGAAACAAAAGTTACGGCTAATCTGCTAGTCCTCGCTGATGGGGGTCAACTTGCTCAGCAAATACCTGATATTAGCTATCAAACCCATGATTATCAGCAATGGGCAGTCGTTGCAAATGTCCAGGCTGAAAAAAAACAAACAGGTATTGCCTATGAGCGTTTTACAGCCAATGGACCCATCGCATTACTTCCAAATAATGAAGATTTTGCTCTGGTTTGGACAGTAACTCCCGAAACAGCCAGAGAAATCATTGCATTAAATGATGAAATATTTTTAACTCAGCTGCATCAACACTTTGGCGATAGGCTCGGAAAATTCATCCATGCAGGAAAAAGATCCGCATTTCCACTGGCACTTAAATACGCGACATCCATTACTGCACAAAGAGTTGCATTAATCGGCAATGCGGCTCAGACACTACACCCGGTTGCGGGACAGGGGTTTAATTTGGGGTTGAGAGACGCTTATGAACTGGCAGGAGAAATTATTAGTACAAAAAATACACCCAATAAAATTGGCACCCCCGCGATGTTGTCAAAATACCACCAAAGAAGACAAATAGACAGCAGTGCGGGCAGAATTTTCACAGACTCATTAGTCAAGGTTTTTTCTAATGAAAACAAAATACTGAAACAATCTTGCGGATTCGGATTAAGTATATTGGACTGCACCCCACCACTTAAACGATTTATTGCACGTCGCATGATATTTGGAGCAAGAGGATAATTTCAAGCCATCCCTCCACTATCTGTCTAACAAAAGCTATAATTAACCATCACCGCAATGTGAAAATTATGTGAATATTCACTATTGCATTAAGGCTTATCTATGAAATTTCAGAAAAAAGTACTACTCAACAATAGCTTAAACCATTAATCCAATCCCACAGATATTTCTTACATGCAAATTGGTTCTCATATTTTAAAAAATAAGCTCATTGTTGCTCCGATGGCTGGTGTTACAGACCGACCGTTTCGCCAATTATGTAAGCTTATGGGCGCTGGCATGGCGGTTTCTGAAATGGTATCGAGTAACTCCTTACTCTGGGGGTCAAAAAAAACCCAACGAAGAGCAAATCACGAAGGCGAAGTTTCTCCAATCTCTGTTCAAATCGCCGGTGCTGATCCTGAGATGCTCGCCGCCGCGGCACGCTATAACGCTGAAGAAGGTGCACAAATCATTGATATTAATATGGGCTGCCCAGCAAAAAAGATATGCAATGTCATGGCTGGTTCTGCTTTACTACAAGATGAAAAACTGGTTGGGAAAATTCTCGATACCGTTGTAAAGGCTGTCGATATTCCTGTGACACTTAAGATCCGTACCGGTTGGGATAAGCAGCATAAAAACGCATTATCCATCGCACATATTGCAGAAAATTCCGGTATCCAGGCTTTGGCTATTCACGGCCGTACACGAGCCTGCGCTTATCTGGGTGAAGCAGAATATGACACGATTGCTGCTGTTAAATCTACCGTTAAAATTCCTGTCATTGCAAATGGCGATATCACTACTCCTGAGAAAGCCAAACATATTCTCGCTTACACAAAAGCCGATGCCATTATGATAGGACGAGCAGCGCAAGGACGACCATGGATCTTTCGTGAGATAAATCACTATCTTACAACAGGCCAACATCTACAAGCACCTGAAGTCATTGAGATACATCAAGTGCTCATTAATCATTTATACGATTTATATGATTTTTACGGTGAATATTCAGGTGTTCGCATCGCGCGCAAACACATTTCCTGGTATACCAAAGGTCTGGTAGGTTCTGCCAGCTTTCGTCACGCAATGAACCAATTACAGACCAGTGATCAGCAGCTATCAGAGACCAATATTTTTTTCTCAAAGTTGGCTGAAGAAAATCAAAGATTGAGTTATGTCAAAAAAGGGGAGGAGTTAGGTTATGAGTGCAATGAAGGAGAATGAGATTGCATCCTGTATCCGTAAGGCTATCAGTGGCTATCTCGATGACCTGGATGGGGAGAAACCAGGGCATATCTATAGCATGGTGATCAATAGTGTTGAAAAACCGCTGATTGAAGTTGCCATCCAACATACCAAAGGTAATCAAACTCAAGCAGCTGATCTACTTGGAATAAATCGTAACACCCTACGTCAAAAAATGAAGCAATACCAAATTAAATGACAATTAAACATGCACTTATCAGTGTCTCAGACAAAACCGGAATCATAGAATTAGCACAAAAACTGATTCAGCGCGAGATAGCTATTATATCAACAGGCGGTACTGCTAAATTATTGCATGATGCCGGAGTAACCGTTCTCGAAGCCAGCGACTATACTGGCTTCCCAGAAATGCTGGATGGTCGGGTAAAAACACTGCATCCCAAAATTCATGCCGGCATACTCGCCCGTAATGACTTACCGGAACACCAGAAAACACTTGATAACGCATCTATCCCGAATATAGAACTGGTCATTGTTAATCTGTATCCATTCCGGCAAACGATTGCAAAACAAAATTGTAGCTTGGATGAAGCAATTGAGAACATTGACGTCGGTGGCCCAACCATGGTGCGCGCAGCAGCTAAGAATTACCGCAAAGTCACCATCGTTACTGATCCTCAGGATTATGCGTTGCTCTGTGAAGAACTCGAAGCAAATAATGGATCTACGAGTTTGACCACCCGTTTTGAATGGGCACAAAAAGCTTTTACGCATACCGCTTCTTATGACAGTGCCATCAGCAACTACTTGACCTCTCTTGATACGAACCACCAGCAAAAAGATTTCCCGGATTCCCTCAACCTGAATTTCAATATTGCACAGCATTTACGCTATGGCGAGAACCCTCACCAGAAAGCTGCTTTCTATCGCGATGAAACCATCACGCCGGGTAGTTTGGCCAACTATCAACAGTTACAAGGCAAAGAGCTATCCTACAATAATATCGCCGATACCGATGCTGCTTGGGAATGTGTCAAAACTTTTGACAGTCCAGCGTGTGTGATTGTGAAACATGCCAATCCTTGCGGTATTGCTATTGCAGAGACTACGCTACGTGCCTATCAACTCGCATTCGCCACTGATCCAATCTCTGCTTTTGGCGGCATTATCGCTTTTAACCGGGCTGTTGATAGAGATACTGTTGAGGCGGTCTTAAAGCAATTTGTTGAAGTGATTATTGCACCGGAAATTACACAGGAAGCACAGCAGCTCCTTTTACAAAAAAATAATATACGTGTATTGGTTCTGCCATTACACAATGAGTATCATCGCTATGATTTAAAACGTATTGGCGGTGGTCTTCTTGTACAGACACCCGACATTCAAAACATTACTGTTTCAGATCTTAAAATAGTTACCAAATTGGAACCTACATCACAACAGTTAGAAGATTTATTGTTTGCATGGCGAGTTGCAAAATTTGTCAAATCGAATGCGATTGTATTTTGCCGCAGCGGTCAAACCGTCGGTATAGGTGCTGGTCAAATGAGCCGTGTGGATAGCGCGCGTATCGCATCGATAAAAGCGCAACAAGCAGGTTTTTCGCTTGTGGGATCGGTGGTTGCATCGGATGCATTTTTCCCCTTTCGGGATGGATTGGATGTCGTGGTACAAGCGGGTGCAACTGCCATCATTCAACCAGGCGGCAGTATCCGTGACAACGAAGTGATTGAGGCTGCCAATGAACAAGGGGTTGCGATGGTATTTACTGGCATTCGGCATTTCAGACACTAAATTAATACATCAATATCATGCAATTACTAGTCATTGGTGGTGGAGGTAGAGAGCATGCACTGGCATGGAAATTAAGCCTATCGCCTCGCGTACATAAAGTATTTGTCGCACCGGGTAATGCGGGTACTGAACAAGAGCGCGGACTTGAGAATATTCCTATTACATCCATTCCTGAATTAGTCAATTTTGCCAAGAAAGAACAAATCGCAATTACGATAGTCGGTCCGGAAGTCCCACTTGCTGCCGGTATCGTCGATGCATTTCAAGCTGCCAATCTAAAAATCTTTGGTCCAACGCAACAAGCAGCTCAACTGGAAACTTCAAAAATATTTGCTAAGGAATTTATGCAGCGACACCATATTCCTACTGCAACCTATGCAAGTTTTACAGATCCTGTGCTGGCGCATCAATACATCGATCAGAAATCCACTCCTGTGGTAGTGAAAGCAGATGGTCTTGCAGCGGGAAAGGGCGTTGTGGTTGCTCAAACCAATGAACAGGCGCATTTGGCTGTTAATACTCTGTTAGTTGCAAGAAACCTTGGTAGTGCAGGCAATGAAATCATTATCGAAGAATTTCTACAAGGAGTAGAAGTTAGCTTCATTGTGATGACTGATGGTCAACATATTTTGCCGCTAGCTACCAGTCAGGATCATAAACGTCTTTATGATGACGAATTAGGTCCCAATACAGGAGGAATGGGGGCATATTCACCGGCACCATTTATCTCTCCCAGTCTGCATGCAAAAATCATGCGGGATATCATTGATCCAGTCATAGCAGGAATGAAACAAGAAGGTATCAACTACAGTGGTTTTCTCTATGCAGGATTGATGATCACTGCAGAAAATCAGGCGAAAGTTCTAGAATTTAATTGCCGCATGGGAGACCCGGAAACGCAACCTATCCTATTACGATTAAAAAGTGATCTTTTTACGTTAATTGAACATGCCGTGAATCGAACACTGGATAAAGTGGACATTGAGTGGGACAGACGTGCTGCATTGGGTGTTGTAATGGCAGCACATGGATACCCTGAGAATCCGAGGAAAAACGATGTCATTCATGGCTTATCTGACTTAATGACTGAACAAGAAGGTACTGACAATTTTCACATTTTTCACTCTGGAACTCTAGCGAGCGGTAAAGATGGAAAGGAAATCACAACAGCTGGAGGACGTGTTCTATGCGTTACGGCATTGGGTGACAGCATCAAAATTGCTCAACAAAATGCTTATAAGCTGATCGATAAAATTTACTTTAATGATTATCAAGTTCGTCGAGATATTGGATACCAAGGTATCAATTATCAACGAAAGAAATAAGTTGAAAACTGACTGGCTAGTCATTCATCGCAAAACAACAAATCAAATATAATTGAATAGCGTTAAACCTGAAATCTTAATATACGACTGCTGCGCAGCTTGAAGATATAGTTGTTGTCGTTGTAAATCAGAAATGGCTTTTGCCAAATCAACATGTTGCAATTGCGAGAGTACTTGCTCAAATTGGATATTTTGATCACTACCAACACTCTCCAGTGTATCTATTTCTTTACGCCGAGATCCAATAGAAGATTGTTTTGTAAGTATATTCTCCAAGCTATTATCCATATTTTGTAATGCTGTATTTAAATTATTATTAAATCGAGTACCTCCAGGTTGACCACTAGATGGTGTTTCCAGTGCTGTAATCAGATTACTTACTGTTTTAAAGATACTCTGATTACTACTTGGAGAAACAGTAAATTTATCTCCATTGGCTGGATCACCTTTAATATTCAATTGCATTCCATCAAAACTAATCGTGTTGTTATTCACATAAGTATTACCTGATGAAACTGGCAATCCTGTTGTTGTATTAACAATATCATAAGTTGTTACACCGGAAGCAACTGCAAAAGTTATCTCATAATTATCGCCCGTAAGGCTAGATGGCGTAATAACTGATCCTACATCAATGACGCCTGTACCCATATTAAGCGAATTAGCTGCCGTTGTGAAAACACCATTTCCATTTTTTATACGTTCAAAAACATCTATGCCCGAATCACTAACAGCGATCTGACTTGTCGGCCCTACCTGATTCAATCGCTGTCCCTGATCTCCCATATATTGCACATTTAGTCCAGTTTGAATAAAAGGCTTCGTATTTGCTTGATACCCTGAGAACAGAAATTGCCCTTTCTCATCGGTAGTATTGGCGAGATCAACGAGTGATTCTAATCGACTACGAAATTCTGCAGCAATAATCTTCCGATCGGCATCCGTGAGCGCTTTTCCAGCACTGAGCGTTGATTCCTTCATAGCATGAAGAAGTGATGTTACCTCCTTTAAGACATTCTCTTCCAAGACTAACGAAGAATCTGCGCTGGTACGATTAACTGAATATTGCTCATTGATTGATTTTGACTGTGAAATATTTAATGCTTGTGCAGCAGAAATTGGATCATCTGAAGGTGTTAAGATGCGTCTACCGGTAGAAACCTGCTGCTGTATTTTAATCAACGCCTCTTGCTGCTGAAGCATTAAGTTGGTTCCGGTTTCATAAATTGTATTTGTACTAACACGCATAATGTTATCCCCGATCTAAATATTCTTAACCAATTCGAAGAATTGAATCAAACAGTGAATTACTGATCTCAATAACCTTACTTGAAGCCTGAAAAGCTTGCTGGAAACGCATTAGATTAGCGGCTTCTTCATCCAAATTGACACCCGATATGGATTGTATTGAATTCTCAGTTTGAGCAAGTAAATTTGCTTGTGCTTTACTCGTTACTTCCAGTTCGCGTGTTTTATTACCAATTTGACTCACAAGCTGCCCATAGGCTGATTGATATGACGCTGAACCATTCTCCAAAGTATTTGCAGTCTGTAAAGCGCCGAGTAACAGTGCATTACGATTATCAGCGGATCCATTCGTATTAGGCGTAATTGTAAAAATATCGCCAGCGGCAGGATTACCGTTAATCTGAAAAGTATAGCCATTGAAACTAATATCAGTTCCTTCCGCATAAACCTGATTAGTCGCCGGTAACCCAGCACCAACACCGGTCACATCATATTGTCCGTCATACGGTGCATGAAACGTGATGGTCAGAGGTTGCTGTAAATTAGGATCAACAGGTAACGGATTTACAGTACCTGCACTGATCGCTCCCGTTCCAGTATTTGATAATGCTGCACTGGTACGGTTTGGTCCGGCTGCAGCGATTTTAGTTGTATCGGTAATATTTACTGCAATATTCTTCGCACCACTAGCCGTTGGTTGAATTAGAAATTTCTCATTAGGAAGAATAGTGGCCCCTGTAACCGATACACCATCAAGCGTTAGGGGTGTAGCTCCTGATGGAGCTACTGACGTACTGATTGAGCTGTTATCAGATAATCTTGTCAATGTATAGTTTATTCCATCATATGAAAATCGATAATTACTTGTTGTCAAAGCACTAAAATCACTTATTCCCGCAGTGATATTAGATGTCGAGTCATTCGTCAATGCAGAAGTTACTTTGGGTGAAGACACACTGAAGAAATCTCCGCCCATATCGCCATTCAGATCGATACCTAATTGATGCTGTTCATTAAAAGTTTGTGCCAGCGTCATAGCGATTCTTCCTAATGCATTTTGTGCACTATCAAGTGTGACGCTCCGAAAAGATAGAATACCGCTTAAAGCTCCTCCTGTAACTTGTCTCTCAGGTAACTGAATCGTATTACCTCCACTCATTAAGCCTATTGTTAAATTATCTGGATTATCAGGAGACGCGATCGCTTTTAATGACAGTGTTTGAGAACCGACAACCAATGCCTGACCATTACCAATATAAACATTCACAGTGCCATCATTTTGTCGTATCGTATCTGTATTAATCAATTTACTTAATTGATTAATAAGCTCATCGCGTTGATCCAGCATATCATTGGCAGGTTGCCCACCAGCAGCACCTTCAGCTAACGTTATCTGATGATTTATTTTTGCTACTTGATCAGCCAGAGAATTTATCTCAACGACACTACTGGTAATTTGAGTATTTACACCCTCCCTAATTTGAGACATATGCTGATCCATGCTCTGGAAGCGAGCCACAAGCGCTTCGGCATTACTCAACATAGCTTGGCGTGATGGAATGACAGAAGGATTTGTTGCTACATCTTGTAGCGCACTGAAAAAATTCTGAAGTGTGGGAGAAAGACCGGAAGTGGCTTCTGCAAACATATTATCCAACTGCTTTATTTGCGCATAATTACTATCCAGTGATTGGCTTTGTGTTTGAACTTGTAATGATTGACTAACAAGGAATTGATTGTAAATACGTTGCACTGTTGTTGAGTGAACGCCACTCCCAACAAATCCAGCACCTGATGATTGTGCAATATTTGTATTCAAAATAACCTGCTGACGCTTAAAACCAGGTGTATTCGCATTGCTAATATTATGACTGGTCGTTTGTAACTGACTCTGTGCAGCTAATAGACCAGTAACTCCAATGTCAAGAATACTATTTCCCATAACTGATACCTAATTCTTAATATTATTTAAAAGATTTATAATGAATATATCGGCGAAACGATAAAAGAATTAAATTAAACCTCGATTTTGCAATGTTTCGCTATTGAGTATCCGGATTAACTTATCAGCATACATTGGATCAGTAGCATATCCAGCACGTTGAAGACCATTTGCAAATGCAGCAGCATCATTAGATTTCAGTACTTTTGCATAGCGTGGATTATCCGATAGCAACTTGGCATAATCATTAAACCCTTCAGCATATGAGCTATAAGCACGGAATTTTTCGACCATTTTCTGTGGTACACCGTTAATATATTCGGTGGTCACTGTTTCAACCACATCTCCTTTCCAGTTTGCACCTGCCTTAATGCCAAATAAATTGTAGCTTGGGCTATTATCCGCATGGCGAATCTCGTGCTTACCCCATCCACTCTCCAAAGCGGCTTGTGCCAGCATAAAATGAGGAGGAATACCTGTCGACTGTGACACAGCCTTTGCATGTGGCAAGAGCTTATCAATAAAATCAGTTGAACGATTAGAGGATTTATTTGATTGTGTGTTTTCCATCTGCGCAGCTGCCACTAATTCATCAATAGGTGAATTAAATTTATTTGTCGGCATGCTTGTTGCATTAGATGAAATCTGAGCATTGAGCCACAACTGTCTCGATTTATCATTTGGATGCCCATCGGTAACTACTGATGAGCTATGAATGGAATTAAGTGTAGATAAAATGGTATCTGTCTGACTAATAGAAGTTTCTGGTTTCATTGAATTATTAGCTCGCGTCAACTGTTGTACCATCATGTCAGCAATACCAATTCCTTTGGTTGATATATGTTGCGCTAATTGCTGATCATACATTTGGGTAAAAAACTGAGTTTGCTGGCTATCAAATAACCCATCTTTAGGTGTAGCTTCACGCATACTTTTAAGTAGCATGTTCATAAATAGCGCTTCAAACTGCTGCGCTACTTTTTGTAAAGCTTCATCTGGATTCTGCTTCGCCATTAAGTGCAGATCATCAATGCTCTTAGCATCAACAGCGAGTTTACTCGAGGTATCTGGCGAGATAATCATATCTTCATATCACCTAAATAATCTCTAGATCTGCACGCAGTGAACCCGCTGCTTTTAAAGCCTGCAATATGGATAGCAAATCTTGTGTTGTTGCACCAATCGCTGTTAATGCCTTCACAACTGCACCCAAATCCGCCCCATTGGGTAAAAGCATTAAATTCCCCTCATCAGTGCGTATCTCAACTTGAGATCGTTGCGTAACGACCGTTTCGCCCCGCTGCGCAAACGGACCGGGTTGACTGATTACAGGCTCAGTATTAATAATGATCGATAAATTACCATGTGCAATCGCGCTGGTTTCAAGCGTTACTGCTTGATTCATAACCACCGAACCAGTACGTGAGTTAACGATAACCTTAGCGGATGCTTTTGCGGGTATAACATCTAAACTCTCAATCTGAGAGATAAACATAATACGCTGGCTATTATCAGAGGGCGCTCTTACCTGGATCACCCGGCCATCGACAGCAGTTGCAGATGCAGGATAAATCCCATTAATCGCACCAACAATACGATGAACCATCGTAAAATCCGTTGAATTGAGCTCAAGGTTAATATAATCGCCTTGCCCAACAGTGGTAGGAATTTCGCGCTCTACAATACCGCCACTCGCGATACGCCCAACGCTGAGATGATTAACTTGTACACTACTACCTCCAGCAGCAGCACCAATACCTCCTACTAAAACGTTTCCCTGAGCCATTGCATACACTTGGTTATCAACGCCCTTGAGTGGAGTCATCACCAGTGTCCCTCCACGCAAACTTTTCGCATTACCCATGGAAGATACTGTGACATCAATTTGCTGACCGGGTTTGGCAAATGCAGGTAATGTAGCTGTCACCATAACAGCGGCAACATTACGTAATTGCAAATTAGTACCAGGTGGTAAGTTAATACCCAACTGTCCTAACATACTGATGATACTTTGTACTGTAAATGGTGTCTGGGTCGTCATATCACCACTGCCATCCAACCCCACAACCAACCCATACCCTATCAGCTGGTTATTGCGCACCCCCTGAATGGATGCTAAATCTTTAATGCGATCAGCAACACCCAATCCTGGTAAAAGCAAGCTAAGAACAAGAAAGAAATAGATAATTATGTTTTTTACTTTCATGATTTTGTGTATTTCTGAGCTAAGGGATTTTTCATTTATTTAATCCTTAGAAGGGCGAAACCGTAAGGAAGAAACGCGACAACCAGCCCATTGTTTGTGCTTCATCAATATATCCATTAGCTCGATATTCAATACGTGCATCCGCAATTTGAATAGAAGAAATGGTATTCCCCATGATATGGATTGGATTCACAACACCCGAGAGTCGTATAAATTCCTGTCCTTGGTTAATGCCTATCTGTTTTTCTCCACTGACGACGAGATTTCCGTTGGGCAATGCTTCTATAACAGTCACCGTAATCGTTCCTTTAAAATTATTTTTACTTGAGCTTTCACCACCACCATCAAACTTATTGTTGGATTTCGCTTCAACGGTTGCATGCTTCTGTAAAAGGCTCAAAGGGATGCCTAAAAGACTTGGTACCGAAAAACCAATCTCTCCGGAACGATCGACATTGCTTCCAGAACTCTTGCTGGCATTTGTTGTTTCATTCAAAGTTACGATGAGCGTGTCGCCAACACTTCGTGCCCGCCGATCTTCAAATAAGGGGGTATAACGAACGCCACCAGTCGTGCTGTGAATAGTCTGAAAGATTGCTCCGCTGGGCTGTGCAACTGCTACAGCATGTTGAGGTGGCCGTAATGTATAAGGTTGATAGGCGCTGGTTGATGGTGTGATGGCACAGCCTGATGACATCAGCAAAACAAGTATTAATACGCATATCCACAAACTCTGGTTTTGTTTTATCAGATTGATATCTACCATCACACTACTCCAGGTAACCATCTAAAACTATAGCTGCGCTAATCTTTGTAGCATTTGATCTGAGGTTTCAATTGACTTGGAATTCATCTCATATGCACGCTGGGTTTGAATCATACTAACCAACTCTTCCACAACATTGACATTAGAAGTTTCAACAAAATTTTGTTCTAACAGCCCTAACCCATTAGTACCGGGAGCATTCTGATTAGGTGTTCCACTGGATGCAGTTTCCATATACAGGTTTTCACCCATTTTCTGCAATCCCGCCGGATTTACAAAACTGGCCAGTTGGACATTACCAACTTGGATAGGTGCAGTAGAACCAGGTACTGTTGCAGATACCGTCCCGTCTCGTGCGATTGTGATACTCTGTGCATTTGGGGGAACAACAATCGCTGGTTGTACTGCATAGCCACTGGATGTTACAAGTTGACCATTCAGATCGGATTGAAACGCACCATCACGTGTGTAAGCCGCTGTACCATCGGGTAACAAAACTTGAAAAAAACCTACCCCCCGTATGGCAACATCGCGTTGATTATCCGTTTGTTGCAGTCCACCTTGGGTAAATATACTTTCTGTTGCAACCGGTTTAACACCAGTACCTATCTGTAAGCCTGAGGGCAATTGAGTTTGCTGGGAAGATTGAGCCCCTGGTTGGCGCACTGTTTGGTACAGTAGATCCTCAAAAACCGCGCGAGCACGTTTAAACCCATTAGTACTGACATTCGCCAAGTTATTTGAAATGACATCCATTTTGGTTTGCTGTGCATCAAGACCCGTTTTGGAAATCCATAATGAACGTATCATAATCATTACCCTCTTAAATTTGTGTCTGATTAAAGTCTTACAACCATTATTTCACTGGCTTGCTGTGCATTGCGTTCTGCGCTTTCCAGCATTTTCATTTGCATATCAAACTGACGGGCAAGCGCTATCATACTAACCATCTCGTGCACAACATTCACATTGCTACCCTCCAATGTCCCATCCACTAACCTAACTCTGGCATCAACTTGTGCTTCGCCGCTCTCCTTAAGACGAAATAAGCCATCAGCACCTTTAACAAGATTCTCTTCGGGCGGATTAACCAGCTTAATACGACCCACTGATGCAACTGTGTTAGGTTGGGGATTAATGGGAACAGACGACACCGTTCCGTCGACACCAATTGTGATACGGGTTTCCGGAGGAATTGTAATAATTCCTCTATCGCCTTTCACTTTCAGTCCATTTTGCGTTAATAAAATACCATTAGGACTCACTTGCAAACTACCGTTGCGAGTATAGGCTTCCTCACCATTATCCAATTGCACGGTAATCCAACCGGAACCTTTAATGGCGACATCCAGATCACGGCCGGTTGTTTGCAATGTCCCCGGTGTAAAATCTGCGCCTATTGTTGAATCAACAACAAATGCACGTGTAGGTAATCCATCGCCAAATACTGGAACAGCACGGAATGCATTATTCTCGGCTCGATAACCGTTTGTTGCAGCATTAGCAAGATTATGGGCAACCGTAGCCTGCTGATTGATCGTATGGTTTGCCCCAGTCATTGCGGTATAGATAAGTCGATCCATGAGCTTCTACCCGAATCTAAAGAAATTAAAGATTAACCAGTGTTTGCATAATGGCATCCTGAGTTTCAATTGTTTTAGCATTAGCCTGATACATGCGCTGCGCCGTGATCATTTTTACCAACTCAGTAGTTAGATCAACATTAGCATCTTCAACAGCGGAAGCTTGAAGTGAGCCCAATGTTCCTGTTTCTGGCGGCCCAACTACAGGTTGACCAGAGCTTGGAGTCTCTATCCAACGGCCATCTCCAACAGGATTCAGTCCCTGTGGATTAATAAAGTTCGCCAAAACAATTTGTCCAAGTGTCCTAGTTTGGCTATTCGTGTAACTGCCTTGAATCAAACCATCGGCAGACGTGACAAAGCCAGCCAATCGGCCAGCGCCAAAACCATCTTGTGAGATAAAATTGGGACTGGAACGGTCTGCTCCATGCTGAGTACCCTTGGTTAAATCCAGTGAGAAGCTCAGAGGAGAAACAGCGCCTAACGTTGGATTAATGGCTGTCCAATCAACATCTACAGTAATAGGTGCTGTAGGTAAAATTAATGCCCCGGTTCCATCGAAGGTTAAAGCCTGTGAGCTCAAGGTAACGCCTTGAGGCACGCCGGCGGCATCAACTGTGCCATCAACGGTTGCATAGACATTCCAAGTATTAGCAGCCGATTTCTGGAAATAAGTAACGAGAGAATGCTCATTACCCAAACTATCGAAAATACTTCCCGATGTTTCCCAGTTACGGCTATCCAGATCATTTACACTAAACGTTGTTACAGCAGCCGGATCATCGCCTGAGTTCAGATTAAAACCCAATTCAAATATCGATGTCGCTTGAGGAGCAAGATCGGAAGTAGTTAACTTCAGATTGGTCGGTTTGCTGGCGTCGATGTTTCCATTTGTATCCGCCATATAGCCCGTTAGATTAGCTCCATTCGCATTAGTAAGAAATCCGTTACCATCAACATGAAATTGGCCATTTCTACTATAACTAATCACACCACCTTCATCCATACGATAAAAACCTTGGCCATTAATGGCAATATCCAATGGATTGCTGGTCGGCGATATGCCTCCCTGGCTAAATGATTGAGCAACAGTCGACACTCGGGCCCCAATGCCGACTTGAGATGAGCCTGCCCCACTCAGTGAATTTGCAAAAATATCGGTAAATTGAGCTTGCGATTGTTTAAATCCAACAGTATTTACATTGGCGATATTATTTCCAATGACATCCAAATTGGTCGATGCCGCGCTCAGTCCACTTAAACCATGTTGAAAACTCATGATGATCTCCTAATTAAAATACCCGTTTGACATCAGATAAATTGACAAGCCCTAATTTACCCATATCAAGAAGCGCACTATTTTCACCGGGTGTAACGCTATTCACCAAACCCAATGAAAGCGTATTGACTTTAACTTCATTGCCACCTTGTTTTGCATTAACAATAAAAGTGTAATCCCCATCAGCTGCATCTGCACCACTGTCTGTTTTACCATCCCATGCAATCGTACTAATGCCTGTTGGCTTTGCGCCAAGTTCCATTTGCCGAATAGGTATACCTGAGCTATCCAATATCTTTACTGTAAGTTGATCAACCGGTTGTGCTAATTCAATACCAGCCACAGCCTCACCACTCTTAAGTGGAATAGATGTTCCAGGCACAAAAACACTATGTCCTATCATTCCCGCCGCCTCCACTGACAAACTATCTTCAACATCAGCGGTTAGCAGTTGCAGTGTCGTATTCAATTTATCGATACCCGTTACGGTGCTGATCTGCGCCAATTGGCTGGTAACTTCTGCATTATCAAGAGGTTTAAGCGGATCTTGATTCTTCATCTGCGTGACCAGAAGTTTCAAGAAGCGATCCTGTGGATTCTCAGCATTCTTTTTAGCTATGATGCCTGTCGCAGTTGCCGATGCGGCTACCTGTGAACTGGCTTGTTGAATTGCACTCATCATGTACTCCTTTATTGACCAATAGACAGTGTTTTTTGTAATAGTGATTTGGTGGTATTCATCATATCTACACTATTCTGATAGGAACGCGATGCAGACATCATATTGACCATTTCATCGACGACATTGACATTAGGCATTGTCACGTATCCATTTTTATCCGCGAATGGGTGCTTCGGTTCAAATACTTGCCGCATTGGCGAAGGATCATGAACAACACCAGCAACTTTAACGCCACTCGCACCATTGGCAGCTGCTTGTAATGTACTAAAAACCACTTGGCGTCCACGATAGGGTTCACCCGTTGAACTGGTGACACTATCCGCGTTGGAGAGATTACTGGCAACCACGTTTAATCGCTGGGATTGTGCTGACATTGCCGAACTTGCAATATCGAATACATTAAATAATGACATTTTTATCTCTCCTGCATCGCTAACGTTAAGTTTCTAAACTCATTCGTAATAAATGTGATACTTGCATCATATTTAATGGCGTTATCAGCGAATCGTGTACGTTCCGCATCCATATCCACTGTGTTACCATCCGCGCTGGGTTGTAAAGGAACACGATACAATACGCTATCTCCGAAAGCCCCTTGCGTCGCGGAATTGATGTGCGATGGAGATGTCGTATTCAAGTTCACCGTGTTTGGACGTGTGGTTGGTGAAAGCTTCTCACTTAGCACACTAGCAAAATCGATATCTTTCGCCTTAAAATTGGGAGTATCTGCATTAGCAACGTTACTTGAAAGTAACTCTTGCCTTGCAGCTCGCAGACTTAAGGCTTGATGATGAAAATTTAGTTCTTTATCAAGTTTGTTAATCATTGTATGAGTCCTGGCTAAATATTTCTCTCAATCTTCTATTAGCATTTAACATGCCAGGTATGATAGATGGTTTGATTAGTCAATCAACTAGCGAAAAAAGCATGAAATAGATGCTATCTTTAAACATGAATTTCCAAATATCTGTTTAAGGTAGCGGTACAGCGGCAATAATTGCCGAAAACGGCAAAATTAATGATCGAATAAATTTATGATACGTTGCTTAGTATTAACCCTCTGCCTATCGTTATTAGTAACTTCCTCATTCCCTTTATTGGCATCGCAGCACAAGCCTGCCATCCAATACCAAGAAATTTCGTTAATTAAACATGCTGTAGAAGATTTTATTTACCGTAATACTGCAACGCTATCTGCGCAAGTCATTGCTAATGTCGACAAGATTGATAAACACCTTAGCTTACCGGAGTGTCCGGAGCTGGAACTCTTTGTCCCGACTGGCGGCCGTTTATGGGGAAAAACTTCCGTTGGCGTTCGGTGTAATAGCCCATCTGCAACTTGGACTATTTATGTCCAGGCTGAAGTGAATGTGATGGCCAATGTGTTACAGGTAGCACGACCCGTTGCAACCGGACAAACACTCACATATGAAGATATTACGCTACAGAATGCTAATCTGACACAAATGCCGGATGGCCTATTTACCGATACAACACAAGTCATTGGTAAAGTCGCCACGACCAATCTTACTGTCGGGCAGCCGCTACGGCCGCAAATGCTGCGCGCACCCTACGTTGTCTTACGCGGACAGAAAGTCAATTTGGTTGTTCAGGGACGGGGGTTCAGTATCAGTTCGGAAGGTCAAGCTCTGGCTGACGCCTCGGAAGGCCAAGTTGTTCAAGTTCGCAATAAATCAGGACGAATCACGAGCGGGATTGCACGCATGAATTCAATTGTTGAAATACAACCTTGACTCAGAAGTTAAAAATATCTCATCGGTGTACTGTATGCCGTCAATTGATTGCTCATTCCATAAACAAAAAAGTCAAAATCCTAAATCAGACTTATAATGATGCGTCACTTTCATACGTATAAAAATAAAAAGTTTTTCTATTGTTAATCAAAATGGACCACACCATTGAAATAAAGCAAGTCCTGTCTGATGTACTGGGGTTAGGTGAACGAATCAACTCCATGACTATCAATACCTTCTTACTGGGAAATATTCCTGAACTTGATTCAGTAGCTGTTGTAACGGTTATCTTAGCGTTAGAGAAAGAATTTTCAATCTCGATTAATGATGATGAGATCAGCGCTCAGACATTTCAAACTCTCGGTACTTTAGCCAATTTCGTGAAAAAAAAAGTCACTGAGAAAGATAAACAATGATTTTAAGAAACATTGCACATCCGCAACTCTGAATTACAATTCATTTGTGTTGTAACATCGCCCTAGAACATAAGTAATTGCAGCAGATTGGTTGTATTTTGATCTGAATAATGCATAATCAAGTTTATTCCAGTTGAAATAATAGGAAACAAAGCATTGAAATTACATCTGGCAAATTTTGCTCATCAATATATTTTTACCGGCTATGGCGATGGTTATGTATTGATCAATCAAATTCGTTATGAAAAAAGTTTGATTGTATTACCCGATCATCTGATTGAAGATTGGCCAGTGTCGTCAGTCTCACAACTGGAAACTCGGCATTTCGAAAGTCTGTTGTCACGCACGCCGGAAATCATCATTCTGGGTACAGGTGCCAAACATCAATTCCCGGATCAATCTTTGCTAAGCCAATTCATCAAATCGGGGATCGGTATTGAAATCATGGATACACAAGCCTGTTGCCGCACTTATAATATTCTGGTCGAAGAAGGGCGCCGCGTTGCTGCTGCCATATTGATTAGATAAAATCCAATTTGGAAACGACAGAGTTTCTCTGACAGAAAGCACTGAGCGTACTAAAGGTTCGGTTCATGCATAATGCTTTATCTCTCCCATCCCAGCGTAGTATTATGACGGCTCAATCCATTTATAAATCAATGTTAATTAATTTTGATTGGATATGCTGAGATTTAGTTACATTAATGTAAATTAACAGGAAAATAATGATGAATATTAAAGCACTCGCATTTCTCTTACTGACAATCCTAGCATTCTCAACACCAAGTTATGCTGACCCAAAAGAAAGAAAAATCGAATGGTCCGATGTTCCACACAAGGCTCAAAAAACAATCACAAAATACGCACAGGGTAGAGAAATCTTCAAGCTCAAAAAGGAAAAAATAATTTTCATCAATGAGAAAGAAAAAGAAAATAAAACCACCCTTTATTTAGCCGGAGTCAAAAAAGCGAATGGCAAAAGAACCTGGATAACAGTCGATAAAAGCGGCAAGTTAATTGATATCGAAGACGAAGAAACTGAAGAAATATTGGAAGATAAAAAGAAGTGAGGAAAACAAGAAAAATAAAAAAGATAGTCAAGCGCCAAGAGCAGATAGATATCAATCCTGTTTCCGGCCTCAGATACGACTAGATGCATCAATTCAGACAAATACACCGATTAACTAAGTGCAGGAATAAATTGAAAAATATTGTTTATGTCAGTTAAATCAGAATCACCATCCCATAAGTTCCGGTTCGCAGCTTTAGTTGGGATTATGTTAACTTTCATAGCGTTTGGTGTATTGTATCGTACAAGCTCACAAGGTGATTTATCCGACACATATCCGAAGGGTTTTCGCGGCGGCGCTTGTACCATAGAAACAGAGGCACTGATCGTAGGCTACTCAGGCTATTATCTCCCCGACGATTACGAGGTACCTGGGGATACCATCCGGTCACCTTATATGCCCGTGCAGTGTGGCAAGATACCCAGACTCGGCATGCTGAATATCTCTATTGATTTATTGTACCCGGAATCAGCTCGTGATATCCCGTTAGCACTACGTTTAGTTAAAATAGAAATTGATGAGAAAGAAAATCAGCAGGAATTCGAGGTGCTGTCGGTACCCGCACAACGACATCAGTCCGGAGTCATCACTCAAACAATTAAGCTGAGCGAACTAGGGCAATATTATTTGTACCTGGATGGTGAAAATGCTGACACAAGTTTTCAAGTCAAAATCCCTCTGGCAGTGGGCTTGAATTGGAGAGATCAATTTAAGAAGCTTTTTTCAACATTCCTTAAAAATCACTGAAATCCATAGAAATCAAAGTATCTTTTGCAATAACCCACTGCTGCAACTCAACAAAATCCACCCTTCATTTTATGGATACTAAAGAATTCCTCCTTATTTCTAAAATATTTTGTACTGTCTGCCGCTATTAACACTGTAAAAGTTAAGGAGTATCTCTATGGACGTTACAGGTATAGCAAATGTGGCAACAACAATGGCCGAAACCAGTACTAATCAGGCAGTCAGTATTGCCGTTCTTAAAAAAGCAATGGACTTGAGTGCTGCAGGCGCACTCGCTTTGATTGAGGCAATTCCGGATAATACACCCATACAAAATCTGCCTTCACATCTTGGGCAGAATATTAATACAACTGCTTAGCCTTACATTTTCTCCGTTTACAACAGCGCTACCCAATAGCGCTGTTTTTTTATGGCAGCATAGTTTTTCAAATATATCTTATTGATCCGGCCATTAAATAGAGCTTACTCAAAAATCATAACTAACTGATTGAGTTTAACAATATTGTATTATTTGGTAAAATAGTGCACATAAATATGTAAATTAACACCAAAAGCCGTGCACTATGATTCGTTATGTCAGTCA